>CAKRKL010000017.1 GCA_934358405.1 uncultured Blautia sp.
ATTATTTTTGAGGATAAAAAACAGGAAGAAATTTTAAAGTGTTTAAAAACATGGGGAGTAAATTATTCAGTTGAAGATAGTCTTTTACAGCGAAAAAGTTATGAGCATAGTTTAGAAGAGAAAATAAGAATGCGAGAAGAACGCAAAAAGCTTTATGAAGAAAGTAAAAAAAGAAAGCGGTGATATGTAAAATCATTCCCTTTTTGTACTCTTTTTTGAAAGAAGGTGAAAAATGAAGTACCGAATTATAACGATCATAAGCTTTATCGGCAGCACCTGTCACCACTTATGCTCTGTTCCGGGACGGTCAATTCCTGACGCAGGCAATCCAGTCAGACAAAAATTTCTGGCACTGACTAATAAGTGAGAAGAGACAAGGAGACATTTACAAAAACCATACAAAGAATCAAAAAATCAGGACGGATTACATTAAAAAACAGTTGCAATTATACTTGATATCTGATATAATATAATTCGTTTCGGGGTATGGCGTAGCTTGGTAGCGCGCACGGCTGGGGGCCGTGAGGTCGCAGGTTCAAATCCTGTTGCCCCGATTTATACAGTAAAATTAAGGATTTGTGAACTTTCTATTTTGATGAAAAAGGGATGTAACCTTGCTCTGAGGTTGCATCCCTATTTTTTGATCTTCAATTCCTGAAAACAGTCTGTAAATATTTAACCTTTTTAAGTAAGAAATTCTATGTCTTTGCCTGTTGTCCCATGGTAAACTCTTAATCAGTCACAATTAATCCTTCAACACATATTCAAAATCTGGTAAGGACACGAGAAAGCTTCGTGTCCTTTTTGCAGTGCCATTTATTGGAAAAATTTTGTTGACAAAACAGGCTGGAAATGTTAATGTAAGAAGTACAGAATAATAAGAGAAATGCTTTGATAAGGAATAGTATACAGGAACCGGAGCGCAGAGAGCTGTCGGTTGGTGTAAGATGGCAGAAGGAATCTGTAGAACTCGCCTTGGAGCAGCTGATTGAAACTGCCCATGCATCTTGCATGTGGTAAGAGTAGACGCAGACGGCTTCCACCGTTATCAGGAGAGGATATAAGGATCATTCCCGTATCCGTTAAGTGTATGATTTTTCATGAAATAAGAGTGGTACCGCGTAGGACATATAGTCTTCCGTCTCTTGCACATATATGTGCAGGGACAGGAAGATTTTTTTATGTAATTAATTATTTCGCAGTGCTCCTATTACATAAAAATGTTTCGCGAGGATGCCCACTTATTACAAAAATCCTGACTTTTAAAATTATAATATGGAGGAACAAAGAAATGATGAATGCAAGCAAATACAAGAGACAGTATTATCTTCCACCGGAAACCTGCATGGACTGGGCAAAGAAAGACTATATAGACAAAGCTCCGGCATGGTGCTCTGTAGATCTTCGAGACGGTAATCAGGCACTTGTAATTCCTATGAGCCTGGAACAGAAGATAGAATTTTTTAAGCTTCTTGTGCAGATTGGTTTTAAAGAAATTGAAGTAGGCTTCCCGGCGGCTTCCGAAACAGAGTATACGTTCCTTCGTACATTGATCGACCGAAACCTGATACCGGAGGATGTTACCATTCAGGTACTTACACAGGCCAGAGAGCACATTATCCGCAAAACCTTTGAGGCAGTAAAGGGTGCGCCCAAAGCCATTGTTCATGTATATAACTCTACATCTGTTGCCCAGCGCGAGCAGGTATTTAAGAAATCAAAGGAAGAAATTCTGAAAATTGCAGTAGAGGGTGCCACCCTGTTAAAGGAACTGGCAGAGCAGACAGAGGGAAACTTCCAGTTTGAATACAGCCCGGAAAGCTTTACCGGAACAGAGCCGGAATACGCTCTTGAGGTTTGCAATGCAGTTATTGATGTATGGCAGCCTACCCCGGATAATAAATGTATTATCAATCTTCCGGTAACAGTAGAGCATTCCATGCCGCATGTATATGCAAGCCAGGTTGAATATATGTGCAAGCATATGCTTCACCGCGAAAATGTGATCGTATCCTTACACCCTCATAATGACAGAGGCTGTGGTGTGGCAGACTCTGAGCTGGGAATTCTGGCAGGTGCAGACCGTATTGAGGGAACTCTGTTTGGAAATGGTGAGAGAACCGGAAATGTTGACATTGTAACACTTGGCATGAATATGTATTCCCAGGGTATTGATCCGAAGCTTGATTTCTCTGATATGCCCCATATCTGTGAGGTGTATGAAGAGTGCACCGGTATGACTGTAGGGGAAAGGAGCCCATACAGCGGAGCACTTGTATTTGCTGCATTCTCAGGCTCTCATCAGGATGCCATCGCAAAGGGTATGCACTGGATTGAAGAAAAAGATCCTAACCGCTGGACAGTTCCATATCTTCCGATCGATCCTACAGATGTGGGACGCAGCTATGATGCAGATGTTATCCGCATTAACAGCCAGTCTGGTAAAGGCGGCGTAGGCTATATTCTGGAGACAAAATTCGGTCTGAATCTTCCGCCGAAAATGCGTGAAGCAATGGGCTATGCAGCCAAAGGCGTTTCCGACCATCTTCATAAAGAGCTCCATCCGGATGAAATTTTTGATCTGTTCAAGAAAACCTTTGAAAATGTGGTACAGCCGTACTGCATAAAGGAAGTGCATTTCCAGCAGAAGGACGGCGGAATCAAAACTATGGTTACCTCTGAATTTGATGGAAAAACAATTACAACCGAAGCCTTTGGAAACGGTCGTCTGGATGCCGTAAGCAATGCTTTGAAAAAAGCGTACAATCTGGAATATTCCCTGGAAGTATATCAGGAGCATGCTTTAGAGCGCAGCTCCAGCTCCAAAGCGATTGCCTATGTGGGAATCAGAAAACCGGACGGCATGATGGCATGGGGCGCAGGTGTGGATCCGGATATTATCCATGCTTCTATTGATGCATTGGTAACTGCTATCAACAATCGATAAACTGATAACTTTAAGAAGAACCACCTCAGATTTTCCCGAATAAAGGAATCTGGGTGGTTTTTTTGTCTGAATAATACGATGAAAAAGCGTTGACGGGCAATGAGATTGAGGCCTATAATATATTTGTAATAAAAAAACCTTGACAATTTTGCTTTTATTAAATATAATTTTCTCATACGTTACAAAAATGTTACGAAATAAATACTTAAAGAAATCAAAACATAACAAAAGTGCAAGGAAAGAAGAATATGAAATTAAAAAGAAGTTTACGTGATGTAACAACTAGTGAGAAGAAGGACTCTGCAAGAAAGCAGGAGGATTCTCCTATGCATAATTTTGTAGCTCTTAGTGCCTGTGCCGCGTTGGCGATGATTTTGGCGGTTGGATCAAAGGTAGTCGGCCCGGGAGAGCGAAGCCAGGTATATGCAGCTTCGGATGCAGAGAATGAGACCGGAATTGCCGATATCATTTCGGGAACTTTAGAGAATACTTTGCCTACAGGGATCGCAGGCATGGTGACAAGCGTTGCAGATTCTCCTTCTGCCGGTTCTGCGGTAACAAGAATAGGAACCTCCTGTGAGAGGGTAATGGTGGGACAGCGAATAAAAAGAGTAAAGGGAAATGCAGATAAGCTGGATGTAGGCGATTCCATGTCTGATACAGTGGATAGCTTTGAGGCGGCAGTTGCAGCTTCTTCAAGCGCCAAGATGATGACTGATTCCGATTATGACAATCTCCTTCATATTGTGGAAGCAGAAGCCGGAACAGAGGATATTAAGGGACGGGTGCTTATTGCAAATGTGATCATGAACCGTGTTTCCAATAAGGAATTTCCTGATACGATTACAGATGTAATCATGGATCACAGAAATGGTGTGCCTCAGTTTTCTCCTATTTATGACGGCAGATTTTATGAAGTAACAGTAACGGATGAGACGAAAGAAGCAGTAAAACAGGCATTAGAGGGCGTGGATTACTCAGAAGGAGCCCTGTTCTTTATACAGCGCTCTGCGGCAGAGAAGCAGAATGTAGCCTGGTTTGACAAGGACCTTACAAAACTGTTTAAATACGGTGTCCACGAATTTTATACATATCCGGAGGAGAATGACCAGACCGGAGATACCGCTAAGGAAGTGGATATTCAGCTGGCAAAGAATTAGAGGTTGTTTGAAAAGCTTTAAAAAAATGCTCAAACATTCTGGAATAAGGGGTTAAAAGCCATATGGGGCATGGCAGGTGTCCGATATGGCTTTTTTAAATTCCCTATTGATTTAGCACGGTGAAGTATGTATAATACCTGTAAGGTAAAAATCCGAACAGGAGCCGTAAGTTTGCCCTGTGATAATAAATGAAAGGCAGGAATGACAACATGCAGGTAATGTACCAGAGCACCAGAGGAAAAGGAGAGCCGGTAACCGCTTCTTGGGCTATTTTGAAGGGGCTTTCCGAGGATGGAGGTTTGTTTGTACCAACAAGCATTCCCTCTCTTGATGTTTCTATGGAAGAGCTTTCCAGGATGTCTTATCAGGAGACCGCATATCAGGTAATGAGTCGTCTTCTCACAGATTTCACCGAGGAAGAATTAAGAACCTGTATTAACAGCGCATACGATAAAAAATTTGATACAGATGTGATCGCACCTCTTAAGGAAGCAGACGGTGCATATTTTTTGGAGCTGTTCCACGGCCCGACTATCGCATTTAAGGATATGGCACTGTCTATTCTCCCATACCTGATGACTACCGCTGCGAAGAAGAATAATGTGAAGAATGAGATCGTGATTCTTACAGCTACTTCAGGAGATACAGGTAAGGCTGCACTGGCAGGCTTTGCAGATGTTCCGGGCACAAGGATCATTGTATTTTATCCGAAGCACGGTGTAAGTCCTATTCAGGAGAAGCAGATGGTGACTCAGAAGGGTGCCAATACTTATGTAGTAGGCATTACAGGAAACTTTGATGATGCCCAGACTGCAGTGAAGAAAATGTTCAATGATAAGGACATGGCAGCAGAGCTTGCACAGGCTGGCTTCCAGTTTTCTTCAGCCAATTCCATTAACATCGGCCGTCTTGTTCCGCAGATCGTATATTATGTATATGCCTATGCCACACTGGTGCGCCAGGGCAAAATCCAGGCGGGTCAGGAAATAAATGTAGTTGTGCCTACCGGAAACTTCGGTAATATTCTGGCTGCCTTCTACGCTAAGCAGATGGGGCTTCCGGTGAAGAAGCTGATCTGTGCTTCCAATGAGAACAAGGTATTATTTGATTTCTTCTCTACCGGTACCTATAACAGAAAGAGAGATTTCATCCTCACAAGCTCTCCATCTATGGATATTCTGATTTCCAGTAACCTGGAGCGTCTGATCTACCGCATTATCGGCGAGAACCCGGATGCCTGCGCACAGCTGATGGATGCACTGTCAAAGGGCGGCGAATATACAATTACACCTGAGATGAAAGCACAGCTTGCGGATTTCTATGGAAACTTCTGCACAGAAGAAGAGACCAGGGATGCGATTCGCGAGGTTTATAGGGCGAGTGATTATGTGATTGATACGCATACTGCAGTTGCTGCCGGCGTATATAAGAAATATGTGGCAGATACAGCAGATACTGCTCCTGCTGTGATCGCTTCCACAGCAAGCCCGTACAAGTTTACAAGAAGTGTAATGGACGCTATTGCAGAGGGACATGAGAATCTGGATGACTTTAAGCTTGCAGATGCCCTTGAGAAGCTTTCCGGCGTGGCAGTGCCAAAGGCAGTGAATGATATCCGCACAGCTCCGGTTCTTCATGACCGGGTGGTAGATGCTCAGGATATGCCTGCCACAGTGAAAGAAATACTTGGAATTCACTGAAAATCTGCATTTTATGTTGAAAAAAAGTATATACTAGAGTATAATAATAACAGGGTCAAAAGAAATTTTACCCCTGACATTAATTAAAAATTATAATATAATAAAGAATCCTGGGATGTGCGAGGCCCCTTTTATTTTTGAACCTACATTGACATCAAGGGAATCCAAGATCGCAGTGCAGATGTCAGACCTCTCGTTGTGGTAGGCAGAAGTCCTGTTGAGGATACCCACCTAGCGGCAAGCTAGGCGTCAAAAGAAAGGGAACGGCATTCTGGGATTTTATTATAATCAGGAGGCGGGGAATATGGGTGTTGCAGCAAAGAGATTTGGAGAGCTGACTTCTGGTGAAGAGATCACTCTTTATCATCTTGAGAATCAGTCAGGAGCTTATGCAGAGGTAATGGACTATGGTGCCATTCTTGTGAAGCTTTGTGTCCCGGATAAGGACGGCAGACTTACAGATGTAGTGCTTGGTTATGATGATGTTCAGCAGTACCAGGTGAATGGATGCTTTTTCGGGGCAATCATCGGAAGAAGCGGTAATCGTATTGCGGGAGCGAAGTTTTCCATTTACGGACAGGAATATCAGTTAGGAAAGAATGAGAATAACAATAATCTTCACAGCGGTCCCAATGGCTTTGAGAAGAAGATCTGGACTGTGAAGAATATGAATCAGGATAAAAACGCAGTTACTTTTTCCAGAATCAGCCCGGATGGGGAGAATGGATTCCCGGGAGAGTTCCAGGTTTCTGTTACCTACGAACTGACAGAGGACAATACTTTGCAGATTTATTACAATGGAATCTGCGATAAGGCAACCGTTGCCAATATGACTAACCATTCCTACTTTAACCTTACGGGAGAAGGAAGCGGAAAGGTGCTTGATACATATCTTACCATCCATGCGAAGGAGTACAATCCGGTGGATGAATTTTCCATTCCCACTGGGGAGTATGCACAGGTAGCAGGCACACCGATGGATTTTAATAAGCCGAAGAAGATTGGCGAAGAAATTGATGCTGATTTCAGACAGCTGAAGCTTACAGGCGGCTACGATCACAACTATGTAACAGATAATTATGCCAAGGGCAGCAGAAGGGTAATCGCATCTGCATATAACGAGACATCCGGCATTACTATGGAAGTGATTTCCGACTGCCCTGGCGTGCAGTTCTATGCAGGTAATTTTATCATTGATGAGAAGGGCAAGAACGGACATGTTTATGACAGACGGGATGGCTTCTGCCTGGAGACACAGGTAGAGCCAAATGCAGTTAATGTGGAGGCTTTCCATTCTCCTGTGTTGGAGGCCGGAGAGAAATACCAGTCCTTTACTGCATATAAGTTTGGAGTGCGCAGATAATTTCGTTCAGAACGTGCCTGATATTGCAGAAATATTTATCTGGCTTTCTTCATATATTTAATATATGAAGAAAGCCAGATTTTTTTATGAAATGAATTACTTTCTGATTGTGCTGCTGGGATGGCTCCTGCTGTTTAACAAGGCGATAGAAGTAAATGAGAAAAATGAAAAAAATGAAAAAGCTACTTTCATAAAAGAACTGCCGGGAATTGCAGGTGCAGGCATAGCCCTTTTAAAGGAAGGTCTGTACCAGGAAAAGATAGCTTTGCAAACGAAAGAGGCTGCTGCGCCCTTGAAAGCAACAAGCTGTGCAGCGCAAAAGCAGATACGGGTTTTACTTATGGATTCCGACTATCAGTCTTATTATCATTCATGGGTAGCCTTGACTGTAAATGGAGTGGATTATGAGTATACTTCTGATTCACAGGAATTGCAGGGTCAAAGCCTGATATTGGAGGGAGGCGTGGAAGGAATTACGGTAACATCCATAAAGAGACAGGAATATCCACCTGTGTATTACGGAACCCTGGAAATCAAAAAAACGCCGCAGGGGCTGCTTCTGATCAATGAGCTTCCCCTGGAGGTGTATCTGGAAGGGGTTGTTCCAAGTGAAATGCTTTCCTCCTATGAAGAACAAGCCTTAATGGCACAGGCAGTATGCGCCAGAACCTATGCAGTGCGCCAGATGGAAGAGGGAAGTCTCCAAAAAGAATACAAAGCTGATGTGGATGACAGTGTAAATTTTCAGGTGTATGGAAATATTGCTCCCACAGAAAAAACCAGCAAAGCAGTAAAGGAAACCTGCGGGCAGATTATGTGTCAGAACGGAGAGCCTGTTGCTGCATATTATTTTTCCACTTCCAGTGGTAAAACCAGCACAGATGAAATATGGGGAGTGACACCTGCCTCTTATCTGAAAAGTGTAGAATGTAGCTTTGACCAGAATGCTCCCTGGAGCAGCTGGAAGGTATCTGTTCCCTGGAGGACTCTTGAAGAAAGAGCAGCAGCTCTGATGGACTGTGAAGACCTGAGGGGAATACAGGTGACGAAAAAAAGTGACAGCGGTGCAGTAATCGGACTGCAGGTGGTGGGAGAAAAGGGAGAACTGCTGCTGGAGGGAGAATACGAAATCCGGGAATTTCTTTCTCCTAAGGGGCAGGTGATCACGGAAAAAAACGGAAGCACTGTGACAGGCGGCAGTCTTCTTCCAAGTGCCTATTTTGAACTGAAGGTAAACAAAGAGGACTGTGTGGAAATTACAGGCGGGGGCTTTGGGCATGGCGTTGGCATGAGCCAGACTGCAGCCAATGAGATGGCAAAGGAAGGATACAGCTGGCAGGAAATTCTGGAATATTTTTTCAGGGATATTACATTTGCAAAGTATTAGATCTAAGAAAGTCCCCACATAATGCTTTTGCAAACAGTAGACAGAAATCCTGATTCATGGTATGATACAAAAAAATTGTGCGATGCAGATGCAAAAGGACGGTTCGCTTTTTTGCATCTGCATTGTTATGACAGGAGCAATTTTTATGGATAAGAAGAAAGAAAAACAGAGTGTTGTCCAGCTTGTTCAGGGCTTTATGAAAAGGGCAAACGGGGATCATGTGGGAGCATATGCAGCGCAGGCAGCGTACTTCCTGATCATGTCTTTCATTCCGTTTATTCTGTTTCTTACAACTATGATTCGATATACACCGTTAACGTACAATATGGTAAGTGAAGCCATTCGGGCATTTGTGCCGCATAATATACAGAATTTTGTGCTTACCATTGTATCAGAGGTCTACGGAAGAAGTACGGCAGTACTTCCTGTTTCAGCAATCATGGCACTGTGGTCTGCAGGGAAGGCCATGCAGTCCCTTACCAACGGTCTGAACAGCATCTATCACGTAAAAGAGACACGTAACTGGCTTATAACCAGGCTCTATGCGGTGGTATATACCTTTATGTTCAGTATCGCTATTATTGCAAGCCTCCTTCTTCTGGTATTGGGAAACCAGATTCAGGCAATGGCACTGAAATACATTCCGTTTTTGGGAAAAATCATCGGCAGGGTAATCGGAGCCAGGACAGCACTTGTTTTTGCAGGCCTGTTTCTGATCTTTCTGATTTTGTATAAGATGCTGCCTAACCGCAAGGCTACCTTTAAGAGCCAGGTTCCGGGTGCTGTTTTAATTGCAGCCGGATGGTCTTTGTTTTCCTACTTCTTTTCTTTGTACTTTGAGCTGTTTCCCGGCTTCAGCAATATGTACGGAAGCCTGACGGCGCTGATTATGGTCATGCTGTGGCTATACATCTGTATGAATCTTCTTCTGTACGGTGCAGAGATTAATTGCTACTTTGAAAAGCAGTTCCGGATGGCGCAGGCATCTATGCGGGAAATGCTGAACCGTGAGCATGAGGAAGCAGAGAGAAGATGGCTTTCGGATAAGGCGGCGGAGAAGAAAAAGGAATCCGCCGAAGTTCCAAAGAAAGAAAAGCCTTGACAGATTTGCTTTCCTGTGGCATAGTAATGAAAGAGAAAAAGCCAGGAAGGTGTTTTTAGGAAATTATTTTCTTTCAGAGAGAGGAAGTCATCGGCTGTAAGCTTCCTTAAGTTCAGATGATTTCTGAGTTTCGCACCGGAGCCGCGTTTCTGAAATTCCCAGTAGGAAGCGACGTGATGCTGCGCGTTAAGCGGCGAGAGAGCCTGTATATACAGGAATCAGGGTGGTACCGCGGATATGCTTCGTCCCTTTTTTGAGGGGACGGAGCTTTTTTATTGTAAAAGTCTGGGAGCGCGAAGCGCGGAGCAATCCACTTTTACAATAGGAAATATCGGCTATGCCGAGATTTCCTTTCCTTCCTTCCACTCTTCTGGCAGATCATAAGAATAAAGGAGAAATGAACCATGGATATGAAAGAGAGACTTCAGGAGCTGGCTGAGAATGCCAGAATCCGGATCGAGGAATCCGAAGGTCTGGATAAGTTAAATGATGTGCGTGTTGCATATCTTGGAAAAAAAGGTGAGCTTACTGCAATCTTAAAGGGAATGAAGGATGTATCACCGGAAGAAAGACCAAAGGTGGGACAGCTGGTAAATGAGACAAGAGCTAAAATTGAGAGCCTTCTTGAGGAGTCAAGACTGAAATTAGAGGAAGCTGTCAGAGAAGAGAAGATGAAAGCCGAGGTTATCGATGTAACTCTTCCTGCCAAAAAATCCAGAATCGGACATCGCCATCCAAACAGCATTGCGCTGGAAGAGGTTGAGCGTATTTTCGTGGGAATGGGCTATGAGGTTGTAGAAGGACCGGAGGTTGAATATGCAGATTATAACTTTACCAAACTGAATATTCCTGAGAATCATCCGGCAAGAGATGAGCAGGATACCTTCTTTATTAATGATTCCATCCTTCTTCGCTCCCAGACCTCTCCGGTACAGGCACGTACTATGGAGCAGGGAAAGCTGCCTATCCGTATGATCGCACCGGGACGTGTATTCCGTTCTGATGAGGTGGATGCCACTCATTCACCATCCTTCCATCAGATTGAGGGACTTGTTATTGATAAGAATGTTACATTTGCAGATCTGAAGGGAACTCTTGAAGTATTTGCCAAGGAGCTTTTCGGACCTGAGACAAAGACAAAATTCAGACCTCATCATTTCCCATTCACAGAGCCAAGCGCAGAGGTTGACGTTTCCTGTTTCAAATGCGGCGGAAAAGGCTGCCGTTTCTGTAAAGGATCCGGCTGGATTGAAATTCTTGGCTGCGGAACCGTTCATCCGAATGTACTTCGCATGTGCGGCATTGACCCGGAGGAATATACAGGCTTTGCATTTGGTGTAGGCCTTGAGCGTATTGCCCTTCTGAAATATGAGATCGATGATATGCGTCTGCTTTATGAGAACGATGTCCGTTTCCTGAAGCAGTTCTGATTCCAAAAACAGCTGTGAACCGTTATAAAAAAAGTGAGAAGAGGATTAAATAAATGAATACTTCATTATCTTGGATGAAAATGTATGTGCCGGATCTTGATGTAACCGCACAGGAATATACAGATGCAATGACTCTGTCAGGTACAAAGGTAGAGGGATTTACCAGACTTGACGCAGATCTTGAGAAAATCGTGATCGGTCAGATCGAGAAGATCGAGAAGCACCCGGATGCAGATAAGCTGATCATTTGCCAGGTGAATGTGGGAAGTGAGACTGTTCAGATCGTGACAGGCGCACCGAACGTAAAAGAAGGTGACAAGGTTCCGGTAGTTCTCGATGGTGGACGTGTTGCAGGCGGCCATGACGGAAAGGTAACTCCGGGAGGGGTTAAAATTAAAGCCGGCAAGCTTCGCGGCGTTCCATCCAACGGTATGCTTTGCTCTATTGAAGAGCTTGGAAGCAGCCGTGAAATGTACCCGGAGGCACCGGAGTACGGAATTTATATTTTCCCGGAGGACGCAGTTGTAGGTGAAAGCGCCATCAAAGCATTAGGGCTTGATGACGTTGTATTTGAATATGAAATTACCTCTAACCGTGTAGACTGCTATGGCGTTCTTGGAATTGCAAGAGAAGCAGCAGCTACCTTTGGCAAGAAATTCTGTCCGCCGGAAGTGAAGGCTGTGGGAAACGAGGAGAAAGCATCTGATTATGTGAAGGTAACTGTAGAGGAACCTGAGCTTTGCCCACGCTATTGTGCAAGAGTTGTAAAAAATGTTAAAATCGGACCATCTCCGAAATGGATGCAGCGTTGTCTGGCATCTAACGGAATCCGCCCTATTAACAATCTGGTGGATATTACAAATTATGTAATGGAAGAGTTTGGCCAGCCGATGCATGCATATGATCTTGATACCATTGCAAATCATGAGATCGTTGTCCGCCGTGCCAAGAATGGCGAGAGCTTTGTTACACTTGACGGCCAGGAGCGTACCATGGATGAGAACGTGCTGATGATCTGTGACGGTGAGAAGCCTGTTGGCATTGCCGGTATTATGGGCGGAGAGAATTCCATGATCACAGATCATGTACACACAGTCCTTTTTGAAGCTGCATGCTTTGATGGAACCAACATCAGACTTTCCTCCAAGAGAATCGGACTTCGTACCGATGCTTCCGGTAAATTTGAGAAGGGTCTTGATCCAAACAATGCAAAAGCCGCAATCGACAGAGCCTGCCAGCTTATGGAAGAGCTTGGCGCAGGAGAGGTTGTTGGAGGAATGGTTGATGTCTGCAATAAAGTAAGTGAGCCATCCAGGGTGAAATTTGAGCCGGATCGCATTAACGCCCTTCTTGGAACCAATCTTTCCAAAGAAGAGATGCTTGGTTATCTTGCAGCGATCGAATTGACTTATGATGAGGAAACAGGCGAAATCGTAGCACCTACCTTCCGTCAGGATATCCACTGCATGGCAGATGTTGCAGAGGAGGTTGCCCGTTTCTACGGATACGACAAAATTCCTACAACCCTTCCATCCGGTGAGGCTACCGCAGGAAAAATGCCATTTAAGCTTCGCATTGAGAACATTGCAAGAGACATTGCAGAATACTGTGGATTTTCAGAGGGTATGACCTACTCCTTCGAAAGCCCGAAGGTATTTGACAAGCTTAGAATTCCGGAGGATGATGTGCTTCGCAAGGTAATCACCATCAGCAATCCTCTTGGTGAAGATTACAGCATTATGCGTACCAGCACACTGAACGGAATGCTCTCTTCTCTTTCAACCAACTACAACAGAAGAAATAAAGATGTTCGTCTGTATGAGATTGGCAATATATATCTTCCGAAGTCACTGCCTGTTACAGAGCTTCCGGATGAGAGAACTGTATTCACACTTGGAATGTACGGAAACAGCGATTTCTTTGATATGAAGGGTGTTTGCGAGGAATTCTTCGAGAAAATCGGCATGAAGAAAAAAGTGGAATACGATCCTGCAAGTGAGAAGCCGTTTTTCCATCCCGGAAGACAGGCTAACATGATATATGAAGGTACAGTTGTCGGCTGCCTTGGTGAGGTTCATCCTCTTGTTGCTGACAATTATGGAATCGGTGACCGCGCATATATTGCCCTGATCGACATTAAGAGTGTTCTGGAGTTTGCAAACTTCAACCATAAATTTACCGGAATCGCCAAATATCCGGCAGTTACCCGTGATATCAGTATGCTGGTTCCAAAGGCTGTGCTTGCAGGTCAGATCGAGGACATTCTGGTACAGCGCGGTGGAAAAATCCTGGAGAGCTATCAGCTGTTTGATATCTATGAAGGCAGCCAGATCAAAAATGGCTATAAATCTATGGCATATGCTCTTGTTTTCCGTGCCCATGACAAGACACTGGAGGAGAGCGAGATTTCAGCAGCAATGAAGAAAATCTTAAATGGTCTGGAAGGACTTGGAATCGAGTTGAGAAGCTGATGCTTTTATATGTGATAAGACATGGACTGACTCCCTGGAACTATCTGCACAAGGCTCAGGGATCAGCAGATATTCCTCTTGCCCAGGAGGGAATCGATCTTGCGAAAAGAACAGGAGAGGCGCTGATGGATGTAGACTTTGATATCTGCTTTACCAGTCCTCTTACCCGGGCAAAACAGACGGCTGCTTTGGTGCTTGGAGGAAGGCAGATTCCTACCATAGAGGACAAGCGGATCCAGGAAATCAATTTCGGAGAGCTGGAAGGTCATATTATGAGAAAAGGCAGCTCCATGGAATCAGACTGTCCGGAATTTGACCTGTTCTTTAAGGATCCTCTGAAATTTCCGCGGCCAGAGAATGGGGAGAATATTCAGGATGTACTGGAGCGAACAAGAGATTTCTGGATAGAAAAAACCGCAGATCCTTCTCTTGCAGATAAAACTGTGCTTGTGTCTTCCCATGGCTGCGCAGTGCGGGCACTGCTTCAGAACCTGTACCAGGATCCCCGGCATTTCTGGCATGGCTGTGTGCCTCCAAACTGCAGCATCAATTTAATAGAAGTAAAAGATGGCAAAGCCAGATTTCTTGAGGAAGATAAGGTTTACGCCTTGGCATAACCGATGTGCTATAATACCCCTGTCAGGACACTTGACAGGGGTGTTTTGGCATCTTGTTATTATTAGAAAATTGTGATATTATGATGGAAATGTATTATAATTCACAAACATAGTAAATACATATGGGGAGGCAGACAATGAAGAAAAAAATAACACATTCTGTATTGTTTGTTGCGGTCCTTGGAGGTACCACTGCGCTGACCTTATACGCAGGCAGAGGAAATGTATCATCTACCATTTACAATTTTGTGTTCCTGGCAGTGATCGCAGTACTGTATATGATCGCAATGTTTGGCGGCATGTTCCGCATGAACAATCTTGGCTCTGCATTTCACAGAGCAGTAGAGGAGCTGAACGGCATGTTCAAGGCTCCTGGTAAGACCGATCCTAAGAATCTTACTTATCTTGGAGAGCTGTTTGACGACAGATATCTGGATCAGAAGATGGACAGCTTTACAGACAGCATTAATAACAGTAAGGAAGGCCTTGGGGATATCGAGGAGTTTATCAATGAGGATGAGCTTGATATCCACATACATAAGAAGCTTCTGGAGATGGTGCCGGACATTTTTACCAGCATCGGTATTCTGGGAACCTTCCTTGGCCTTGTATGGGGACTTCGTGATTTCCAGCCTACTGACTACAGTGCTATGACCTCTTCTGTTGCCGCACTGGTAGAAGGTATTAAGGTTGCGTTCCTTACCTCTATTTACGGTATTTCTTTTTCCATTATATATACCTTCGGCATGAAGGGAGAGTATTCTTCTATGACAGAGGAGCTGCAGGCCTTTCTTGAGAAGTTCCATGCCTGCGTAATGCCTACTGCAGAGAACGAATCAAGGAATCTGCTTCTTGCCAGCCAGAAGCTGCAGACAAGTGCCATGAAGCAGATGGCAGAGCAGTTTTCCGTACAGATGGCAGACAGCTTTGAGAAGGTCATTACACCTACCTTTAAGAAGATGAATGATTCTCTGGATATGCTGGTGGCCTCTGTAACAAGATGCCAGGAGGATGCGATCCGCGAGATTTCAGATGAGTTCCTGAAGCAGATGAACAATTCCTTCCACCTGCAGTTCCGTGATTTTAATGTGGCACTTGACCAGCTGAAGAAGGCGCAGAAGGAGAACACAGCGTACACCTCTGCCATGTATCAGACTATGAGCCAGAAGCTTTCCGAGACTTATGAGAAGCAGGATAAGGTGATCACTGACATGGTGAAGGAGATGGGCGGCATGCAGTCACGCTATATGTCTACTGCTAACCGTATCCTTTCTGAGAATCAGGAGATCCAGAAGATGCAGCAGCAGGATTACCAGCATGTTGTGGATTATCTGAAGGATGCAGAGAAATCAGCAGCCAAGTTCTGGGTTGCTTGTAACCAGGCAATGCAGAAGTATGTGGAGACAGCAGCTTCCTCTATTGACCGTGTAGCCTCAGCAGGACAGGAGAGTGCCGAGCTGATTCAGGCGAATAAGAAGATGGCAGAGGAATTTGCTTCCAATATGGACGAATTTGCCCAGTATCAGCGTCTTTCCTATAAGACTATGGAGCAGGTGAAGCGACTTCTTAGCGAGGTGACTGCAGCCAATACAAGAGATGTGTCTCTGATTGCAAGTGGAAGAAACGATTCCATGGAGAAGCTTACCGACCTGATCGCAGAGCAGGACGAGAGACAGCAGGCACTTCTGGAAGAAATCAATAAGAACATGAAGGAGCTTTCGAAGGCTGCCCAGAAAGGAAAATTCGGCTTATTCAGATAAGAGGAGAGAAACATGCGCAAAAAAAGAAAATCAGGAGAGGATGGCTTTAATGTATGGCGCTCCTACTCAGATGTTATGGCCGGTGTTCTGCTTCTTTTCATACTGATTATGTCATTGACACTTTTTCAGGCTCAGAAGAGCTACGACGAGAGTATTCAGGAGAGAGATGAGAAGCTGGCCCTTCAGGCAGAATACACAGCAGATCTTCTTGCCAAGCAGAATACCATTGAGGAACAGGAAGGCACCATTAAGACCAAGGATGAGAAGCTGACTGCCCTTGCACAGACACTGGCAGAGCAGGAGGCGAAGCTGAAGGAGCAGCAGGCACTTCTGGCTCAGCAGCAGACGGATCTGGACGAGAAGACCACATTGCTTAGTGAGCAGCAGACCAAGATCGATAATATTATCGGTGTTAAGGCAGAGGTTGTAGAAGCTCTTCAGAAGGAATTTAAGAATAATAACATCAATGTTAATCTGGATTCCCAGACAGGTGCCCTTACACTGGATGCAAGCGTTTTGTTTGATGTTAATGAGTCAGAGCTTACAGACGCAGGTAAGGAAGCTCTTCGGAATGTACTTCCTATTTACTGTAAGGTTCTTATGGAGGACACCTATAAGAGCTATCTTGCTGAGATCATCATTGACGGTTATACGGATACAGATGGCGATTACGCATATAATCTGGAGCTTTCACAGAGACGATCCCTTGCAGTGGCACAGTATCTTCTGGATATCCAGGGAGAGTTTCTTACAGCAGACCAGAGTCTGGATCTGCAGGACTATCTTACTGTAAACGGACATTCCATGGCGAACCCCATTCTGGATGCCAATGGAAATGTAGATAAGGAAGCGTCCCGCCGTGTTGAGGTTAAATTCCGGCTGAAGGATGATGAGATGATCGATGAGCTTAGCAAGATCATGTCCGGAAGCGGAGATACTGCAGAGAGTACAGATGGGTCTGCAGATGCAGGCACGAACGGCGGCAATTAACATCAGAGGGTGTTTGCTGATATAATTGAAAATTTTGAAATTAAAAAGAGAGTATCTTTTATCCCGTATTATCTGGGTTAAAGGATACTCTTATTATTTGCTGAGGGTACAGTGGGGACGTTGAAAAAAGTCCGATTATCCCAGCCTGGAGAGCGCTTCCTCTGACACGATTTTTTTACGGACACAGAGGAAAATGGTGAAAGCAATAGTTGCAGCGGTAATATCGGAAATTGGCTCTGCATAATAAATTCCCATAACTCCGAAAAATCTGGGTAGGATCAGCGCCAGCGGAATCAGAAGAATTACCTTACGAAGCAAAGCAATGAAAAGGGAAATCTTCGCCTGTCCCAGCCCCATAAAGGTACTCTGACATCCCATCTGGATACCGAAAATGGCAATTCCTGCCATAAAGATAGGCATAACCTTCTTCACCAGATTCAACAGTTCCTGATCTGAGGTGAAGATTCCGGCGAATACACCAGGAAAAAATACAGTGAGAAGACAAAAAACAGTAGCTACTGTAAAAGTAAAACCAATGGTAAGCCGGTAGGTCTTTTTGACACGGTCAAACTTACGGGCGCCGAAGTTATAGCTGATGATCGGCTGCACGCCCTGTGTGAAGCCCTGGATAGGAACAACAGCAAGCTGCATTACACTTTGAAGAATGGTCATGGAACCCACATACAGATCGCCTCCATAAATGGAAAGACCGCGGTTCAATACAATGCTGATAGCGCTTTCTGTTGCCTGCATAATGAAGGGCGAGATTCCAAGTGCCAGAATATTTTTCAGCAAGGCAAAATCAATGGTAAGATTTTTCTTACGGATGCGGATGGCTGATTTATCAGAAAGGAGAAAACGCACCACCCAAACGGCACTTACTGCCTGGGAAATAACAGTGGCAAGAGCTGCACCCTGCACGTTCATATGCAGCAGGAAAATAAAAACAGGATCAAGGACAATGTTGATCACGGCACCAATCAGCACAGAAAGCATGGCTGTGCGGGCCTGTCCCTGAGAAGAGATAAACATATTAAGCCCAAGGGCGAACTGCACAAAAACAGTTCCTATAAGATAAATGGTAATGTAGTTTACTGCATAGGTAATGGTCTGGTCGCTTGCCCCAAACATAAATAAAAGGGGACGGCAAAAAATCATGAAAATAATTGTCAGGGAAATGGAGAAAATAAAAAGGACGCTTACACCGTTTCCAAGAATCCGCTCGGCTCGATCCCGGTCTTTCTTTCCAAGGGCAATGGAAGCAAGGGGAGCGCCTCCTGCGCCGATAAATGCGCTGAATGCAGAAATCAGCATTATAATTGGAAAGGTTAGCCCGACTCCAGTAAGTGCAACAGGGCCTGTTTCCGGAATATGGCCAATGTACATTCTGTCAATAATGTTATAAAGAACATTAATTAACTGTGCAATTACGGAGGGAATTGCAAGGCTTGCCATAAGACGAGGCAAAGGCATAGTGCCTAATTTTTGTTCTTTTGTCTGTTCCATAAAATACCTCTTTTCTAATATCCAAACACGCTGCGGAGCGTGTGGTCATCTGTATTTGCTATAATCCATGTGCTAAAAATCGTTTATACTTATAAAATGAGATTTTGGGGCACTCGTAGTATGATAGCACAGATGAAAATATTAGGCAATCATAATCTATAAAAGGACGTGAAACAGGTTTCGGGCATAAGCTATAAATAGAACGTAAAGGAGTATCTGATATATGGATATATTTTTTGGACTGATGATTCCTTTTATAGGAACAACTTTTGGAGCAGCCTGCGTATTTTTTATGAAAAAACAATTAAACCCACTGGCACAGAAATGCTTTCTGGGTTTTGCAGCAGGTGTGATGGTGGCCGCTTCGGTATGGTCTCTTTTGATTCCTGCTATGGATATGAACAAAGAAATGGGAAAACTGGCCTTTTTTCCAGCAGTAGTGGGATTTTTGGCAGGAATCGGATTTTTGCTTTTTATGGATCGCATCGCATCTCACCTTTATCCGGATTTGGAAGGAAGGGAAGACACAAACTCCAGCCGGAAGAATACGGCAATGCTTGTTTTTGCAGTGACATTGCATAATATTCCGGAAGGGTTGTCTGCCGGAGCTGCTTTTGCCGGATCTTTATCAGGAAATGAAGCACTGACTATGGCAGGGGCCTTTGCCCTGGTAGTGGGGATTGCCGTACAGAACTTCCCGGAGGGTGCCATCATATCTATGCCCCTTCGAGGTAACGGTATGAGCAGAAGGAAAGCCTTTTTTTATGGAACTGCATCCGGCACTGTGGAACCGCTGGCAGGCGCCCTGACACTTTTGCTTGTTCGCTGTATTACCAAAGCACTTCCTTATCTTCTGGCATTTGCAGCAGGAGCTATGATTTTTGTGGCGGTGGAGGAACTGATTCCGGAAGCCAGGGAGGGTGAGCACCAAAATATAGGAACGCTTGCATTCGCAGCAGGCTTTACTGTAATGATGATTTTGGATGTGGTTTTGGGATAAACAGTTGCAATTTGAAGCTTTCAAGTATAAAATGGTGATGCGACAAAAGAAAAAACAGACTGCCGGGGCCGGTGGCTGAATGTAAAGGAGAGAGTAAGATGTCATTGAAAATCGGACGAAATGATCCCTGCTGGTGCGGCAGCGGAAAGAAATACAAGAAATGCCATGAAGCTTTTGATACAAAGATTGAGATGCTCAGACAGAAGGGATATCCCATTCTGGATTATAAGCTGATCAAAACTCCGGAACAGATTGAGAAAATCAAGGAGAGCTGCAAAATCAATGTGGCAGTTCTGGACTATGTTGCCGAGCATATCAAGGCAGGCATTTCCACAGCAGAGATTGACCGCTGGGTACACGAAGAGACCGTACGCCATGGTGGAATTCCGGCACCTTTAAATTATGAAGGCTTTCCAAAAAGCGTGTGCACCTCTATCAATGAGGTGGTGTGCCATGGAATCCCTTCCGAGGATGAGATCCTTAAGGACGGCGATATTGTAAACGTAGATGTTTCTACAATCTATAATGGTTATTTTTCTGATTCCTCCCGTATGTTCTGCATCGGAAACGTAAGCCCGGAGAAGGAAAAGCTGGTCCGCGTTACCAAGGAATGTGTGGAGATCGGTATTTCCAAGGTAAAACCATGGGAGCCTATTGGAAATATGGGACATGCAGTACATATGCATGCTCTTGAAAATGGCTACACTATTGTGAAGGAGATCGGCGGTCATGGAGTAGGTCTTGAATTCCATGAAGATCCATGGGTCAGCTATACCTCTGAGGAGAATAGCGGGGTGATCATGGCACCTGGAATGATGTTTACGATTGAGCCTATGGTGAATATGGGAAGCGACCTGGTTTATACAGATGAGGAGGATGAATGGACAGTTCGTACAGAGGACGGTATGCCTTCCGCACAGTGGGAGGTAACAGTTCTGGTAACAGAAAAGGGCTGTGAGGTAATCTGCTGGTAGTGCCCAAGGCTTTTATCAGCTGGAAATTGTGACGCACATCTTGCAGAAAGCCTTTTCAAACACGCTCTATAGCAGGTGAGATTTTTGTAAAAATAGTAGTTGCAATACAGAAACAATTATAGTATAATCACTTATGTTGTGAAAAAAGATGGTCCGCTGTTACCGTGATGGGTATTAAGAACATCCAGAGAATAAGGAGAGAATAACATGAACGAAATTATTAAAAACATCGAAGCAGAGCAGCTGAAAAAAGAAGTACCGCAGTTTCACGTAGGAGATACCGTAAGAGTACACGCTCTTATCAAAGAGGGTAACCGTGAGCGTATCCAGATTTTCGAGGGAACTGTATTAAAGAGACAGGGCGGAAGCACTCGTGAGACTTTCACAGTAAGAAAATCCTCCAACGGTGTTGGTGTTGAGAAGACATGGCCGCTTCATTCCCCACACGTAAAAGAGGTTGAGGTTATTCGCCGTGGTAAAGTACGTCGTGCGAAACTTAACTACTTAAGAGACCGTGTTGGTAAAGCAGCTAAGGTTAAAGAGCTGGTTAGATAATTTTGGACGTATTCAATCATGAATGAAATTTGCTGCACAGATGGCCGTGATGACTGTCTGTGCAGCATTTTTTTCTTTTTCTTTACAGGAAACTGTGTTAAAATAAAATCGGTTACAGGATTTTGTATTTGAACGGAGTAATTATGAGCGAAAGAAGAAAAAAGAAAGAAACGGAACAGCTTTTCAATATGCCGGAGATTGCCAGAATGGAGAGAAAAGCCCTTTCCGGTGCCAGAGAGAAGCTAGAGGACAGCAAGCTGAAAAAAGTGCTGGTATGGGTGTTTGAGATTGTGGTCACTCTTATATTTGCAGTGCTTACATCTATGATGCTGTTTCAGTCCGTAACCATGCAGGAAAGCTCTATGGAGCCTACTCTGGCAGTTGGAAGCCGATATTTTGTAAATAAGCTTGCCTATAAGACTTCTTCTCCCCAGCGCGGCGATATTATTGTGTTCCGGACCAACGGAAGCGATGATGCAGCACTTCATATCCGCCGCGTGATCGGACTTCCGGGAGAGACGATCCAGATTGTCAATGGAAGAATTCTGATCAATGGAGAAGCCTATAAGGAGGGCAAGGATTTTCCATCTATTAACAATCCGGGAATGGCTGCAAATGCCATAACTTTGGAGGCTGGGGAGTATTTCGTGCTGGGAGATAATCGAAACAACAGCGAGGACAGCCGCTATGGTGATATCGGAAAGGTAAATAAAAAATACATAACCGGGAAGCTCTGGTTCCAGATCTCACCAAAGAAAGATATAGGTCCGTTGGAGGGTTAGATGGACTCGGACGATGGGCTTTCGGAAATTAATTTCACAGAATAATCAGAATGAGGTAAATATGAACGTACAGTGGTATCCAGGTCATATGACCAAAGCGAAAAGACAAATGCAGGAGGATATTAAGCTGATCGATCTGATCATTGAGCTTGTAGACTCCAGAGTTCCCCTTGCAAGCCGGAATCCGGACATTGATGAGCTTGGCAAAAATAAAGCCAGACTGATCCTTCTGAACAAATCAGACCTTGGCGATGAGCGCCAGAATGAAGCCTGGAAGGCCTATTTCCAGGAAAAGGGCTTCCATGTGGTGAAGGTGGATTCCAGAAGCGGCGCCGGAATGAAAGCCATTCAGACTGCCATTCAGGAGGCATGTAAGGAGAAGACAGAAAGAGACAGACGAAGAGGGATCAAGAACCGCCCGATCCGGGCTATGGTAGTGGGCATCCCCAATGTAGGGAAATCTACCTTTATCAATACCTTTGCAGGACGCGCATGTGCCAAAACCGGCAATAAGCCAGGGGTTACCAAGGGAAAACAGTGGATCCGCCTGAACAAAAACGTGGAGCTTCTGGATACTCCCGGAATCCTGTGGCCGAAATTTGAGGATGAGACAGTGGGAATGCATCTTGCATATATCGGCTCCATCAAGGATGATATTTTGAATCTGGAAGAGCTTTCCCTGACACTTATTGATTTCCTGCGGGAAAAATATGCAGGTGCATTGGAGAAACGTTATCAGGTTTCAGAAGAAGGAACTGCTGTGCAGGTACTGGAAGCAATTGCCAGGTCCAGAGGCTGTCTGAAAAAGGGGGAGGAGCTTGACTATTCCAAGGCTTCTTTGCTTCTTTTTGACGACTTCCGCTCCGGTAAGCTTGGAAGAATCACATTGGAGCATGTTTAATGTTTTAGAGGAAAATATGATGCAGAAAATCGGAGAAATCAAGGCTGAGCTTCAGGCTTTGCAGCCGGAAGAATACGCAGCCTTTTTTGAAAAATATAAGGACGATACCAGAAGTGGTGTCAAAAAGCTCTTAGAGCAGCTTCATAAGAAGGAGGCTGCTTATGAGAAGGAGCTTGCCCGTACAGAGGCCATGAAGGTGTATGAGCACAAATATGAGGAGCTTGGTTATATTTGCGGGATTGATGAGGTTGGAAGAGGACCTCTTGCAGGACCTGTGGTTGCAGGTGCAGTGATTTTGCCCCGTGACTGCAAAATTTTGTATCTGAATGATTCCAAGCAGCTAAGCGCGAAGAAACGAGAAGAGCTTTATGATGTGATCATGGAGAATGCAGTGGCTGTTGGAATCGGAGTGGCAAGCCCGCAAAGAATCGATGAGATCAATATTCTCCAGGCTACCTACGAGGCGATGCGTCAGGCGATAAGCAAGCTTGATCCGGTGCCACAGATTCTGCTAAATGATGCAGTGACCATTCCCCAGGTAACTATCCCGCAGGTGCCGATCATCAAGGGTGATGCCAAGAGCGTATCCATTGCAGCTGCAAGCATTGTGGCAAAGGTTACAAGGGATCGGATGATGGTGGAATATGACAAAACTATGCCGCAGTATGGCTTTGCATCCAATAAGGGCTATGGCGCAGCAGCACATATTGAAGCTCTTAAGAAATACGGTCCAAGTCCTATTCACAGGGCAACCTTTATCAAAAACTTCATTTAAATACTTAAGATGCCGACACATAATATTTTGGAGTTCTATTGGAAAAAGACATTTTATCAAAAAAGAATAAAAGAAAT
>CAKRKL010000018.1 GCA_934358405.1 uncultured Blautia sp.
ATCATCGGTGTGCTTCTGATCGGTGCAGTTGCACTTCCGAACATCATCAAAGAGATTCAGAAAAAAGCAAAAACAGCAAAATAAAAAATCCTTAACGAACTCATATGTAACCTTATAAAGCTTGTAAACTGCTTCGCAGAAGGCGGAGCAGTTACAAATACAAAAACTATATTATTCCATGGGAGGAAAAAAACATGAACAAAAAAATCGTAAGCGCAGTTCTTTGTGGAGCAATGATCCTTGGATCCGCAGTTCCGGCTATGGCAGGTTCCGCTGACGGAAAGAAAATCGCACTGGTTGGTAAATCCGCTGGTAACGCATTCTTCGAAATCGCTGCAAAATCTTTCGTAGAGACAGCTGAAGCAGAGGGTGCTACCGTTGATACTGTTTACCCAGAGGCAGCTACAGCAGATGCTCAGATCAAAGTTCTTGACAACCTGATTTCCCAGGACTATGACGCAATCTGCATCTCCGCAAACGACGTAAACGCTCTTCAGGCTAAATTACAGGAAGCTATGGATGAAGGAATCAAGATCTCCTGCTTCGACTCCGCTACAAACCCAGACAGCCGTCAGATCTTCATCAACCAGGCTGGTACTGTTGCTGTAGGACAGGCTCTTCTTGATGCTTGCCTTGATATCTCTGGTGGAGAGGGACAGTTCGCAATTCTTTCCGCTACTTCTCAGGCTGCAAACCAGAACGCATGGATCGATGCTATGAAGAAGATCATGGAAGAGGATGACAAATATTCCAAACTTGAGCTTGTAGAAGTTGCATACGGCGATGACGAGCCACAGAAATCCACAGACCAGACAGCAGCTCTTCTTGAGAAATATCCGGATCTGAAAGTTATCTGCGCACCTACAACAGTTGGTATCGCTGCAGCTGCTAAATACCTTCAGGACAATGGATCTGCTTGCAAACTGACAGGTCTTGGACTTCCATCTGAGATGCTTGAGTACACAGGTGCTGATGATGAGCATTCCTGCCCATACTTCTATCTGTGGGATATGCAGGGCCTTGGAAAACTTTCCGCTCTGACAACAATCGCTCTGATCAACGACGAAATTACCGGTGCTGTTGATGAGACCTTCACAGCTGGTGACCTTGGTGACTACACAATCACAGAAGCTGATGACGGCGGCACAGAGGTTGTTCTTGGTGCTCCTCTTCAGTTCAACCCAGACAACATCGAAGAAATGGCTAAACTGTACTAATCAGATAGTCTGAAATACGATTAAACGGTAATGAAAAGCCCTGCCTCGTGCAGGGCTTTTTCGCATCATTAGAGGAGACTATATGGCGAAGTTTCCTATTCTTTGTACTGCAGAAGCAATTTGCAAATATTTATATATTTTTCTTAATAAAGTGCATAGAAATAAAATGAAATGCGAGTATAATATAAACTTGAAATTTTTTATTACAAGAAAGGATTACATATGAAAGAGTTTAATTATTCATTAGTGAAAGATCCGGAATATTTTAATGACGGAAGAATGGAAGCGCATTCTGATCATATCAGTTATGCAAACCCGGAGGAAGCTTTTGAAGAGGAGACCTCTTTTCGTTATAGTCTGAATGGTATCTGGAAATTTCATTATGCCCGCAATTACAGAAATACTATAAAGGGATTCGAAAACCAAGAGTATTCCTGCAAAGACTGGGATGACATTCGCGTGCCGGCTCACATCCAGATGGAAGGCTATGATGCGCCCCAGTATGCCAATGTGCAGTACCCGTGGGAGGGACACGAGGACATTCATCCGGGGGAAATTCCGGAGCATTTCAATCCGGTAGCAAGCTATGTGAAATATTTTGAAGTGCCGGAGCAGATGAAGGGAAAACGGCTTTTTATTTCCTTCCAGGGTGCTGAGAGCGGAATTGCCCTGTGGCTGAACGGACAGTTTGTAGGCTATAGTGAGGATTCTTTTACTCCATCTGAATTTGAGCTTACGGATTATGTGAAGGATGGGGAAAACAAGCTGGCAGCCCAGGTGTTTAAGTGGACAGCAAGCAGCTGGTGCGAGGATCAGGACTTCTATCGGTTCTCCGGAATTTACAGAGATGTTTATCTTTATACTGTGCCGGATGTACATGTGTATGATCTGCAGGTGCGTGCAATCCCGGATGAAACCCTTGAGAGGGCAGAGCTTGAAATCAAGACAACTTCATGGGGGAAAGGATACCTGCATATAGTTCTGTCAAAGGATGGACAGACGGTGTTAGAGGAAAACAGGAGCCTGGGCGAAAGCGAAGTATCTCAGACAGGTTCTTCAGACATCTTCACATGGACTGTAGAAAGTCCGGTGCTTTGGAGTGCAGAAGATCCTCAGCTTTATGATCTGACCCTGGAAGTTTTCCATGAGAACGGCGCACTTCAGGAAGTAATTCCTCAGAAAATTGGTTTCCGCCGTTTTGAAATGAAAGATGGAATCATGACTTTAAATGGCAAACGAATTGTATTTAAAGGAGTGAATCGCCATGAGTTCAGCTCTGTTACCGGAAGATGTGTATCAGAGGCAGAGCTTCGTAAAGATCTGACCATCATGAAGCAGAATAATATTAATGCTATCCGTACCTGTCATTATCCGGACGCGTCCATGATTTACAGGCTTTGTGATGAATTTGGCATTTACATGATTGACGAGACCAATCTGGAGAGTCATGGTTCCTGGGATGTGGCAGAATTTACAAAAGACTACACCCATGTGGTTCCGAATGATAAACCGGAATGGCAGGCTATGATGCTGGACCGTGCCAATTCTATGTATCAAAGAGATAAGAATCATCCTGCAATCCTTATCTGGTCCTGTGGAAATGAATCCTTCGGCGGTAAAGACATTTTTGAAATGTCACAGTTTTTCCGAAGCACAGATCCTACCAGACTGGTACATTACGAGAGTATTTGCCATGACCGCAGATACAATGCTACCAGTGACATGGAAAGCCAGATGTACCCTTCTGTGGAGGCGATCAAAAGCTTTCTTGCAAAGGACAGCTCCAAGCCATTTATCTGCTGCGAATACACCCATGCAATGGGAAATTCCTGCGGCGCTATGCATAAATATACAGATCTTACGGATACTGAGCCGAAATACCAGGGTGGTTTCATCTGGGACTATATTGACCAGTCCATTTACAAAAAAGACCGATATGGAAAAGAATTCCAGGCATATGGCGGAGATTTCGGTGAGCGTCCTACTGACTACAACTTTAGCGGAAATGGAATTGCCTACGGTGGAAACCGTGATGCGTCACCCAAGATGCAGGAGGTGAAGTTCAATTACCAGAATATTACTGCACAGGTAACCGAAGAAGCTGTGAAGATAATCAACAAGAACCTGTTTGTAAATACCAGTACCTTTGACTGCAAAGCAACTCTTCAAAAAGACGGAAAACCTGTTTGTACCGCTTCTATGGATACGGAAGTAGAGCCTTTAAGTGAAAGAGAATATGCTCTTCCGTTTAAGAAGGAGGAAAGAACAGGTGAGTATGCCATAACCGTATCCTTCCATCTGAAAGAGGACAAGCCATGGGCAAAGGCCGGACATGAAATTGCTTTCGGACAGTATGTATATAAGGTGGAAGCACCTGTAAAGCCATGCAAAGAACAGCTTCAGGTAATCAGAAGCACTCACAACATCGGTGTGAAAGGTGTTGAGTTTGAAGTACTGTTCTCTGTACTCAACGGCGGGCTGGTATCTTATAAATATGCAGGAAAAGAAATGATAGAAGCAATCCCGAAGCCTAACTTCTGGCGTGCACCAACAGACAATGACTGTGGAAATCTGATGGCAATGCGCTATGCACAGTGGAAAGTTGCCAGCATGTATGCAAACCATAAGGATTACAGAGGCGCAGCCTGCGGCCGTGGAAATGAACCAAGGGTAGAAGAAAAAGAACATTCTGTAAAAGTAGCTTATACTTATTTTCTTCCTACAACTCCGGCGGCAGAGTGCACACTTGCCTATGAGGTTTACGGAGACGGAAGGGTGCGCACCACGCTTTCCTATGACCCTGTGAAAGAGCTGGGTGATATGCCGGAATTCGGTGTGATGTTTAAATTCGATGCAGACTACGATCACGTAAGCTGGTATGGACTTGGAGAGACAGAAACCTATGCGGACCGTAAGAAGGGTGCTAAGCTTGGAATTTATAGCAATATGGTAAAGGACAATATTGCGAGATATATGGTTCCACAGGAATGCGGCTCCAAGGAAGAGGTAAGATGGGCGAAGATCACAGACCGCAAGGGAAGAGGAATGCTCTTTGAGATGGACAGGGAAAACGGTCCGATGATGTTCTCAGCTCTTCCATATACCCCTCATGAAATGGAAAATGCTATGCATCCTTATGAATTGCCGGAAGTTCACTACACCGTAGTACGTGTTGCAAAAGGCCAGATGGGAATCGGAGGAGATGACAGCTGGGGCGCACGTACTCATGAAGAGTATCTGTTAGATGCAGGTAAGCCAATGGAATTTTCATTTGTATTTAAGGGTTACTGTTCATAGGTAATATTCCGCGAGGTGTTTTTTGTGAACAAAGTTCACAGAAAACCCGAGGATTGCGGCGCGAAATCATGCAAAGCATGATTTCTGTGCATCGCGAAGCGTGTTACTGGGCACGGAGTGAACAGTAACATTTAAGGGAATCTGAGAAAGATGTAAAATGCTCTACACTTGAAATAATGTCCGGGATTTGTTATCCTATGAAATACGAAGTGACGAAGGCTGCATGGTATAAAAGCTTAAAAACAAAGCAGCTGTCTTGGTGGGGTGTTTATGGAAGAAGAAAAAAAGATATATACAATTGAGGATATAGCCAGAGAACTTGGAGTCAGCAAGACTACAGTTTCCAGAGCGATTTCCGGAAAAGGGCGAATCGGACAGGCCACAAGGGAAAGAGTTCTTCAATTTATTAAGGAGCATGACTATCGCCCAAATGTTATGGCAAAAGGACTTGCTCAAAGAAAAACATATAATCTGGCACTGCTTTTGCCAAAGGATTATATTGCCACAGAGTTTCCGTTTTTTAAAGATTGTATGAATGGAATCTGTGAAGTTGCGTCTGATTTTGACTATGATATTATTATTTCCATGATTGAGGAAAACGATCTTTCTCAGCTTAAACGGCTGGAATCCAACAAAAAAGTAGATGGAATGATTTTAAGCCGTTCGGTGGAGAATTCACAGGTACAGAAGTATCTGAAAAGCTGTAATGTGCCATTCGTGGTGATTGGTCCTTGTAAAGACCAGGAAATTCCATCGGTAGACAATCAAAATCAGGAAGCCAGTCAGGAGATGACAGGTGTTCTTCTGACGAAGGGAATAAAAAAGTTAACCCTGCTAGGCGGAAATGAGTCTTATAGTGTTACGAAACACAGATATCAGGGATTTATCAGGGCCCATGAACAACAAGGACTTTCCTTTGCACCGGATATGGTTTATATGAATACGGATAATCAGTTAAAGGTTACCGAAGCAGTAACAGAGGCTCTGGCACATGGTGCTGAAGGTTTTGTATGCATGGACGATGTGATATGCAATATGTGTCTTGGAAGCCTGCGGGAAAAAAAGCTTCGTATTCCAACTGACATACGGGTTGCCAGTCTTTATGACAGCATAAATCTGGAATATAACAATCCTCCTGTTACCAGCGTTCGATTTGATACCGTACGACTGGGGAGAATGGCATGTGCGAAGCTCTTGCAGCTTTTGGGGGAAAATCCAAGAGAAGAGCTGTTGCCTCTTAGCTATCAGATTGTTTTACGAGAATCCACACAGTGAAATGTGTGGATTTTTTTTGCAATAGAAGAGTACTTTGTAACACTGCTATGTAAATGAAAAAATGTCTTGTAGAATGGTGCTATATGAAAGAACAAACGATTGCGCAATCAGGAAAAACAGTGAAAAAGCAATTGTGCAATATAACATAAAAACAAAAAAGAAATTAGATAATATTGTACAATTGACAATAAGATGCTGATATCTTATACTAAGCATATGAACAATCGGTTGCGCAATACAAATAAGGAGGAAGAAATCATGAAAAAAGTAGTGAAGAAAGTAATCGCACCGGCATTGGCTGTTGCTATGGCAGCATCCTGCACAGTATGTGTAAGCGCTGAGGAGAATGAAACTATTAAATTAACTGTATGGGGTGCGGAGGAAGATCAGAATTTATTAAAAGAACTGACTGACAAATTCCAGGAAACTTACAAAGACCAGACATTTGATATCCAGATTGGAGTGGAATCTGAGTCTACTGCTAAGGACACTGTTCTTACAGATGTCGAGGCAGCTGCTGATGTATATGCATTCGCAGACGATCAGATTTCAGATCTGGTAAAGGCAGGTGCACTTCTGAAACTGGACGATTATGCAGATGCCCTTCAGCTTGCAGGAAAAACATTAGATGATGTAAAAGCTGCAAACGTAGACGGTTCCATCGAAGCTGCTACAGTAGACGGAAGTCTTTACGCATTCCCAAGAGCAGCTGATAACGGATACTTCCTTTACTACGATTCATCTGTACTTACAGAAGAAGATGTAGCAAGCTGGGATAGTCTTCTTGCAGCAGCAGATAAAGCCGGAAAGAAAGTCGGCATGACACTTGCATCCGGATGGTATAATGCTTCCTTCTTCTATGGAGCTGGATTTACTACCGGATTAAATGAGGATGGAACAACCACTATGGACTGGAACGGGACAAGCGCTGATGGTTATACCGGTGTTGATGTTGTAAAAGGAATGCTTGACATTACAGGAAATTCTGCATTTATGGCAATTGCGGATGGCGACATCTCTAATCAGCTGGCTTCCGGAAACCTGGTAGCATGTGTATCCGGAACCTGGGATGGAATTACAGCACAGAATGTTTATGGTGATGGATATGCAGCAACTAAGCTTCCAACCTTTAAAGTTGGGGATGCGCAGGTTCAGCAGGGCTCTGTAGCAGGCTACAAATTTGTTGGTGTAAACGGATATTCAGAGAATTCCGGATGGGCAGTTCTTCTTGCAGACTACATTTCAAATGAGGAAGCTCAGCAGGCATTTTTTGATCAGAGAGAAAGTGGTCCTTCTAATAAGAATGTAGCTGCTTCTGATTCTGTAAAAGAGAATGTAGCACTTGGCGCACTTGCACAGCAGGCTGAATTTGCACAGGCTCAGAAGGTTGGCGGAAAATATTGGGATCCTGCACAGACATTTGGTGAGCTGATTGCACAGGGAACCTTATCAGCAGACGATGATGCAGCTATTCAGGAAGCTCTTGATAATCTTGTTGATGGTGTAACTGCTCCAATAGAGTAATTAACAGATTCAAAAAATAAAAGGAACGGCTCATATGCAAATGGCATGTGAGCCGTTTCAAAACTAAAAATGAGGAGGAGAGATATGGCAGCACAGGAAAAGAAATCCCTGAAAGCAATTGGCGGATTTTTTGCTGATTTTGGTACTGCGGTAACGAGAGGAGATGCATTTGTTAAGCTGTCCCTGCTCTGGATGGGAGCCGGATATGCAAAACGGAAGCAATATATCAAAGCAATCCTGATGACTCTTTTGGAAATTGGAATTGTTTTATTTACTGTAAAATTTGCCATGCAGTATGTACCGAAATTCGGAAGTCTTGGCAGTGTAAAAATGGAAAAGGTCTTCAATATGAAGACCATGAAAAGTGAGTTCAATGATTATGATAATTCATTTACTATTTTGTTATTTTCTTTGTTCAGTTTTGTTGTCTGGTTTGCAGCTGCAATTGTCTGGATCAAGAATGTAGTAAATGCATATGAGCTTCAGAAGCTATCAGAAGCAGGAAAGCATATCAATACTTTTAAAGAAGATTTACGATCACTTACAGAAGAGAAGTTTCATATTACTCTCCTTACGCTTCCTGTTCTTGGTGTCATAATTTTTACTTTAATACCGATTCTCTTGTTGATTTTTGTTGCTTTTACCAACTATGACCAGCAGCACATGCCTCCTACAGAGCTGTTTTCATGGGTTGGACTTAGCAACTTTGCAAGCTTGTTCGGAGGCGGTGGAATGACCTCAACCTTTGGTTATGCATTCATACGTGTTTTGGGTTGGACACTTGTATGGGCCTTCTTTTCTACATTTACTACTTACATCGGAGGTATTTTGCTGTCTATCTTACTGAACAGCAAGAAAACAAGAATGCCCAAAATGTGGCGTACACTGTTTATTGTAACAATTGCAGTTCCGCAGTTTGTTTCTCTTCTTCTGATAAGAAACTTTTTTTCAAACGGAGGAATTGTAAATACCATTTGCAGCAACATTGGACTTACAGGATTTCTAAGAAGCATAGGATTGGTTTCAACAAGCTATATTCCATTCCTTTCTGCACCAGGCTGGGCACATGTAATGATTATTCTTATCAATATCTGGATTGGTGTTCCTTACCAGATGCTGATTGCAACAGGCGTTCTTATGAATCTGCCTTCTGATCAGTTGGAAAGTGCAAGAGTAGACGGTGCTACAAACTTCCAGATTTTCCGTAAGATTACAATGCCGTATTTACTTTTTGTAACAGGACCGGCTCTTGTAACGGATTTTGTAAAAAATATAAATAACTTTAATGTAATTTACCTTCTGACTCAGGATGTGTATACTACTACAAATCAGGCGATGGCCAGTTCCCAGGCAAAAGAAGTGGATCTGCTTGTAACATGGCTGTTCCGATTAACTCAGGATTACTATAACTATAAGATGGCATCTGCTATTGGTATTATCGTATTTATCATTTGTGCAGTGTTCACCTTGTTTGCATTTAATAAAATGATTAAGGGAGATAAGGAGGGAACATATCAATAATGAAAAAGATGAAAGACAGCAGAACTTCTTCTATTGTGCTGCATAATCTTTTAATTGCAGTACTGGCGTTTATCTGGTTGATACCGATTATCTGGCTTTTATGTACTTCCTTCAGTTCTTATCCGGGAATGAATACAAGTACCTTTTTTCCAAAGGAGTGGAGCGTGACTGCGTACACAAAGCTGTTCCATCCGGATTCTGTTGCGCAGTTTCCGCAATGGTTTTGGAATACCTTTATCATTGCTTGCTTCAGCTGCGTGATTTCTACTATGTTTGTACTTATGGTAGCATATGCAACTTCAGTTATGCGGTTCAAAATGAGAAAGCCTCTTATGAATATGGCAGTTATACTGAATCTGTTTCCGGGTATGCTGGCTATGATAGCTGTGTATTTCACTTTGAAATCATTTAATTTAACCAACAGCTATGCAGGTCTTATTATGGTTTATTCTGCTTCTTCAGGTTTGGGGTACCTAATTGCAAAGGGATTTTTTGACACTGTGCCAAGAGCACTTTGTGAAGCTGCACGTATTGATGGCTGCAGTGAGGCAAGGATTTTCTTTCAGATGGTGCTTCCTATGAGCCGTCCTATTGTTGTATATACCGTAATCAGCAGCTTCCTGGTTCCGTGGATGGATTTTGTATATGCAAAAATGATTTTAAATGCAGGTATTTCTGCGAAATATACAGTTGCCATCGGGCTTTATAAAATGCTGGATAAGAGTTTGATCAATAACTACTTTACACAGTTCTGTGCGGGTGGTGTTCTGGTATCTATTCCGATTTCTATTTTATTTATGATCATGCAGAAATTTTACGTGGAAGGAATTACAGGTGGTGCTGTAAAAGGTTGATATAGTATGATGGGAAAAAGAGACATTGTCTGGAAAACACCGGACATTACAGCAGATGGATTGAAAATGTTTGCATGCATTGCCATGTGTATTCGGACTATAGGTATTGTTGTAATTGAAAAAGGAATGATTCATCTGGAATCCTATACTCAAAGTAGTCTGAATGAAGCAATGGCTCAGGATTCCCATCTTATGACACTTGCCGGTTTAGGATCCATTTTCCAGCTGGCAGGTGGACTGGCAATTCCCATATTTGCTTTTTTACTTGTTGAAGGTGTCAGAAATACTTCTGATTACAAAAAATATCTTCTGGCAATGCTGGCTGCAGCACTACTTAGTGAGCTTCCGTATGATCTGGCTATGAGTGGTAAAATTCTGGATTTTTCCGGACAGAACGGATTATTCACCATGACAATTTGTCTGATTCTCCTGAAATGTCTGGAGCTGACAGAAACAGTTGGCGGGGCTGCAGGTAAGCTTGCAAGGCTTATGGAGATTTTGGCTGCGGTGCTATGGACCAGCCTTTTCAAGTCAGAGTACGGTTTATGTATGGTACTCTTAACTGCTGTATTCTATATATTTTATACAAAAAATGTAATGAAAACGATTTTGGGAGGGGCAATCAGTCTGATGTACGTCACAGGTCCACTTGCCTTTTATGGTTTGTGGTGCTACAACGGGGAAAGAAAAAATCGTATCAATAAGTATATATACTATGCTGTTTATCCGGTTAGCCTTCTGGTGATGTTTATATTGGCAAAAGGCTTGAATGCAGCCGGAGTAGTTGGATAAAGAGGATTATGAGGAGACAAACTATGGAATTTAAGACAGACAAGCTGCTTCACGGCGGTGATTATAATCCTGAGCAATGGTTGAAAAGACCGGATATTCTGGAAAAAGATGTGGAAATGCTCAAAAAATCAGGCTGTAATGTGGTCAGCCTTGGGATGTTTTCCTGGTCCACATTGGAACCGGAGGAAGGAGTATTTCAGTTTGAATGGCTTCAGGATGTAATTGACAGATTATATAAAAATGGGATTTCTACTATTTTATCTACGCCATCTGGTGCAAGGCCTATTTGGATGGCAGAGAAGTATCCGGAGGTTTTAAGAGTTGATGAGACGAGACATAGAAATCTTTTTGGATTTCGCCATAATCACTGCTATACATCTCCGGTATATAGAGAAAAAATCCGTATAATTAACAAAAAGCTTGCCCAGGAGGTTGCAAGTCATCCCGGAGTGATTCTGTGGCATATTTCCAATGAATACGGAGGGGAGTGTCATTGCCCGCTGTGTCAGAAAGCTTTTCGTAAATGGCTGAAAGAAAAATATGAAACCATAGAGAACCTTAATGACCGCTGGTGTACTACCTTCTGGAGCCATACTTACCAGAATTTTGATCAGATTGAGAGTCCGTCAAAGATTGGTGAGACACAGCTGCACGCTTTAAATCTGGATTGGAAGCGTTTTGTCACACATCAAACTGCTGATTTTCTTCGCCATGAAATCTGTGCAGTAAGAGAGGGAGGAAGCCAGCTTCCCACAACAGCAAATCTGATGCATTATTTTGGCGGGCTGGATTATTTTGAGCTTGCGAAGGAAATTGATGTGGTTTCCTGGGATACGTATCCTACCTGGCACAAAGAGCCGCTTATTGATACTGCTTATGATAATGGAATGTGTCATGATCTGATCCGTTCATTGAAGAGAGGACAGCCGTTTTTACAGATGGAATCCTGTCCTTCTTCTACAAACTGGCAGGGTGTAAGTAAATTGAAAAAACCGGGAATGCTGTTTGCGCAGTCCATGCAGGCTATTGCTCATGGAAGTGACAGTTCTTTGTATTTCCAGATTCGTCAGAGTCGTGGTGCTTCTGAGAAATTCCACGGTGCAGTGATCGATCATTACGGTGGCAGTGATACCAGAGTGTTTAAAGAAGTATCTGAGGTTGGCGAAGCGCTAAAAAAATTAAAAGAATTAACCGGGACAATCGTAAACAGCCAGGTGGCAATGATTTATGACTGGGATAGCCAGTGGGCTATGGAAGATAGCCAGGGTCCGAGAAACAAAGGACTTCATTATCTGGAAACGATGCTGAAATATTACAGAGGTTTTCGTAAACAGGGATTGAATGTAGATCTGATAGACATGACATGCAGCCTGGATTCTTATAAAATACTGGCAATGCCAATGGTCTATATGTTTAAGGAAGGTTTTCCTGAGAAGGTACGTAAGTTTGTAGAAGCTGGCGGTACGCTGATTACCAGCTGCTGGTCTGGAATTGCAGATGATACAGATCGCTGCTATCTTGGTGGAACTCCGTATGGTCTTATGGATGTGCTGGGAGTAAGAAGCATGGAAATTGACGGGCTTTATGATTGGGAGGAGAACCAGATGGTTCCTCTTTTGGACAACAGTCTTGGAATGGAAAAGACATATACCTGTCAGTATTTATGTGATCTTATTGAACTTCGCGGAGCAATTCCTGTAATGAATTACGGAAGTGATTTTTATCAGGGTTATCCTTGCGTAACTGCTCATGAATATGGAAAAGGAAAAGCCTGGTATGTGGCTGCTATTGCTCAGAAAGAGTTTTACACAGATTTCCTAAAAAGGGTGATAAAAGAAAGTGGCGTATCCTGCGGAATTGAGGAAGCAATTCCGGAAGCCCTGGAAGTTACTGTAAGAGAAAATGAGTCTGAAAAGTATTATATTTACCAGAATTTTGGAACAGAAGCTGTGAAAATACCTGTACCGGATGGAAAATATACCTGGATTTACGGAAATCAGGAAGAACAGCTGGGAGTTTACGGATTGGCAGTTATCAAACAGAGCAAATAGAAATAGAAAAAGGGATGTGAAAAAACCCAATCGAGTTTTTTCACATCCCTTTTAAAACTTTTCACAAATTTTACCGAAGATGGTGTATGATGGTAGAAAAAGAGCATTTATCAGGAGGTACCCTGTGCAAAAAGAACTTTTGGAAAAGCTTCGTGAAATTACAGAAGAAGAGAAAAGAATCCTGAATGGAGAGGCTGAAGTAGATAGAGACCTTTATACATCAGGAAAGGATTTTACTGTTGACAGCAACAAGATGCTGGAGGAGGGAAAGCTAATTGCGGTGCGTACCCACACACGATTTATCCATTTTCCTCTCCACCGGCATAATTATGTGGAGGTTCTTTATGTCTGTGAGGGATCCCTTACCAATATTATAGATGGAAAACAGGTAATTGTGCGAAAGGGGGAACTTCTTTTTCTGAACCAGTTTACCCATCATGAAATCCTGGCAGCAAAAAGAAATGACATTGCGATTAATTTTATGATTCTTCCGGAATTTTTCGATGTGGCATATACAATGGCGGGCAACAACAATGTGCTGGCGAATTTTCTGGTGAATGTGCTCCGCCGAGATAACCAGCGAGGAGAATACCTTCATTTTAAGGTGTCAGAGGTGCTGCAGATCCAGAATCTTCTGGAAAACATGATTTATTCTCTTGTGACAGGACGGGGAAACCAGAATCGGATCAATCAGACCACAATGGGGCTTATTTTCCTTTATCTTCTGGACTCTGTGCAGTGTGTGGAAATGCGTCTGCCAAATCAGTATGAGAATATGATTTCCATGACTACGCTGGATTATATTGAGCAGAAATACCGCACTGCTACTCTTACTGAGCTTTGCGAAATGCTTCACCTTCCTATGCATGTGCTTAGCAAAATGATTAAGAAAACTACGGGCTTTAATTTTAAAGAGCTGCTGCAGAGAAAACGACTCAGCAAGGCAGTGGAACTGATGTGCGATACAGATCTTCCCATCAGTGATGTGATCGCAGCAGTTGGGTATGAGAATAACAGTTATTTTCACCGGGTGTTTAAAGAACGCTATCATGTAACGCCAAGAGCATTTCGTCTGGAAAATAAAAAAAGCGACCAGGTGCGTTTATAAAAAAATCCAAAAAAATTTATAATTTGTTCAAAAAATTTTTTTAAATTAGTTGCAAAAGGTTGACATCTAATTAGAAAAAAAATAAAATGAAAGCAAATAAAAATATCAAGGAGGAAGTAAAATGAACAAAATGTGTAAAAAAGTTGTCAGCCTTCTTCTTGCAGCAGTGATGGTACTCACAATGACTGCCTTCGCTTCTGTTGTTTATGCCGCTGACGAAGACAATGTAGAAGCTGACCCGAACTTCAAAATGGGCGTTATCCTTGTAGGTGATGAGACAGAAGGATATTCTGCAGCTCACATTGCAGGCGTTAAGGAAGCTGCTGCAGAGCTTGGACTTGATGACAGCCAGATCATCTGGAAATATAAAGTTCCGGAAGACTCCAGCTGTTATGACGCAGCAATTGACCTTGTTGGACAGGGATGCTCACTGGTAATCGGAAACAGCTACGGACATCAGACTTATCTGGTACAGGCTGCACAGGAGTATCCGGATGTAACCTTCGTTTCTATGACAGGTGATTTTGCAGCAATCAGCGGTCTTGAGAACTTCAAGAACGCATTCACAAACATTTATGAATCCCGTTATGTATCCGGTGTTGTAGCTGGTCTGAAGCTGAAAGAGATTATGGAAGACGGTACTCTTACCGCTGAAACCCAGCCAGACAGCTTTGATGCAGACGGTAATGTTAAGATCGGCTATGTTGGAGCATTCAGCTATGCAGAGGTTGTTTCAGGCTACACTGCATTCTACCTTGGTGTTAAGAGTGTAGTTCCGAATGTTGTAATGGAAGTTAAGTACACAAACTCCTGGTTTGATATTGACAAAGAGGGTGCAGCAGCTGAGGCACTTATTGCAAACGGCAGTGTTATCATTGGACAGCATGCAGACTCTACAGGTGCGCCTGCAGCTACACAGAAGCTTCATGATGATGGCAAGATCTGCTACTCTGTAGGATACAACATTGATATGATCGCAACTGCTCCTACAGCAGCACTTACTTCTGCAACTAATAACTGGGCTGTATATTACAAGCACGCTATTGCAACTGTAATGGGTGGCGGTGATCTTGAGCAGGATTGGTCCGCAGGATATAATGATGATGCAGTAGGTATTACAGACCTTGGTGAGTCCTGCGCAGAAGGCACAGCAGATTATGTTGCTGACATTGAGAGCAAGCTTAAAGATGGTTCTCTTCAGGTATTTGATACTTCTACATTTACTGTTGACGGTAAAGAGGTTACTTCTGCACCGGTTGATCTTTCCTTCATGGATTACACAACTGATCCTGCAACTGTTGTATACCAGGGCGAGACAGTTGAGGCAATTCAGGACGGACATTTTGCAGAGTCCACATTCAGAAGTGCTCCATACTTTACACTTCGTATTGACGGAATCACAGAGGATGCAGAGGCAGTTGAATAACTGACAGATCTTTTGTGAAATGCTGTCTCTGACAGCTAAGAATTAGATGAATCCAAAAGGGGAGCTGTAAAAATGGCTCCCCTTTTCTTAATGAAAAAGGGAAGGGAGGCACAACACTTTGGAATATGCAATTCAGTTAAAAAATGTTACCAAAACATTTGGAAAAGTTGTTGCCAACAAAAATGTAAGCCTTGATGTAAAAAAAGGCGAGATCCTCTCCCTCCTGGGAGAAAACGGAAGCGGTAAGACTACCCTTATGAATATGATCTCCGGTATCTATTTTCCGGATTCAGGGGAAATCCTTGTTGATGGGAAGAGAGTCGAGATCCGCTCACCAAAAGATGCTTATGATCTGGGAATCGGTATGATCCACCAGCATTTTAAGCTGATTGATGTATTCAGTGCTACAGAGAATATTGCGCTTGGACTTGATAAAAAACAGAAATTCGATCTGAAAGAGGTTCGGAAAAAAGCACAGGCTATTTGCGACAGATATCATTTTGACCTGGATCTGAATCAGAAGGTCTATGAGATGAGTGTATCTCAGAAACAGACTCTGGAGATTGTAAAGGTACTTTACCGAGGAGCGAATATTCTGATTCTGGATGAGCCTACTGCAGTGCTTACACCGCAGGAAACAGAACGTCTCTTTGAAGTGATCCGTAATATGAAGGCAGATAACAAATCTGTTATCATCATCACACACAAGCTTCATGAAGTATTAGAGATTTCTGATCAGGTTGCAATTCTCAGAAAAGGCGAATATATAGGAACCGTAAATACCAGTGAAGCTACAGAGAATTCTCTGACAGAGATGATGGTAGGCAAAAAGGTAGAACTGAACATTGCCCGTTCTGCACCAGTGAATCAGGTGAAACGTCTGGCAGTATCTCATCTGACTGTATATAATCGCGAGGAAATCAAGATACTGGATGACGTAAGCTTTGATGTTTACGGAGGAGAGATTCTGGGAATCGCAGGTATTTCCGGAAATGGCCAGAAGGAGCTTCTGGAAGCCATTGCAGGACTTCAGATCACAGCGCAGGGAAGCAGCATTGAGTTCTATGAGCGCGGCAAAGAAGATCAGCCGCTTCAGCTGGTTGGTAAAACACCAAAAAAGATCCGCGATGCAGGCGTTCACCTTGCATTTGTTCCGGAGGATCGTCTTGGCATGGGACTGGTAGGCTCTATGGGTATGACCGGAAATATGCTTCTTAAAAGCTATGGAAAAGGCTCATCCCCGATTACAGATATGCGTACTCCAAGAAAAATGGCAGAAAAGGTAAAAGAGGAACTGGAGGTTGTAACTCCAAGTCTGAATACTCCTGTATCCCGTCTGTCAGGCGGAAATGTGCAGAAGGTTCTGGTAGGCCGTGAGATTGCAGAGGCACCTACTGTACTGATGACTGCATATGCGGTAAGAGGTCTTGATATCAATACCTCCTACACAATTTATAATCTTCTGGATGAAGAGAAAAAAGAAGGGGTTGCAGTTGTCTACGTTGGTGAAGACCTGGACGTTCTTATTGATTTGTGCGACCGTATCCTTGTGCTTTGTGGCGGTAAGGAGAACGGTATTCTGGACGCCAGAACGACCACTAAGGAAGAAGTGGGACTTCTTATGACAAATCTTCGGAAGGAGGGAAAGTAAATGAGCGAAGTAAAAACAAAAGAGCCCTTGATCCGAATTATTAAGCGTGACAGAAGCAGCTTTGGCTATAAGGTATGGGTTCGGGCAGCAGCTATTATTCTGGCACTGGTCGTAGATGCTATTTTTATTTACAGTGTAACCGGATTAAATCCGCTGTCTGTATACGGAGTTATGTTAAACGGAACCTTTATGACAAGCATCCGTTTTTCCTGGGCAATGCGAGATCTGGTAACCTTGCTTTGCATTGGTATTGCCCTTGCTCCTGCGTTTAAAATGCGCTTCTGGAATATTGGCGCAGAAGGTCAGGTACTTGTAGGCGGTCTTGCGACAGCTATGATTATGGTAAAATTCGGAGGAAGTCTTCCTACACCGGTGCTTTTTCTGGTGATGTTTCTTACAAGTGTAATCGCCGGTGGTCTTTGGGGATTTATTCCGGCTGTATTTAAAGCATATTGGAATACCAATGAGACACTTTTCACTCTGATGATGAATTACGTTGCGACAAGTATTGTTGCTTGTATGACGAACATTCTCAGAGGAAAGGCCTCCAGTCTTGGAAAACTGAACATGTCCACACAGGCCGGATGGTTTCCGCAGTTTATGGGTCAGAGATATAACATCAATATTCTTATTGTTGTAATTCTGATGTTTGTCATGTTTTTCTATCTGAAATATTCCAAACAGGGTTATGAGATCACAGTAGTAGGTGAATCTGAGAATACTGCAAGATATGCCGGAATCAACGTAAAATGGGTCACCATCCGTACTATGATCATTTCCGGTGCAATCTGCGGTCTGGTAGGATTCCTTATTGTAGCCGGAAGAGATCAGACAATTTCCACCACATCTGCCGGTGGAAACGGATTTACTGCTATTATTGTTGCATGGCTTGCAAAATTCAATACTTTTTATATGGCATTGATTTCATTTTTGCTGATCTTCCTTTCCAAGGGCGCATCAGAAATTGCTTCTGCATACAGTCTGAATGATTATGCAGCAAGTATTATCGAAGGAATTATCCTGTTCTTTATTCTGGGAAGTGAATTCTTTATTAATTACAAGATGATCTTCCGGGGTTCCAAAAAGGAGGTGCACTAAATGAGTAATCTGATTGCATGGATCATCAGGGCAATTCCATTTGGAACCATCATTATGTTTGGCTCCATGGGAGAAATTACTACTGAGAAATCCGGAAACCTGAATCTTGGTGTTCCGGGAATTATGTATCTTGGCGGTTTTGCCGGCTTTGCCAGTTCATATTTCTATGAGAAAAATGCTGCAGACCCAAAAGGATGGATATGTGTGCTTTTGGCACTTACGGCAGCGATTGCGGCATCTATGCTCGGTGGACTGATCTTCAGCTTCCTGACCATTACCTTACGTGCAAACCAGAACGTAACCGGTCTTGCCCTTACAACCTTTGGTATGGGTGTTGCCAACTTTTTCGGTGTATTTATTTTAAATGGTGCAAGCTATACAGCGGCACCTCTTGCCTATGCATCTTTTTCAAAGAAGATTCCGTTCCTGTCAACGAAGCTTGGAATTATCAGTAAAACGGTATTTCCTTATGGCTTTCTGGTGTATGCGGCAATTATTATTGCCATTGTACTTCACTATATACTGAACAAAACAAGAGTAGGCCTGAATCTTCGTGCAGTAGGAGAAAATCCGGGAACAGCAGATGCAGCAGGTATTAATGTTACAAAGTATAAATATCTGGCAACCTGTATTGGCGCAGGTCTTTCCGGTATTGGCGGTCTGTATTATGTACTGGATTACAACCAGGGAATCTGGGCGACCACAGGACAGATTGAGGCTCTTGGCTGGCTGGCAGTTGCGCTTGTAATTTTTACTACCTGGAAGCCGCTGAATGCAATCTGGGGGGCTTACCTGTTTGGAATGCTCTACTGGCTGTATCAGTTCCTTCCAAGTATTCTTGGAATTAAGGTGGCAAGCTATATTACCGATCTGATCCAGATGGTTCCGTATGTAGTTACTATCGTGGTTCTGATCGTGGTAAGCTTCCGCAAGAAAAAAGAAAATCAGCCTCCGGAAAGTCTGGGACTTTCTTATTTCCGCGAGGAAAGATAAGGACACAGGAATCCTCTGTACAACTGTCTTTTGACATTTGTATGGAGGATTTTTTTCATTATAATAAAAAAGGTTTTTGTGAAAAAAAGGTGTCCTTAGTGAAGAATGTTTACAAGATATTGCGAAAATGTTATATTATCTTTAACAGATGCTTGTAAACCATATGAGAAAGGACTACAAATATGAAAAAAAGATATGTTCTTGCTGCATTGGCAGCACTGGTAGTACTGTCTGGATGCAAAGATAAATCATCCACAGAGAATACAGATACACAGAATACACAAAGCAATGAAGAGGCTGCATCTATGGATGAGGATCAGTTGTCTGAGCTGGATCCGGAATTTTCCCAGGATTTGGAAAATAATGAGGAGATTGATGCCGAGGATAAGGAAGAAGAGGAGACTGCACTGGATCCCATCACTCCATCTGATTATCTTGTAAAGAATGCCTCTGATTATGCAACACTTGGTGACTACAGTGATGTGGAAGTAACCAAGTATATTTATGAGATTACGGACGACATGGTTCAGGAAGAAATTCAGGAAGAGCTGGAGGGCTTCAGCGAGGAGGAATCTACAAATGCTCCCTCCCAGGCAGGCAATCTTGTATATATAAATCTGACTGCTTCTGTAGATGGGAAGACGGGAGACGAAGAAGAAACTTTTATTACCCTTGGACAGGAGGAATATGGCGCAGAGTTTGATGAGAAGCTGACCGGTGTTTCCACAGGTGATGAGCTGGAATTTTCAATTGCATATGGAGATGATACCTGGCAGGAGGAGTGGCAGGGGAAAACTGTGGAGTTCAAAGTGGAAGTAACAGATGTTACAACATCCAATACTCCGGAATATAATGACGACTATGTAAAGAACTATACAGATTTTGATACCAAGGAAGCCTATGAGGCTTCTGTGAAGGAATATCTGCAGCAGACGTACGAGGAACAGAGTACCTATGAGGCAGAGGAAGATCTGCTTACAGCCTGTGTGGCAAAAACAGAGTTCACAGGCGAATATCCGGATGAACTGTTTGCGTCCTGCAAAGAAGAGGTCCTTTCAGGCTATACCATGTTTATGGAGGATGGGGAAGATATAAGTGATGTGCTGGAAATGTTCGGCGTTTCTGAATCAGATGTGGAAGAAGAAGCCAAAAATCTTGTAAATCGCAGACTGTTTATTGCTGCATATGTACAGGCAAATAATGTAGAGGTTTCAGAAGAGGAATATGTAGATTATGTAAAAGAATATGCTGCATATTATGGTGAAACTGCAGCAGACTTTGAAGCCTTATATACAAGAGAGACCATTGTGAATGCCCTTTATGAAAGCAAGGTTACCGGACTTCTTATGGAGCAGGCAAAGGTAACAGAGGTTCCATATACAGCAGATACCTATGGAGATGAAGAGTCTGATGATGCCGAAAATATTGATGATATGGAAATGGTAGAAGAGGGTGAAGAGGGAATCGGCGAGTAGCAGTTGTATATTTTAACCTTTTTTAATAATTTTTAGTCTTTTAATTTTGTGATATATATGATATAGTAGTTGATACGCGACAATGGACGGACAGCAATCTGGAGATGTGATTCAGAGAGTTTGTCCGCCCATTTATTGTATGGACAAAGTAGATTTGCCCAATAATCACTTTATCGTGTGAAAAAGGAGGAACGAGATGAAGTTTTCAGAAATGCCTTACAGCCGCGTTGATTTTCCGGCAGTAATCGCTCAGGGAAAGGAAATCATCCAGAGAGCTTCCCAGGCAAAGAGCGGGGAAGAGCAGTTTGAACTCCATCAGGAATTTAATAAGCTGATGGATCACGTAAAAACTCTTTACACAATTGCACATATCCGCAGGGATGGAGATGTGACAGATGAATTTTATGATGGTGAGAAGAGTTACTATGATGAGAAGCTTCCGGAGCTGAACGCAGTGACAAATGAGTATACGAAGGTGCTTTTTGCCACACCATACCGTCAGTATATGGAAGAGAAGATCGGACCGGTAGCCTTTAAGTCCATGGAGCTGGAAATGAAAAGCTTTAATGAGAGCCTGATCCCGCTGATGCAGGAGGAGAATGCACTGGCTTCCCGCTACAGTAAGCTGATCGCTTCCGCGAAGATCATGTGGGAAGGTGAGGAACTGAACCTTTCCCTTATGCGCAAATACATGCGTTCATCTGACCGTGACACACGTAAGAAGGCATGGGATGCTTTCTCTGAATTCTTCGAGAAGAATCAGCCGGAGATTGACGAAATCTATGACCTTATGGTGAAGAACCGTACCAAACAGGCACAGATGCTTGGATTTGAGAATTATATTGATATGGGCTATTGCCGTATGAACCGTAATTCTTACACCAAAGAGGACATTCAGAAGCTTCGGGATCAGATTAAGACCGTGTTTGTACCTCTTGCAGCGAAGATGCATAAGAATCGCCAGGCGCGTCTTGGAGTAGAGGCTCTTCGTTACTATGATATGGGGGTATATTTCCCACAGGGAGATCCGGCACCTACAGGAACACCGGAGGAAATTCTTGAAAGCGGACGTAAAATGTATTCTGAGATGTCCGATGAGACAAGAGATTTCTTTAATATGATGATGGAGAATGAGCTGTTTGATGTTTTCGGCCGCAAAAATAAGGCTACAGGCGGATATATGACAGAACTTCCGGATTATGGTGTACCATTTATTTTTGCTAATTTTAACGGAACCAGCGGAGATGTGGATGTTATCACACATGAATGTGGACATGCATTCCAGAATTATGTTTCCTGTAAGGATCCGATTACTGACCATTCACGTTATCTGACCATGGAGACCGCAGAAATCCACTCTATGTCCATGGAATTTTTTGCAGAGCCATGGATTGAACTGTTCTTTGGTGAAAGAGGGGATGATTATCGCAAGATGCACCTTGAAGATGCCATTGACTTTATTCCTTACGGAACAATGGTAGATGAATTCCAGCATATTGTATACGGCAATCCACAGCTTACTCCGAAAGAGCGCCGGGATGCATGGAACAAGCTGGAGGAAGAATACCGCCCATATCTGGATGGTACAGGATGTAAATTCCTGGAGGATGGTGCATATTGGCAGAGACAGCATCATATTTTTGAGATGCCATTCTATTATATTGACTATGTGCTTGCACAGCTTTGTGCATTCCAGTTTAAGATTCGTATGGAGAAAGACCAGGCGGATACATGGGCTGCTTACATGAAGCTTTGTGAACTTTCTGCAAGTGATTTTTATCCGTCCATGCTGAAGCAGGTCGGACTTACTGTTCCTTTTGAAGAGGGTTGTATCCAGAAAATCGTAGATGAGCTTGATAAGAAGCTGGTACAGTGAATATAGCAGATACTTAATTTTCGCTGCACCAGATTGAGATTTTCTGAGAAACCAGAAGAAATGTGAGGCGTATTTGTGAAGAAATATGGGAATGATTACCGTCAGAGCGGGAAACAATTTGAATATACCGGGAAATGGCACAGCACCAAAGCAGAGGCTAAGGAACTGAAGCAATATGCATGGAGCTATACAGGTCTGATGATTGCGGCTATGGCTGTATATGTGGCAGGACTTATGGTGAATAATGCCGGAAGCCGTGTTTTCTGGGTGCTGATTCCTTTCGTGACGATGATTTTTCCCATTTCCTATGGAATCATGGGAGGGGTGTCCCTTCTCCTCTTTTGCAGAAACCAGGAGGGGAAAGGGCAGGCATCCCAGGTGGTGATCCCGGAGGAACATGTGGGCCATATGACCCGTGCCCAATACGAAAAGGGAATACGCCGTCCGGTAAGATGCAGTATCGCGATTGTCGGATTTGCATTTTTTACATGTGTGGCAGACTTGATTCTGATACTTTTGAAGCCCACAGATCTTGTGTTAACCAGGGAACTATTATTCGAGGTGGCTAGTGCTATAACTTTAACACTGGGAAGTGTTGCTGCTGTACAAAGCTGTCAGACTAAAGCAAAATTCACAATTTTTGAATAAAAATCCTTCGGTTTTTGACAAAAATGGACAAAATTCCAGTCATTAACTATTGCGTAAGCAGTAAAACATGATAAAATAGAAGAGCACAGAACAACACCAGAGGGGTTGTGGCAGCGGCTGTCCTTAATGGATAGTTACAATAAAATTCATAAAAGGAGGATAAGATATGAGCAAGAAGAAGTTAATGGCCCTGTTATTAACAGGTGTCATGGCAGCATCAACAGTGA
>CAKRKL010000019.1 GCA_934358405.1 uncultured Blautia sp.
TAGGCGACGGAGCCAAATCCCGAAATTCGTCATTGGCTGCCCCGGCACACCTGGGGGAACGCGTCCGCCTTGATTCATTAAGTCCCGCTACCGTGTATTTGTGGTAAGGAAGCCTGCAATTTCCTGCAAAAAACGCTGACCGTATTTCTGAAGTTTGTTTTGGCCAACGCCGGAGACATCCAGCATTTCGGCTTCGGTTTGTGGAAGCTTCTCGCACATATCGATAAGAGTTTTGTCGGTGAAGACAATGTATGGCGGAACTGCTTCTTCCCTGGCAATCTGGAGGCGGAGCTGACGTAAGGTTTCAAAAAGGTCAGATTTTTCTGTGGCATTTAAGCTAGAAGAATCAGAGGCTGTGTTGGAACTGCCGGAAGTATTTTCGTTTTCGAAATAGCTCTTTTTGTATGACGATCTGCGCTTTTTAGAGACTGAAATTTTCTCTTTTTCTTTGAATTTTTTTACAAGGATCCGGGTGCTTTTTGGCTGCAGCTCTGAGATATTTCCAACTTTGAGGACACTATATTCTCCATCTGTCTGGATGATGTAACCCTGACGGATCATCTGGCTGATAAGAAGCCTCAGGTCGTTTTCTGTACGGTTTTGAAGCTGACCATAGCAGTTGTAGGAAGTGGCACCGATGTCCCTCAGACGTGCTTTTTTGGAGCCAAGGAGGGTGCCGATTACAAGTGCCTGTCCGTATCTTCCATGCATTTCTGTGATGCAACCAATCACCCATTTGGCATCCTGGGTCATATCTATTTCATCAAATTCCTGATGACAGTTTCCGCAGCTGTCACAGGGCTGGTCTGCAGCTTCTCCAAAGTATTCCAAAATGTAATTGCGAAGGCAGGAGGTAGTCATACAGTAGCCTTCCATAAGCTGAAGACGCTTTGCATCCTGGTGACGGACCTGCTCTGTTTCAGTGAAATCCATACCCTCGAAATCCTTGCTGCCAAGGAGCATTTTACTGATCATAACGTCCTGCGGGGAGAAGAGAAGAATACATTCTGCCGGTTCTCCGTCACGACCTGCACGGCCGGCTTCCTGGTAGTAGTTTTCCATACTCTGTGGCATGTTGTAATGGATGACAAAACGTACGTTGGATTTATCAATTCCCATTCCAAATGCATTGGTGGCAATCACGATCTGAGCACGGTCGTAGATGAAATCATCTTGGCTTTCCTTGCGGACATCCGTGTTCATTCCTGCATGATAACGGGTAACAGAAATGCCTTGCTTCAGCAGGATTTCATACAAAGCGTCTACATTCTTACGGGTAGCGCAGTAGATAATACCACTTTCATTTGCATGATTGGTTATGTAGCTTATAATGAACGCATCCTTTTGTTTTCCTGTAAGATGCTCCACTTGATAGTAGAGATTTTTTCGGTCAAAGCCAGTGATCACAATGCTTGGATTTTTCAGCTCCAGAATTCTTGCAATGTCATTTTTGACCACTTCTGTAGCTGTGGCAGTGAAAGCACTGAGAATAGGAGCACCAGGAAGCTGCTTCACGAAATCCACGATTTTCAGATAGCTTGGTCTGAAATCCTGTCCCCACTGAGAAATACAGTGTGCTTCATCTACCGTTACCATAGAAATGGGAGTATGCAGTGCAAATGCCAGAAAAGAAGCTGTTTCCAGCCGCTCCGGAGCTACATAGATAATCTTGTAAACTCCTCTTGCAGCAAAGGAAAGTGCCTTACTAATCTGTCCTTCTGTAAGGGAAGAATTAATATATGCCGCATGGATTCCAGCCTCATTCAGAGACTTCACCTGGTCCTGCATCAGGGAAATCAGCGGTGAAACCACCAGCGTGATTCCAGGCAAAAGAAGGGCAGGAATCTGATAACAAAGTGACTTTCCCGCTCCCGTAGGCATAATTGCAAGAGCATCCCTTCCGTCCAAAATTGTGTTTATAATTTCTTCCTGTCCTTCACGGAAGGAGTCATATCCAAAGTAAGTTTTTAGAATCTGTAAGGGAGTGATTGGCGAATTTCCCATTTGCAGATTGGAATTGATTGTATTCAATGTCATAGCTGTCCTTTCTCTGTTTTTTGATTATCGGGCAATGCTGTGTATATTTAATATGGGGTCTCAGGCTATTGGTTAACCAATTTCAGTGCTGCAGCTGCAGTTTGCCCGGTCAGCTCTGTAATACTGGAAAGCACTGCCACATCTCCATAACGTCTGTTTTCATAAAAAGCATAATAACATCCGTATAAAATATAAGTCAGCATAATGTTAATATTTCTATCCTCACGATACTGGGGATAAGCTCCAAAGACCAATTCCTTTAAAGCAATCTCAATCTTTTGTACCAGACATTTACTTCTGCTGCCGGAAAATAAAATCCCAATCAGCGAATCCTTTGCCAGAAATCCCATAAACAGCTCCCTGGAAAAATCAGCGGTATTTTCCAGTACTCTTTCCGGATGGCTGAGATTTTCCATAATCGAAACTACCACCTCTGTCTCCAGTATGTCTGACAGATGATAAATGTCCTGGTAGTGAGAATAAAATGTAGACTTATTGATCTGTGCTTTTTCGCACAGCTCTTTAATCGTAATTCTTTCCAGATCCTTATGAGATCGCAATTCAATAAACGCATTTATAATACTTTGCCGTGTTTTTTCAACTCTGATATCCATACACTTTCTCATCCTTATTCTGATATTTGTCCGACATATTAAAAAAAAAGTTGGATAAACAACTAAAGTCGTTTTTTGATGGTAGCAATTTTCTTTAATATAATTATAATTTGTATTATACAAAGAAAAACAACTACTGTCTAATATCTTTTGCAAAAAAGCAGCTACAGGTAATTTAGACGATTATTACTGTGAATGGTAGCAGACAACATCAACAGGAGAGGGTATTTATGGATTTTTACAATTTTTACACAGGCAAAGAATTTGAGGCGTATCAGTATCTTGGTGCACACGTATTGGAAGGAGGTACTACCTTCCGTACATTTGCCCCTGCAGCACAGCGCGTTTCTGTAATCGGAGAATTTAATAACTGGACCGAGACACCTATGAATCGGGTTCACGACGGAAATTTCTGGGAATGTACTATTAATGGTGTTGGTTCCGATCTGATGTACAAATACAGAATTTATCGCCAGGACGGCTCCTTTATTGATCATGCAGATCCTTATGCATTTTACAGTGAATTGCGCCCGGGAACCGCATCAAAAACCTATGCACTGGGTGGATACAGGTTTAAAGATGCCAAATGGCAGAAAAGCCGTAAGGTAGGATATGATAAGCCGGTGAATATTTATGAAATGCATTTTGGTTCCTGGAAAAAACGTGGAAAGGGACAGGAGGAGTGGTACACCTATGAAGAGCTGGCACCGATTCTGATCGCTTATCTGAAGGAATACGGTTACAATTATGTAGAGATTATGCCTCTTTGCGAGTATCCCTGTGATGAATCCTGGGGATACCAGGATACCGGATATTTTAGCCCTACATCCAGATACGGTAAACCGGAGGAACTGAAATCCTTTGTAGATCAGTGTCATCAGGCTGGAATTGGTGTGATTCTGGATTTCGTTCCTGTGCATTTTGCTGTAAATGATTATGCATTGGCTGAATACGATGGAACAGCTTTGTATGAATATCCCAATATGGCAGTTGGACGTAACGAATGGGGAAGCTGCAATTTTATGCATTCCAGAGGAGAGGTATGCAGCTTCCTTCAGTCTTCTGCATATTACTGGCTGCGGGAATTCCACTTTGACGGACTTCGTATGGATGCAGTTGGAAATCTGATCTACTGGCAGGGGGATCAGCAGCGTGGAGAAAATCTGGCAGCTCTTAAATTTATTCGTACCATGAACCAGGGGCTGAAGGAAAGAATACCGGAATGTCTTCTTTTTGCAGAAGATTCTACTCCGTACCAGGGTGTTACGAAGGCAGTATGGGAAGGCGGCCTTGGCTTTGATTACAAATGGGATCTTGGATGGATGCATGATACTCTGTCTTATTTCCAGGCAGATGCAAACGAGAGAAAAGAGAAGTATCATAAGCTGACCTTTTCCATGATGTATTACTATAATGAGCGTTATATTCTTCCCCTGTCCCATGATGAGGTTGTTCATGGAAAAGCGACCATTGCTCAGAAAATGAATGGGGGATATGAAGGCAAATTCCCTCAGGCCCGTGCTTTTTATATGTACATGTATGCACATCCGGGTGCAAAGCTAAATTTTATGGGAAATGAGCTGGCACAGCTTAAGGAATGGTGTGAAAAGGATGAACTTGACTGGATCCTGCTGAAATTCCCGATCCATGAAGAATTCCATAAATTTATGGCTGATCTGAATAAGTGCTATCTGAACAATAATGCTTTTTACCAGAGAGATATCCGTCAGGATGGATTTGCCTGGGTAGACTGCCATCAGGAGCAGAAATGTATGTATCTTTTTGAACGAATCAGCGGGGATCAGAAGGTTCTGGCAGTGTTTAATTTCTCTGATGAGGTTCAGGAGTACACATTGGAAAAGGATTATGCCGGATATGAGCTTCTTCTTGCAAGTGATATGGTAAAATATGGCGGCAAAAAGCGCTATACAAAGAAAGAAAAAGAAATCAATGGTGGAAAAGCGGTATTTAAAATGGGACCGTTCTCCGCAAGATATTATCTGGTAAAATAAATGACAGGATAAGATAAACGGCAGACAGCGCAAGGTTTTGGCTATCTGCCGTTATATTTGTGTGATAAACAATTGTGAAGATTATTTATCAGGAGCCAGATGACTTTTGATGGCTGCAAAGCTCTCAGGGCTGATCACATGTTCAATGCGGCATGCATCAGAGGTTGCGGTTTCAGGATCAACGCCCAGGCTGATCAGCCAGGTGGATAAAAATTCATGGCGCTCATAAATCATATCCGCAATCTTCTGACCGGATTCAGTAAGATAAATATATCCCTCAGGAGTAACCGTAATATGGTTCTTCTCACGAAGATTCTTCATGGCTACACTGACACTTGATTTCTTAAAGCCAAGCTCATCAGCAATATCAACAGAACGAACAACCGGTTTCTTTTTGCTGAGAATCAGAATGGTTTCCAGATAGTTCTCAGCAGATTCATTTGATTTCACGATAGATCACCTCAATTTCTTGCTTGTGTTCAGTACACGTATAATATCTATAGAATACCATAATTTACTGATTTGGGCAATGAGTTTTTGCCGGATTTGGTCTGCTTAAACGGCAAGAATTATCCCCCAGGGGGGCTTGCGAAAAGAAAGAATGTCTGGTAAGGTTTCAACACTGGAATGTGCTAAAAATCATATCTGCCAGATGAAGTAAATATGATTTCTAATTTATGCGGAGGAAACACAATTGAATAAATTACTGGATGAAATCGAAAGCTACTGGAGTACCCGGACAGAGGGATATTCTGAAGTAAATGAAAAAGAACTGAAGGGTCAGCAGAAAAAAGCGTGGCTGAAAACTCTGGAAGGAGAATTCCCTGAGGGAGAAAAAGAACAGCTGCGGATTCTGGATATTGGTACCGGCCCCGGCTTTTTTTCCATGATTCTGGCTGAGGAAGGCTATCACGTAACGGCTGTGGATTATACTCCCGGTATGCTGGAAAAGGCTGCAGAAAATGCAGCAAAGTTTATTGGCGAAAAAAGAAATAATATTGAATTCAAAAGGATGGATGCACAGGAACTGGAATTTAAGGACGAAAGCTTTGATGTGATCATTTCCCGGAACTTGACCTGGAATCTGCCCCATCCGGACCTGGCATACAGGGAATGGCTTCGAGTGCTGAAAAAAGGCGGGAGACTTTTAAATTTTGATGCCAACTGGTATGGATATCTTTATGACGAACAGAAGCGGGAAGCTTACGAAAATGACCGTAAGAATGTGGAAAAGGTAAGTTTTGATGACCATTACCTGTGTACGGATATTGATCGCATGGAAAAGATTGCATTGCAGGTTCCGTTGTCAAAAACCATGCGTCCCGGATGGGATGTAAAGGTTCTGGAAGGGCTTGGTGCAGGCAGGATTAAGATAAATGAAGAAATCTGGCAGCAGGTATGGAGTGAAGAAGAGAAGCTGAACTACGGATCTACGCCAATGTTTATGATAGAGGTTGAGAAATGAGCAAAAGAATAAGTATAGGCGGATTAAGTGCTGCTTGCGGACAGCGTGTCCACGGTTTTATCAATATAGGAAATGGGGAATTTTCTCTTCCGGCAACAATCATTCAAGGTGAAAAGCCGGGGAAAACAGCTCTTATTACAGCGGGAATCCATGCCGGAGAATATGTGGGAATACAAAGTGCCATAGAGCTTGGCAGGGATCTGAAAATCGAAAAAATGACAGGCACTGTTATTATTATAAAGGCAGTTGCACGGGAAGAATTTGAATATCGTTACGGTTCTCTTTGCAGGGAAAATCAAGAGAACCTGAATCGCGTTTTTCCGGGAAAAAACGATGGCACCAAATATGAAAGGCTGGCACATGCAATTGTAGAAGAGCTGCAGCAAATTGCAGATTATTATATTGACCTGCACAGCGGAGACGATTACGAGAAGCTAACTCCTTACGTATATTACGCAGGAAAAGCGGATCCGGAAGTGGTGAAGCTTTCCAGGCAGATGGCGGAACAGGTAGATGTTCCTTATATGGTGAAATCCGAGGTGGCATCAGGCGGAAGCTATAATTATGCGGCTGCCTGTGGTATTCCGTCTGTGCTTCTGGAAAGAGGACAGATGGGGGGCTGGGATACAGAAGAAGTGCGTTCCATGAAAAGGGATGTGCGCAGTATTTTAAGATTTCTGGGAATTTATGATGGTCACAAAAGCATGCGGAAATACTATCCGCTGAATGTGACACAGGTACAGTATCAGTCTGCGTCCTATACAGGAATGTGGTATCCGAATAAGAAGCCGGGAGACCTTTTTACAGAAGGAGAAATTCTTGGATATGTAAAAGATTATGAGGATCATATTCTGGAAACAAGTGTTGCCTATACAGACGGAGTGATCCTTTATCAGACCGGTTCCCTGCAGGTGGTAAAGGATGGTCCAATGGTAGCTTACGGAAAAATCAGCTATGAGGAGGACGACCGCAAGGAGAAAATTGCGGCTTACTGGACTAAGCGAAGTGAGAGCTTTCTGGAGCAAAGAAGAGAAGAGCTGCACAGTCCCCTTGCTGAGAGATGGAAGCGGGAAATCGAAAAAAATGTTTCAAAAGAATTGGGCAATTTAAAGAAAATGAGAATTTTAGATGTAGGCTGCGGAACCGGCTTTTTCTCTGTCCTTCTTGGAAAACAGGGACATCATGTAACAGGTATAGACCTTACTCCTGACATGATCACAAATTCCCGTATTCTGGCAAAGGAGGAGCAGGTGGCTTGTGAATTTTTTGTTATGGATGCTGAGCATTTAAGCTTCCCGGATGAAAGCTTTGATATGGTAATCTCCCGTAATCTGACATGGACCTTACCGGAAGCCGCACAGGCTTATAAGGAGTGGTCAAGAGTATTGAAGCCGGGCGGCCTGCTTTTGAATTTTGACGCTAATTATGGTGCGGCTGATTTTGCCAATACCACTGATCTTCCGGAAAACCATGCACATAATAAGCTTGGAAATGCACTTATGCAGGAATGTGAGGACATTAAACGTCAGCTTCCGATCAGCTCTTATATCCGCCCTGCGTGGGATGTGGAGGAGCTTGGAAAAACAGGCATGGAACAAATTTCCCTGGATCTTGGTGTGAGTAAAAGAATTTATCAGGAAAAAGACGAATTTTATAATCCAACACCACTCTTTATGCTTGCAGCAAAAAAATCCTAAAGCTTTTGGGGAAAATTTTATCCCCCTGGGAGGCTTGCGGAAAACTGTAAATATGATATCCTTAAGAGGACACAAGAAAAGTGTTAATTCTGTTAATACATTGTGTAACGCATCTCCGCGTAAAAGTTACACAAGAGTCTGCAGATACCTCCGGATAATCTGGCAGACTAGGAACGGCAGCTATTCTCCGCAAATAGCTGCCGTATCTTTTGGGTGAAAAAGAAAGGAATTATATGTTAGACTTAAAACAGTTAAAATATTTTATTGTATGCGCCGAAACAGGCTCCATAAGTGAGGCTGCCAAGCTTCTTTACACCACTCAGCCAAGCGTGAGCAAAGCAATCAAGGCCTTGGAAAATGATATGGGAATTGTGCTTTTTGACCGTATGCCCCGTGGAATTGTCCTTACTGCACAGGGGCGTGAAGCTTACCGTTATGCATGCAGGATTGTAAATGATTCCCGGAAGCTTGCGGACATGAGCCGCCAGAATATGGTGAAATATCTTCGGATTTCATTGAATCCAAGCTCCTGGTTTACCAACCAGTTTGTTGAGTTTTATAAAAAAAATTATGAGAAGAACTATCACTTTGAGATTTATACGGCAGGGGTGCGCACGGTAATGGAACGTGTGAGAGATTATCTGTCGGATATTGGTTTTGTATATGTGATGGAGCAGCAGAAAAAGGAATTCCAGTATGAACTGACGAAAAACCGGCTGGTGTTCCAGGTTATGCAGGAGAGCACGGCCACATTTTATCCTGGAAAACAAAATCCACTGTACCAGGATCTGGAAGAAATGGATCATTCCAAAGAGAACGCTTTTACCGTAACTATGGAACAGATGAAATCCATGCGTTTTATCCAGAATTATCGTGATGAGTTTCTGGAATTAAATGAGAAAGAAAAGCGTGGAACCTTTAGCTGGGAGAACCTGGATCTGGCAGTCATCACAAACAGCGACTATATTATGGAAAAAATGCTCCAGGAGACAGAGCTTTCCAACATCAGCGGAAGCTACCTTTCTGATCATAAAAAGGCCATGAATCAGGGAATTCCCCTGGATTTCAAAAAGAACAAAATTTTCTTTGGCTATATCAGAAGAAAAAATGATGAAACGGATGAATTAATGGATGAATTTCTGGAGTTTTTGGCTGAAAAGCTAAAAGGCAAGACCGTGAACGAAAGAACAGAAGAATAAGAGAGGTATTCCTAAAATACAAAAATCCATGCAAATTAAGAATAGCTTATAACCCCATGGGTGGGTTGTAGGCTGTTTTTCTTTTTGCTAAAATGAACAATCGAAGCGTATTTGAAAATCGTTTAGGCGCTTTTTAGGAAATGGAGATATTCAAATGAGGAAATATGTAATAAAACGTATCCTTCAGCTGATTCCAATTCTGTTTGCCATTACCTTTCTGTCTTATGGAATGATGCGGATTGCAGGAAGTGATGTTGTCACGCAGAAAATGGAGAATACAGGAGGGGTAGTGTCAGAAGAAACCTTAGATGCGGCCAGAGAACAGCTGGGGCTTGACAAACCATTTCTGACGCAGTATTTCGTATGGCTTGGAAAATTGCTTCGGGGAAATATGGGAAACAGTTATGTATCCGGCTTTCCGGTCTTTGATACGTTTGTATCGAAGCTCCCGGCAACTCTGCTTCTTACGGTCACTTCGATTCTGCTTACCATTGTAATATCCATACCGCTTGGAATTTTGTCGGCGGTGAAACAGAATACAGTGGTCGATTATCTGATTCGGCTGTGCAGTTTTATCGGAAACAGTCTTCCCAACTTTTTCGTCTCACTTTTGCTGATGTATTTTCTTGCCATAAGGCTGAGGATTTTTCCAGTCATAGCAAAGGATGTGAGCTTGAAAAGTGTGGCTATGCCTGCAATCACCCTGGCAATTGCCATGTCTGCAAAGTATCTTCGTCAGGTTCGTGCAACGGTTCTGGATGAGCTGAGCAAAGATTATGTGGCAGGGGCGAAGGCACGTGGTGTGAAATTTTCTGTTACGCTGTGGAAAAGCATTATGAAAGCTTCCCTGGTAACGATCATTACTTTATTGATGCTTTCCGTGGGAAATCTTCTTGGCGGTACTGCAATTGTGGAATCCATTTTTATGTGGGATGGCGTTGGGAAAATGGCAGTGGATGCCATTTCCATGCGTGATTATCCTATTATTCAGGCATATGTTATGTGGATGGCGATCATTTATGTTCTGGTGAATCTGCTTACGGATCTGTCTTATCGGTTCCTGGATCCAAGAATTCGTCTGGGAGGTGTAAAGCAGTGAGTAAAAGGAAAAATGAGGATATGAATGTAAGAAATACAGCCACTACAGAATATGGAAAAAAGGCAACAGTGCGCGTCCAGAAAGTGAAAAAGAGCCATATAAAACAAAAGCTGGTATTTTTTACCGTTCTGGCTGTCTGTCTGGTAATACTTGCAGTTTTTTCAGATCACCTTTGTCCCTATGATCCTTATGCGCAGGATCTTTCCAGTGCCCTTCAGGCTCCAAGCCTGGCACATCCAATGGGGACAGATACCTATGGCAGAGACATGTTATCCCGTGTGATCAGTGGTGCCAGAGCCAGTATTTTTTCCACCTTCATCCTGGTGGCGGTGATTTCCATATTTGGAACGATTGTAGGGGTAGGATGCGGATATTACGGCGGCATTATGGACTCTGTCATGATGCGGATTTCAGATGTCTGCCTTGCTTTTCCGGGACTGGTATTTGCTATGGCAATTGCAGCAATCCTTGGAGGCGGAATCCAGAATGCGATTATCGCACTGGCAGTCATCAGCTGGCCGAAGTACTCCCGCATAGCCAGAAGTCAGACCCTGGCGCTGAAAAATGAACCTTATATCCATGCCGCTATCCTATCAGGTGACAGTTCCCTCCAGATTATGCTAAGGCATGTTTTTCCAAATATGCTGGGACCTGTTCTGGTAACTGCCATGCTGGATATTGGAACCATGATGATGGAGCTGGCAGGCTTATCCTTCCTGGGGCTTGGAGCGCAGATACCTATGGCGGAATGGGGAAGTATGATGAGCAGTGGACGAAGCATGATCCAGACATATCCCTGGGTTGTTTTGTCACCGGGAATTGCAATTTTTGTATCAGTCGTTATTTTTAATTTACTTGGAGATACAGTTCGTGACTACCTGGATCCAAAAAACAGCCGCTCCAGGAGAATGTGATTCTGAACAGCAGATTCAGAATCTGGAAAAAGAGAGAAGCTTTTGATGGTATTTATAATAACAATTTAATTATAGCAGGAGGAATGAAGATGAAAGCAAAGAAAATTCTGGCAATGGCATTAGCAGTAGGCATGACACTTGGATTAACAGGAGTGCCAACCTTTGCAGATGACAAAAAAACATTTGTATTTGGCGATACCACATTTAATGCGGAGAATGAAGAAGCGGATATTAATCCTCAGAATACCTATGCAGGATGGGCATGCATCCGCTATGGCGTGGGAGAAACTCTGTTCCGCTATTCCGATACCATGGAGATTGAACCATGGATTGCAAAGGAGTACGAAAATATAGATGAACTGACCTGGAAAATCACATTAAATGACGGTGTTGTCTTTTCAAACGGACGTGCCTGTGACGGTGAGGCTGTGAAGGAATGTCTGGAAGCCCTGGTGGCAAATCATGAGCGCGCAGCAGGAGACCTTTGCATTGATACTATTGAAGCAGATGGAAATACCATTACCATTAAGACAACTGAGCCAAAGCCGGCACTGATCAATTATCTCAGTGATCCTTATGGCTGTATCATTGATACACAGGCTGGCATTACAGACAATGGTATTGTAATCGGAACCGGCCCATATGTGGCAACGGATCTGGTGACAGATGATCATCTGACTTTGGTGAAAAATGAAAATTACTGGAACGGAGATGTAAACGTAGACGAAATTACAGTCCGCACCATTTCAGACGGAGATACTCTTGCATTTGCCCTTCAGGCAGGAGAAATTAATGCTGCTTATGGCATGGCATATGCAAGCTATCCTATTTTTGAAAATGAGGATTTTACCTTCTCCAGTACTGCAACAAGCCGTGCCTTTTATGCATGGATGAATTTTGAAAGCCCGGTAACCTCTGATCCGGCTGTACGCAAAGCAATTGCCATGGGAATCGATAAAGAAAGCTTTGTGTCCGTACTCCTGAATGGGTACGGATATCCGGCAGTGGGTGCATTTCCGGATACCTTCTCCTTTGGAGGACAGAATCTGACAACAGAAAGCTACGATCCGGATGGTGCAAAACAGGTTCTGGAAGACGCTGGCTGGGTGGATACCGATGGAGATGGCATCCGGGAAAAGGATGGGCAGAAGCTGGTGATCCGCTGGCTGACCTACCCAAGCCGTCAGGAGCTTCCGCTCCTTGCAGAGTCTGCGCAGGCGACTTTAAAGGAGATTGGTATGGATGTTCAGGTAAACTGCACGTCTGATAACAATACCATCCGCAAAGATCCTACACTTTGGGATGTATATGCAAGTGCCATGGTAACGGCACCTACTGGTGATCCTCAGTATTTCTTTACTTCCTGTGCGCTGGATTCTTCTGTTTCTAATAACGGACATTACCACAGCGATAAACTGGAAGAGCTTGCAGCCCAGATGGAAAATGAATTTGATGTGGAGAAACGTGCTGAACTGGGAATCCAGATGCAGCAGACTGTTCTGGATGATAATGCCTATGTATTCTGCTCTCATCTGAGAATGAGCATGATTATGCAATCCAATGTAACCGGATTGGTTGCCCACCCATGTGATTATTATGAACTGACAGCAGATTTGGATATTAACTAATATGGAAAATAAAATATTGACCTATGATTCCGTTGAAATCTCATTCGATGGAAAAGCAGTGGTCCAGGATGTGAACTTTTCTCTGGCCCCAGGAGAAATCCTGGGACTGGTGGGAGAGTCCGGAAGCGGAAAAAGTACTTTGATCAAGGCTGCGATGGGACTTCTTGGAGCGGGGGGACTTGTGACAAGAGGGGATATCCGCTATTTGGGGCAGAACATTCTGGATATTCCGGAAAAAGAAAAAAGAAAAATCCGGGGAGCTAAAATTGGCATGATTTTTCAGGATGCAGGAGCTTCTCTTTGTCCCATCCGCACCATTGGTGACCAGATTTATGAAAGCATGCGTGCCCACCAGAAGGTAACAAGAAAAGAAGCAAAGGACCGTGCTATGGATCTGTTTGAAAAATTGAATTTCAAAGACAGCGCAAGAGTCTGGGAAAGTTATCCATTTGAACTGTCGGGCGGAATGAACCAGAGAGCCGGAATTGCCATTGCCATGCTCATGAATCCCCCAATCCTTTTTGCAGACGAACCTACCAGTGCTCTGGATGTTTCCGTTCAGCGGCAGGTGGTAAAGGAAATGTTGAAGCTAAGAGAACTATTTGGAACTGCAATTGTAATTGTAACCCATGACATTGGTGTGGTACGTGCAATGGCAGATACGGTACTGGTTTTTAAGGATGGAAAAACAGTGGAATATGGTACAGCGGATGTAATATTGGATCATCCAAAGGATCCTTATACCAAAAAACTTCTGGCAGCAGTGCCGAAGCTGCAAAGGAAGGTCAAAGCATGAGTACACTTTTAGAAGCAGAGCATTTAACAAAGATATTTACACAAAGAGGGAAAGAATCCTTTAAGGCAGTGGACGATGTAAGCTTTACACTGAAGCCAGGTGAGACCCTTGGGATTGTTGGAGAATCCGGATCCGGCAAAAGCACGCTGGCGAAAATGATCACCCGATTGACAGATATCACAGAGGGAACTCTGAAATTTGAAGGAAAAGATATTACCAGACTGAAGCATAATCAGCTGAAGGATGTGTATGGTAATATCCAGATGGTTTTTCAGAATCCGGTTGGCTCTTTTGATCCAAGAAGGACTCTTGGGGATGGAATCGGAGAAAGTCTTCGAAACCGTGGCATGAAGAATGCTGATATCGAAAAAAGAGTGGCAGAACTTCTGGAGCAATGTGGATTAAGCAGTGAATTTGCAAAGCGTTATCCCCATGAAGTCAGCGGCGGACAGTGCCAGCGCGCGGCAATTGCAAGGGCACTGGCAGTAGAACCAAAGGTGCTGATCTGTGACGAAGCCACCAGTGCACTTGACGTAACCATTCAGAAGCAGATCATGGAGCTTTTGGAAGAGCTGAAGGAGAAGCATGGTCTGTCTTTCATTTTTATCTGTCACAATCTGGCTTTGGTTCAGATGTTTTGCGACAGAGTACTGGTTTTGTATGAGGGAAAAGTAGTGGAAAGCGGACTCCCGGACGACATTATCAATGAACCAAAGCAGGCGTATACCAGGAAACTGGTGGATGCTGTATTTTTATAGAATGCAGAAAAAGATTTGTATGGGTAAGAAAAGATACGACTTACCTTGCAGGTCTTTTTTATTACAGAAAGGTATTCCGTAAAACGCTGATATCATACAAAATAGGAATGGCAGAATATCCCCCTGGGGAGCTTGTGAAAGCCTTAAAATCTGATAGAATAATCTTAGCAGAAAGGCAAGAGAAAGGCCGAAATGCGAATTCTTATACATAGTTACATGTAAGACCTCCACTAAAATTACATGTGAAATTTTCTATGGAAAACAGTTGTAAGTCTGATAACTTATGACTGCTTTTCTTTTCATAAGATATTTGCATAGCTGCTTGTATATAACAAAAACAAAAGGAGAGGTAGACGACTATGAAAAAGAAACATTTAATGGGACTAGTGCTGGCAGGTGTGTTGGCATTCGCTCCGGCAGCAGCTGTATTCGCGGAAGAAGGCGGCGAAACATTGGTATATGGAAGCGGAGATTATACCAGAATTAATCCGGCAATGGATGAACATGGTGAAATTAATATCTTGATTTTTAACGGGCTGACTGCCCATGACGGAGATAACCAGGTAGTTCCAGGGCTGGCAGAGAGCTGGGACTTTGATGAAGAGACCTGTACTTATACTTTCCATCTTGCAGAAAATGTAAAGTGGCACGATGGAGAACCGTTTACAGCAGAGGATGTAAAGTTTACCATTGAGGCGATTATGGATCCGGAGAATGGATCGGAAAATGCGCCGAACTATGAAGACGTACAGGAAATCACAGTAGTGGATGATCATACAGTATCCTTTAAGCTGGATGCACCTAATGTGGCATTTCTTGACTATATGACAATGGCAGTTCTTCCGAAGCACCTTCTGGAAGGGGAAGATATGCAGACCTCTGATTTCTTCCGTCACCCGGTGGGAACCGGTCCATACAAGCTGGAAAGCTGGGAAGAAGGACAGGCCATCACTCTTGTAAAGAATGAAGATTACTTTAAGGGTGAACCAAATATTGATACTGTTGTATTTAAAATCGTTCCGGATGACAATGCAAAAGCATTGCAGCTCAAATCCGGAGAACTGGATCTGGCACTTCTCACACCGAAGGATGCTGCTACATTTACAGAAGACGAAGCATATACCTGCTACGATATGAAAACCTCAGACTACAGAGGAATTCTGTTCAACTTCTGGAATGAGTACTGGCAGGAAAACAGAGATCTTATTCCGGCAGTATGCTATGCAATGGACAGAGAGTCCATTATCAATGCAGTTCTTCTGGGACAGGGAATGCCGGCTTACGGACCGCTTCAGAGAAATATTTATAACAATGAGGATGTAGAGCATTACGACTACGATCCGGAAAAGGCAAAAGCAGTTCTGGAAGAGGCTGGATGCGAAATGGGTGATGACGGCTACTATTACCGCAACGGTGAAAAGGTAGGCTTCGTGATCAGTGTAGGAGCAGGCGACCAGGTTCGTATAGATATTGCGCAGATTGCAGCACAGCAGCTTCAGCAGATCGGTATGGATGTTACTGTTGAAATTCCGGCACAGGTTGACTGGGGCGGACAGATGGCATATCTCATCGGCTGGGGAAGCCCGTTTGATGCAGATGACCATACTTACAAGGTATTTGGTACAGACAAGGGTGCAAACTATTCCGGATATTCCAACGAACTGGTTGATCAGTATCTGACAGAGGCACGTCAGTCTGATGATCCGGAAGTACGTAAAGAAGCATATGACAAATTCCAGGTAGAACTGGCAAAGGATCCTGCATTTGCATTTATCTGCTATATTGATGCCAACTATGTGGCAAACGCAGACATTCAGGGAATTGATCCTGACACAATCATGGGACACCATGGTGTTGGTATCTTCTGGAATGTAGCAGACTGGACAATCGCAGGAGAAAACTAGAGCCTTTTTCAAATACGCTCTAAAACAGAAAATGATGTTCACAAATAAAGGGGCAAAATCTGCCCCTTTATTTGGGCGTTTAGAGATGTTGTTCCGTAATGAAAGGGCAGTCTATTGTCAAGAGGTACAAAATGGAAAAAATACTTGAAGTCAGGAATCTGTCAGTTAGCTTTGACAGTCCGAAGGGAGAAGTACAGGCAGTCAGGGATGTATCATTTTCCCTGAAAAAGGGTGAGGTTCTTGCAATTGTGGGGGAATCCGGATGCGGAAAAAGTGTTTTGTGCAAGAGTATTATGAAGCTTCTTCCAAAAAGTGCAAGGATAAAAGAAGGAAGCATTCTGGTTAATGGAACGGATATTACCGGATACAGGGAACGGGATATGCAGAAAATCAGAGGAAAGGTTTTTTCCATGATTTTTCAGGATCCTATGACATCTCTGAATCCGACCATGAAAATCGGTCAGCAGATTGCAGAGGCAATTTTGATTCACGATAAGAAAAAAACAAAAGACCAGGTATACAAAAAAGTGATTGAACTGATGGAACTGGTTGGAATTGAACGGGCTAAGGAACGATATCATGCATATCCCTATAATTTTTCAGGGGGAATGAGACAGAGAAGTGTTATGGCAATTGCCCTGGCATCTGATCCGGATCTTTTATTTGCAGATGAGCCTACAACTGCACTGGATGTAACCATTCAGGCGCAGATTCTGGATCTGCTTCGGGAAATACAGCAAAAGCTTGGAACTGCAACTATACTGGTTTCTCATGATCTTGGAGTTGTAGCGCGGGCAGCAGACAGAGTAGCTGTTATGTATGCAGGCAAAATCGTAGAAATCGGAACAGCAGAAGAAATCTATTATGATCCAAGACATCCTTATACATGGGGACTAATGCAGTCCTTGCCTTATTTTTCAAAAGGAAAGGATCAGCTTTATACAATTCCGGGGATGCCGCCATCACTGGTAAATCCTCCGAAGGGGGATGCATATGCCTGCAGAAATGAGTATGCACTTGGAATTGATTATGAAGAAATGCCGCCTATGTTTCAGATTACCCATACTCATTATGCGGCAACCTGGCTTTTGGATAAAAGAGCACCAAAAATCATACCGCCGGTAGGAGGAAAAGAGTTTGAACCAAGAAGTATTAGTTGATGTGCAGCATCTGACCCACCAGTTTCATCTGAGCAAGAAGGCTGTGATCCGTGCGGTAGATGATGTTTCCTTTCAGATTTATAAAGGTGAGGTATTTGGGCTGGTAGGAGAGTCCGGATCAGGAAAATCAACAGCCGCAAGATGCCTTATGAATATTTATCCTCCATCAGCAGGAGAAATCAGATATCACGGAATCGATATCTGTAATAAAAAAGAATTCAAAGAAAACAGAAAAATGCTTCAGACAAAAAGACAGATGATTTTTCAGGACTCTGCCTCCAGCCTGAATCAGAGAATGAAGGTAGCAGACATTATTGCTGAGCCTATGAAAATAAATCATATAGTACCGCCAAGGGGAAGCTATCTCAAGGAAGCAGAGTTTCAGATGAAATATGTAGGTCTGGATCAGAGCTTTCTTGAGCGTTATCCTTCCGAGATGTCAGGGGGACAAAGGCAGAGGGTTGCCATTGCAAGGGCTCTTAGCATGGAACCGGAATTTCTGGTAGCAGATGAACCGGTAGCATCTCTTGATGTCTCCATTCAGGCCCAGGTAATCAATCTTTTCAGACATTTACAGAAAGAACACGGCTTTACATTTCTGTTTATTGCACATGACCTTGCCATGGTAGAATATCTTTGTGACAGAGTAGGTGTAATGTATCATGGTAAAATCGTGGAGCTTGGAACTACAAAGGATGTTTTTTCAAATCCTCAGCATGAATATACCAAAACACTTTTATCGGCCATTCCGATTCCGGATCCTGTACGGGAAAGAGAAAGAAAAGTGCAGATTTATACAAAGACTGACCTGGGGAGCGGAGAATGGACGGAAATCTCTCCCGGACATTTTGTACTGAAAAATCAGGAAGGAGGAATCTGAGGTGATAAAAAGTAACCGTGTTATTTACTATGGAAAAAAATTCCTGGTTTTTCTGCTTAGTGTGCTGATCTTATCAGCTGTAGTATTTTATGTGTCTCGTCTGGCACCTGGAGATCCGTTAGTATCTTATTATGGAGAGCGAACAGAAAAAATGAGTCCCCAGGAACGGGAATGGGCAATGAACAAGCTGGGGCTTAATGAACCGATCCATGTGCAGTATGTAAAGTGGCTGGAACAGGCATTTCATGGAAATTTCGGAATTTCCTTCAAATATAAGCAGGATGTATTGCAGGTGATCAGCGGAAGAATTGTAAACACACTGTTATTGGGAGGAATTGGCTTTCTTCTTATTTTTGCAGGCTCGCTTTTGCTGGGAATTCTCTGTGCATGGAACGAGGATGGATGGGTGGATCGGATTTTGTGCAAGATCGGAACCATATCCAGCTGTATCCCGGAATTCTGGCTATCGATTGTGCTGATTTTGGTTTTTGCTGTAACACTTCGGATTTTGCCAAGCAGTGGTGCATACTCTACAGGAAAAGCAGATGATGTGGGAGACAGGATCCTGCATCTTATTATGCCTCTTATTATTGTAACACTGGAGCATCTATGGTATTACGCATATATGATCCGAAATAAGATCCTGGAGGAAGTAAGGGCGGATTATGTACTTCTGGCAAAGTCAAAGGGCGTGACAAAGCGGACCATTCTTTTTAAGCATTGTCTTCGAAATGTGCTGCCTGCTTATTTAAGTATTATGGCAATTGCAGTTCCTCATGTTCTGGGAGGAACCTTTGTAGTGGAAAGTGTATTTTCCTATCCGGGAATTGGTGCTTTGTCTTACGAAAGCGCCAGATATCATGATTATAATCTTCTGATGCTTTTATGTATTATGTCAGGCGTTCTGGTGATTTTCTGCAATATGCTCAGCCAGATCATCAACGAGCATATTGATCCTCGTATGAAAGCAAATGAAGTGACTGAGATGTCGGAGGTGACCAGCTTATGACAGATGCATCATTTGAAATTGTGGGTGCGCATGCCGTTGAAAAGAACATACCAACTGGGAAAAAGAAATGGCTTCAGGGAAAGCCTGTGGTATCAATTGTGCTTTTGCTGATAGTCTTTTTGGGCTGTCTGTTTGCAGAAGTCATAATGACAAAGGATCCTTCTTACATGGATTTGCTTAATTATAATAAGGCACCTGGAAAAGAGTTCCTGTTTGGTACAGATACCATGGGAAGAGATATTTTTTCCATGATCTGGTATGGGGGAAGAATCTCTCTTTTGATCGGTATTCTATCGACCGTTATTTCTGTTTTTCTTGCCATTGTAATTGGTTCCTTTAGTGGTGTCTCGCCCCAGTGGCTGGATAATCTTCTGATGCGCTTTACTGAGATTTTTCTCAGTATTCCATCTTTGCTTCTGGTGGTTCTTTTGCAGGCAATTATGGGCAAAGCAAATATTTTAAGCTTGTCTGTTGTGATCGGACTTACCAGCTGGACAAGTATTGCCAAGGTGGTTCGTACGGAGGTACGCCAGATCCGAAACAGTGAATATGTTATTGCCTCCAGATGCATGGGTGGGGGATTCTTTCATATTCTCTGGAAGCATCTTGCACCCAATTTTATATCTTCTATTATGTTTATGGTAATCATGAATGTGAGAAGCGCTATTATTTCAGAGTCAACACTAAGCTTTATGGGAATCGGACTTCCGGTAGAGGTGATATCCTGGGGAAGCATGCTGTCCCTCTCTGAAAAAGCACTGATGACAAATTCCTGGTGGATCATTTTTATTCCAGGTGTCTTTCTGATAGTGACACTGCTGTGTCTGACGAATATTGGAAACTATATGAGAAAAAATGTAAACCGAAAAGAAAGTAATCTGTAATAATCAAGCATAAAATTTCACAAAAAAATTGCCGAAAAAAATTTATGTTTGGTTAATCATAATGGGGATTGGTGACTATAATAAGGGACGTAAAAAGAAAAAGAAGTACTTAACAAAACCTCTTTGTAGAAGGCTGCTAAGCGTTTCAGAATTTGGAGGAAAAGATAAATGAATACTTTAAAAGCTGAAAAAAGAAGCATGGACGTCAAAGCAAAGAAATTAAGAAGAGAAGGATTTGTAACAGGTAATCTGTTTGGCAGAGAAATCGAAGGTTCCATTCCCCTTAAGTTCACCAAGAAGGAAATTGAAGCTCTTTTGAAGAACAGTAACAAGGGCAGTCAGGTAATGCTGGAGTTGGATGGCAAGACCTATGATGCACTGATCAAGGAAGTTGATTATAATCCTCTTGCACATACAGTAGAAGAGGTTGATCTTCAGGCTCTGGTAAGCAATGAGATGGTTCATTCCGTTGCTGAGATTATTCTGGAGAACGAAGAATTGGTTGTATCCGGTGTACTGCAGGATGAACTGAAGGAGGTTGCTTACAAAGCACTGCCGGCAGATCTGGTAGATAAGATTAAGGTTAATGTTGCAGGCATGAAGATTGGTGATACACTTCGTGTGAAGGATCTTGAGATTGCCAAGAATAAAAATATTCATATCACTACAGATATGGAGGCTGTCATTGCCACTGTCACTCCGGTACACAATGTAGTTCCGGAAACTGAGACAGAGACAGAGGATACTGCTGAAGAGAAATAAATATAAAAGAAAGACAGACTCCCGGGGAATATGTCCCTCGGGGGTCTTTTGTTTTGGCGCTGATTCTGGTCTGCTGGCATTATTGGTAAAAATGCTGCACGAAACGTAAAAATTGCTTTACGTGTGGTTTAAGGATACGGTTTTTGCTGTAGACGATGTAGAAGGTGCGCATGGCCCTTTCATGATTCAGGGGAAACATGAGAATCTGGTGTGTATTTGCCAGATCCTGCGCAGAACAGGCAGACAAAATGGAAATGCCAAGCCCGCCTGCTACAGACTTGCGGATAGCTTCCAGATCGTTCATCCGCGCTACAATATGCAGTCTTGTGTCCGGAATATTGTGTGCTTCCAGATAGCGGTCGATTTCTTTCTTGGTGCCGGAGCCGCTTTCCCGCATAATAAATGGTTCATTCAGAAAATCAGAGAAATCCAGAGATCCAAGATCCGCTTTTTCCTGGTATTTCAGATAATGCTCATTTACAGGTGTGGCAATTATCAGATTATCCTTTCGAAAAGGGATGAAGCAGCAGTCCGGTTCCTCAAACGTATTCCCCACAAGTGCCAGATCAACACTTCCGTCCAGTACCCGGGACACAGCCCCAAGGCTGTCTGACTGCCAGGAGTGAAAATAAATGTCCGGAATCTGACGGGTAAAGGCACTGAGAATCTCCGGAAGCAGATAAGAAGAGGGAATGGTGGAAACTGCCAGATCCACAATCTTTTTATTTATTCCGGTAAACTCTTCTATGATATTGCTGCGCATATTCAGAATATTGGAAGCGCAGTCATAAAGCTGAAGCCCTCTTTGTGTGATGGTCAGCTTCTTGGTGGTGCGGATCAGAAGCCGGGAGTTCAGTTCCTGCTCTAACGCCTGAATGTGCGCACTGACAGTAGGCTGAGTAAGATTCAGCTGCCTGGCTGCCTCAGAAAAGCTTTTATTTTCAACTACAGCAACAAAGGCTTCTAATTGTTTAAATTCCATAGGTCTATGAATGCGAAGATTTCGCAGTCCTTTCATAAAATTTACAGGTAAATATCTGCAAAAGCAAATACTAAATATCCAGAATTTTTCTCAATCCGTTAATTGCTGTATCCAATTCTTCCATTGTATTTTCCGGCCCAAAGGAAAAACGAATCGTTCCGGCAGGGTATGTTCCAAGTGTTTTATGGGCGTTAGGTGCACAGTGCAGCCCTACTCTTGTCATAATACCGTATTCGCTGTCCAGCCTGAAGGCAACCTGTGCCATATCCTGTTTTGGTGTCTGGATGGAAACAACAGCTGTTCGATCCTGCAGATCTTTCTTTCCCACGATTTTGATATGTCTTTGGGTATCATCAAGCTCCAGCAGCTTTTCAAGAAAATACCCGGTCAGCTTTAATTCCTTCTGATATAGCTGTGCCATATGGGTTTCAAATGCTTCCGCCTCATTTTTCAAAAATAAAAGTGCCTGATGCAGACCGAAAATTCCCGGAAGGTTAGGCGTTCCGGATTCAAAACGATCCGGCAAAAAATCCGGAATCGCTTCTGTGTGCGATATGCTTCCCGTTCCGCCGGAAATCAGAGGCTCCATCAGTTCAGCCATTTCCTGTGTGACCAGAAAGCCTCCTGTGCCTTGAGGACCGCGAAGCCCCTTATGTCCTGTAAATGCCAGTGCATCAATATGAGCTTCTTCCATATTGACAGGCAGGATTCCGGCAGTCTGTGCAGTATCTACAATGAAAAAAAGATGATGCTTCCTGCATATTTCCCCAAGGCTGGTGAGCGGTATGCAGGTTCCGCATACATTAGAAGAATGAAGGGTGACGATGGCTCTGGTGTTAGGCCGGATCAGAGGTTCTACCTGTTCCAGAAGCATAGTGCCGTCTTCTCTGCCAGGGATGCGGTCAAAGGTAATTCCGTGGGATGCCAGCTGCATTACAGGACGCATTACTGCGTTATGCTCCATGGAAGAAACAAGAATATGGTCACCGGGCTTTACAAATCCTTTCAGGATAAAATTCAGGCTGGTGGTGATATTTGGTGTAAAAATTACATTTTTGCATTTGGGAAAGTGGAAAAGCTGAGCAAGAAGCTGTCTGGTTTCATAGATAACCTCTTCTGCAGAATATGCGCTGGAATAGCAGCCGCGGTTTAC
>CAKRKL010000020.1 GCA_934358405.1 uncultured Blautia sp.
ACCTTGTGAAAATCATGATAATGGTAGGCGAAGGTGCGCTTGGTCTGATCCTTGATATGAAAAAGCCGGAATTCCTGATCCAGATACCCGGTTTTTTCAGTGGAAATCTCAGCGGCCGATGCAATGGAAACTTCGGCTGCATTTGAAGCGATATCTGATTGTTTGTTTTGCATGCTCTCACTCCTTGTCTGTTACACCTCTTTCCTCTTATTTTATTCCCAAAGTGGTTCCGTTACAACCATAAAAATGCATTTTTTGCAATATAATCCGCAATTTCTCCTATATACATTGGAAAAATAAACGATATACTAGAGATATAGGCGTGAATATGATTCCAAGCAGAAGGGGAATAAAAAATGAGAGACAGCATTATTATGACAAAATATCAGGGATTTGGAAATGATTATCTGGTGCTTGACGCAAACAAAAATCAGCTGCAGCTTCAGGGCAAAAAAATTGCTCTTCTTTGCCAGAGAGGCTTCGGGCTTGGAGCAGACGGTGTCTTGTATGGCCCGGTTGAAATAAACGGAAAAATGGGAATGCGCATTTTTAATTCAGACGGAAGTGAAGCTGCCATCAGTGGAAATGGTGTCTGTATTTTTGCAAAATATCTTATGGACAACGAATATGTAAAAGAGAAAAAATTTGCAATTGAAACCTTATCAGGAACCATAGAAGTAGAATGTCTGAATGCAAGAGCAACGGAATTTCGTGTAAATATGGGCAAGGCATCCTTCCTTTCCAAAGAAATTCCGGTGACTGGCGAACTGCGCGAGGTAGTTGACGAACCATTTACATTTAATAAAAAAGAATACAAGGCAACCTGTGTGACAGTGGGAAATCCACATTGCATTCTTTTTATGGATCAGATATCACCCAAGAAAGTGAAAGAGCTTGGACCATATGTGGAAAACGCAGATGAATTTCCGGAAAAAGTAAATTTACAGATTTGCCGTCAGATTGATAAAGGCAATCTGGATATGGAAATCTGGGAGCGCGGTTCTGGTTATACGAAGGCATCCGGAACAGGAAGCTGTGCAGCAGCCATTGCTGCATACAGAAAAGGTCTCATGGAGAACCGAATTAATGTAAATCAGCCAGGAGGCATGATTCAGATCGACATTAAAGACGACGGAACAATCTTTATGACAGGAACTGTTGGATATATTGCGGATGTAAGTGTAGCAGAGAGCTTTTTCTCCTGATATAGGGAACATAAAAACTCAGGCATAGAAGTAAGAAGACTTTTGTGCCTGAGTTTTTTTGCGTTCATTCTTATTGATAAAAAATGCACAATCTTATCAACGAAAAGAGATAGACACGGCTAACCTGATGCTGTAAAATAAACGCTGGTTAGAATAAACTAATAAATATTGAAAAGGAGGAAGAGATGAAAAATAAGAAGCTATTTAAAAAAATTGCTCCGATAGTAATGAGTGTAGCTGTAGCTATGACAAGCTTACCAGTTGGTGTATTTGCTGAGGATTTTACATCTGGGGATGGAGTGACTGCAGAGGAATATGTGGCTGAGGACATCTATGAAGACACATATGAAGAAACAGAGGAAAACAGCGCTCCTGCAGACGATGGCTTTGGTTCAGGAGAAACTGCTTCAGAGGAAGAAAGCTTTGGCGACGGAGAAACTGTTTCAGAGGCAGATGTATTTACCGATGATGTAAATGCAGTTGGCGAAGGAAAAGCTATTGAAGGCGTTCAATATGTGCTGATGAATATTCCGTATGAGGAATTTTACAGATCAGAGCTGAAAAACAACAGCGTAAAAGTAGATGCTTTTACATCTGCTACATTAAATAAATCAAGAACAACAGGAATGATGAACGGAAATGCGGCGTATCATACAGATGCAGCCGGAACAAATCTTGCAGGCATTACTTTTCCGGTAAAAGTAAACGATGCTTCCGTTCTTGCAAATCTGAAACAGGTTACGGACGACTCTTCTGTGACAATTTCCGTTACTAACAGAGGTCAGACAAGCACCAACACATATACAGGAAAGAATGCCCTGATCGAGAGTGACAGCCATTCATATTATGTATTGACAGAAGCTCCGGCTTATTACAAAGAGCTTGCTGTTGATGCAAACGGAAACTTCTCCTTTGGAGCAGTGCAGGGAATGGGGACAAAAACAGTCTCTATTGCTTCAACCTTTACAACTGAAACACAATATGGAGATTATGAGCTTGATCTTAATGACGAAACACTGGGAAGCATTCTGAATACATCAGAAGACAATATTTACGGTGCTGTTATCAATACTACAGACGGAACCACCTATGCACTTCGCCATCTGGAAAATATCTGGAGAGGCGGTCATCTTGCATGGAGCACAGGCTTTACCACAACCGTTCATGGAGGTCCGGTAAGCTCTGCACATTATAAATCCATGATGGGAAAAACGATTTCCAGTGTAACCTACTATACAAATAAAGGTATTATCAATTTTGATATTGAAGATACCTATGTACCTGTAATTACCGGAGCAGCTGCAACAGCAGCTGATGTAAAAACAACAGATACAGCTCTTAAAGTAGAAATTACAGGAAGCCTTCCGGAAGATTTTAATAAAGCTTATACAGTAGATGGTGTAAAGGCAGAGATAAAAGACGGTGCAGTTGCAATTGCAAATCTGACGCCCGGAACACATACTGTAACTGTTTCTGATGCAAATGGAAAATATGCATCTATCAGCGCATCCTTTATTGCAAAAACAGATGTTATGCCAGCTGCATATGACGAGTACGATAACAAACTGGTTGCAGCAGCTGACATTACAGCAGAGCAGCTTGCAGCTTATACAAAAGCGGTTTCCAAAGTCAAAATTGGTGAGAAGGAATATGCGGCAAGCGGAAGAGGCTCTGTAAAGATTGTTCAGGAAGATGGTTCCCTGGACTATTCCAAAGCTACAATAAACGACGGTGATACGATTGTTGTCAGCGCAGCCGGATATGAGGACCTGACATTTATATATCACGAAAATGTTTATGTATATGCAGGTCTTACATGGGCAGAATACTGGTCTTCAGAAGATGTATATAATGCAGGCTCTGCCGCTTCTTCTGATGTGGCAGACCGTAGAGGTGAGAAAGACCTTGGCGCATTTGATGCTGTAACAAGGGCAACCGCAAACCATGGTCTTCATAGAGGAAGCTTCCAGGCAATTGCTGTCCTGAACGGAAAAACAATTTCTCACTGGAGCAATGATGGAAAGACAGTTTACTATGCAGATGGAACTTCAGAGGCATTTGACAGAAATAATGTAAAAGGCTATCAGGTTACTGGCCTTAAGTATGTTCCGATTCAGATTAAGAGAGCTGACCTTACAGAATTTGCGAAAACACATGCAATTGTGAAAAACGGCGGACAGCTTATCGGCGGATATGGAGAAAATCAGTTAAAATCCTATACTGCCACAGCAAATGTCACTGCCAATACAAATGGCCTGAAGAAGGTTATCAAGGCAGAAGACGGAAGCTTTGTAATCGGAGCAAGACAGACTGGAACGGATTCCGGTATTAAAGATACAGCTCTGAAAGAAGCAGCTGGAATTACTGCAACTGTAAAACCGGGAAACGGCTCTTATGGAGAATTTTTAAGAGTTGACCTTACCGGAAACTACGGAGATCTTGGAGCAAACCTGCAGTCAGTAGAGTGGGCTTATTATGGAAATGATTCTTCTTACACCACAAGACTGGCAAACTATGGAACAAAATTTGCTGCAGATAACTGGATGCACAAGGCAATGGGAATCCAGCTTGGATTAACCGAATCCGGACGCTGCAAGCTCCCGGAAGGATATGATGGAACCGGATATTGGACACTTACTGTTCATGCACTTGGATACAAGGACTACACAATCAGATTCCAGGCAACAGCAGAGAACATTGCGAAACCGGCCGGTGATGCAGATTCTACACCACTTGTGACGATCATTGCCGAAGCAAAGGCATTAAAAGAGGAAGACTATACACCTGCAAGCTGGGCTGCTGCAAAGGACAATATTGCCAATGAGCTTGAAGAATGCGAGGATATGCTTGCGAACATCAAGAATCAGACCACTTACGGTGTTGAGGAACAGATCGGACATTTAAGAGAAGCTCTTAATACTCTTGTAAAAGCAGAATTTAAGCTGAATAAAACAAAATTATCCCTGAATACCTATAAGACTAAAAAAGCAACCTTGAAGGTTACTACAAATCTGGAAGGCACTGTAAAATGGAAATCCAGCAATAAGAAGATTGTAACAGTAAGCTCCAAGGGAGTTGTAACCGTAAAAAAAGCCGGGAAAGCAACTATTACAGCAACCTTAAACGGAAAGAAGGTTACCTGCGCTGTTACGGTATCCGGTCCTGGAATCTCAGCAAAGGCAAAGAACGCAACTATTTATACAGCCGGAACCAAGACAACAACTATCAGTGTAACAAAGAAAGGCGTATCCGGAACTGCAAAATTTAAATCCAGCAACAAGAAAATTGCAACGGTAAGCAGCAAAGGTGTGGTAACCGCAAAGAAAGCCGGAAAGGTAACTATTACAGTAACTGTCGGAAAATACAGCAAGAAAGTAACTATTACAGTAAAGAAACCAACCTTAAAGCTTGCCAAAACATCTGCTTCTATTAAGGTGGGAAAGAAAACAACCATCAAACCAACTGCAACTCCATCTGGAAAAGTTACTTACAAGTCCAGCAATACCAAGATTGCAACTGTAAGCAGCAAGGGTGTTGTAAAAGGAGTGAAGAAGGGAAAAACAACCATTACAGTAAAATGCAATGGTGTAACCCAGAAATTTACAGTAACAGTTAAATAAAAAATACTTGTTTCATAAACTGCAAAGGAACAGGGGCCGTTTTTAACAGCCCCTGCTTTTGCTTGCAAAAGAGATTTATCCAGCAGACAAACAGGAGACAGCATGAAGAAACAGGATAATAATAAAAAGTTTTTTGATAAAAAAGCACTGGTAAAACTGGCTCCGGCGGCAGCAATGCTTGCAGCTGTGGCAATAACTGGCGCACAGATCAGAGGAACACAACAAGAATCTGTAATTGAGAATGAAAGTACTGCTGATTCAGAAGACCTGAAGGGGCTTTTGAAAACAGTTTATTCTTATATAAGTGGAGAAGAGGAAGAAGAAAGCAGTACCAAAAAGGAGGAAAGTACTTCAAAGAAAAGGAAAAAAGCTTCTAAAAAGAAAAAGAGCAGCATAAAAAAAGGATCATCCAAAACACTTCCGGCCAAAAGTGCAGCCTCATCAGGAATTGGTCAGGGAACTACCTCAACTCCCACAACTGAGGTTCCGACAGATGGATACAAGGATGGAACCTACCAGGGAAGCGGAACGGGATTTGGCGGCACAATTACCGTACAGGTAACCGTTTCTGATGGAAAAATTGTTTCTGTAGATATTTTAAGTGCAGATGAAGAAACAGGAGCCTATTTTTCATCAGCAAGAGGGGTGATCAGCAGGATCCTTTCAAGTCAGTCTCCCAATGTAGATGCAGTCAGTGGAGCGACTTACTCTTCAAATGGAATTATTCAGGCTGTGCAGAATGCTCTTTCCAAGGCAGGAAAAGCTGCTGCTGATGTAACGCCTGTTCCAACCGCAACGCCAGAGCCGACAGAAGCACCAAAGCCAACCGAAGCACCAAAGCCTGCAGCCTCACCAGAAAATCCTACGTTGCCGAAATTATTTAAAGATGGTACTTATTCTGCTTCTGCTCAGGGATATTCAGGCACTGTCACCATAACTATGGTGATTGAAGCTGGTCAAATAAAGGAAATCACAAATACCAATGCGGATACACGAAGCTTTTTCAATAAAGCATGGCGCAAGCTTCAGCCTGCAATTATTGAAAAACAAAGCACAGATGGGATTGATACTGTTTCCGGTGCAACATTTTCCTCAATGGGAATTCTGGATGCTTCCAGAATGGCACTGGAGCAGGCAAAAAATACAGATCCCGGTTCAACTGAAACCCCAGAGCCGACTGAAACCCCGGAGCCAACAGAAGCCCCAGAGCCAACAGAAACCCCGGAGCCAACAGAAGCCCCGGAGCCAACTGAAACCCCGGAGCCGACTGAAGCCCCAAACCCGACTCAGACACCAGAGCAGGCAGTATCACCAGAGCCAACCAAAATTCCAGAGCCAACAAGTACCCCAGAGCCAACTGCTACCCCAGTGCCTGCCAACGGATATGCAGATGGAACTTATACAGGAATTGGAGAGGGAAATGATGGACCGGATAGTGTACAGGTTACCATCACCATTTCGAATGGACAGATTGTAAGTGCATTTTACAATACCTATGACGATGAGGAGTATTTTGAGACTGCGTGGCCGTCAATTCTGGGACAGGTTATGGCAAACCAGTCCGCAGAAGGAGCAGATACTGTTTCGGGCGCAACCTATTCCTCAATGGGAATTATTCAGGCATTCAAAAATGCATTAAATCAGGCAAAAGGAGCATAACCAATGAAATACCAGAGTTTTATTATGAGAGTTTTATGTTTGATTCTGATTATCGGGGCTGTGCTGGGGTATAACTCCATGCAGAAGAAGGAGAGCGACACCAGGAAAGATCAGGAAATTGCCAGCCTGAGTGCAAAGGTGGAGAAGCTGGAGAGTCAGCAGAAGGAAATCCTGAATGCGATTCAGGAGGCCGCCAAAGCTCAGGAAGAGGCCGGAAAGCAGGCTGAGGAAAAGAATGCTTCTGATGCTGATACAAAAGAAAGTGAAGATGCAGAAGACGAAGAAGAGCTTGCATACAAAAACGGAACCTACACAGGAGAGGGACAGGGATTTGGAGGAACCATCCAGGTTCAGGTAACTCTTGAGAATGATACCATTACAGATATTCAGGTAGTCAGTGCGCCTGGTGAGGATTCCGCCTATCTTTCTCAGGGAAAAGGCGTGATCAGCAGCATTTTGTCCGCACAGAGCACAGATGTTGACACCATTTCCGGAGCTACCTTCAGTTCCACAGGAATCATCAATGCAGTCAACGATGCACTGGGAAAGGCGGAAAATCCATGAAAAAAAGGCAGAGAAAGATCCGGATAATCCGCGCCGGGATACAGCTTCTGTTTTTCATTTTTGCTCCGGCCCTGTTTTCCACAGCATTTGCAGGAATTAAATCTGTATTTCAGAGCCTTGCTGCCCATGAAGCCATTACCTGGAATTCCTTTTTGGATGTGACGGCAGTGTTACTTGTAATCACCTGTCTGTTTGGAAGACATTTCTGTGGATATGCTTGTGCCTTTGGTTCTCTTGGGGATGTCTTGTATGAGCTGACAGTATGGATCCGTCAGAGAATTTTTCACAAAAAAGGGCGTCATGGCTATTCGGAAAAAAATATCCGAATTCTTCAGAAGGTGAAATATATCTGGCTGGCAGTATTGCTTGGCTCTATTCTCACAGACTGGTATGGAAAGCTTCAGGGAATGAGTCCCTGGGATGTGTTTTCCATGCTCACTGCAGGCAGGCTCCCGGGAGGCACATACAAAGTGGGAATACTCCTGCTGATTCTGATCATGATCGGAATGTGTACACAGGAACGATTTTTCTGTCAGTTCCTCTGCCCAATGGGCGCTGTTTTTGCTATAATGCCTATAGTACCTTCCGCCCTGCTTAATCGTGACCGAGGTATTTGCCCCGCAAAATGCGGCGCCTGCAAAAAACGCTGCCCGGCTCACCTGGACATTGACGGCGATACACCTCTCTCGGGAGAATGCATCTGCTGCCACGCCTGCCAGGGAATCTGCCCGAAGAAAAATATCAGGCCTGGGATTTTATGCTATGCGGACGGACAGTCTGAGAGACGATTGCCTTTGTTCCACGAGAATGTACGCCTGGGGAAAAGAGACGCATGCAGAATCCTCTGCAGCAGCCTTCTGCTTACTGGTATAATGGGAACTGCACTTGGAAAAACAACTACAGCTGTTTTTGCAGCTGATATAGAAAAGTATACAAACGCAGATTTCGCAATGAATACGGTAGTATCCGAAACACTTTATACCACCGGGGAGGATATCAACACTCAGATTGGTGAAAAGCTTCGTGAAATGGAAAGCGGCCTTCTTTCCTGGACAGATGAGAATTCCCAGATTTCCAGACTGAACAATGCAGATGGTCGGGCAGTGGAAGTTTCTTCTGACCTTGCAGCAGATCTTGAGAAGATCCGCCAGCTCTCTGAGGATTCCGGAGGAGCCTTTGACCCTACCCTGGGCAAAATCATCCGCCTGTGGGACATTGACGGTGAGAACCCACATGTACCAGATCAGTCTGAACTTGACGCACTTCTTCCGGAGACTGGCTATGAAAAAATTCAGCTGGATGGAAATACAGTGACGCTTCTGGACGGGTGTACCTTGGATCTTGGAGCAGTGGGCAAGGGACTTGGCTGTGACCTGATCATGGATTACCTGCAGACTCAGCCAGATGTCTCTGGTATGATCCTGAATCTTGGAGGCAGCAGCGTTATGACCTACGGTGAAAAGCCAGATGGCTCTTCCTGGAAGGTAGCACTCACCGACCCAAGAGATGTAGAAGGAGACTATCTGGGCGCAATCACACTTGAAGCTGATCAGTACCTTTCTACCTCCGGGGACTATGAGAAATACTTCATACAGGACGGAATTCGTTACCATCATATCCTGGATCCCAAAACCGGCTGTCCAGTCTGGAACGGTCTTACTTCCGTAACCATTATCTGCAGTCAGGGCTATCTGGCTGACGGTCTTTCCACCGCCTGTTTTGTCCTGGGTCTGGACGAAGCTAAACCTCTCCTGGAGAAATATGGAGCAGAAGCCATATTTGTAGATGAGGATAAAAATGTATACGTTACAGATGGACTAATGGATAAATTTGAGCTAATGAAAGACGGATATACTGTGAAAGAAGCATAATTGTCAGTATATAGTATAAAGAAAGAGCTTCGGTCGATTGCAAAAAACTATCGCCCGAAGCTCTTTTTAATACACAGCATTTAAAGCTGACATACTCCTACGGAATTCTCTTCAAAATTTCCCGCGTCAGCACTCCGATCAGCAGCCCTGTCACAACACCCGACACCATCAGCGCCGGCGCATAATAATACAGCAGCCCCACCGTATGTGTAGCCGGAACTGCTACCAGCAGCTGCCCAATATTATGGGAAACACCTCCTGCTACACTTACGCCCAGGTCTCCAAATCCAATCTTATTTTTCACAAAAACCATCACAGCCAGGCTGAGCGCAGCCCCTGCAAGGCTATACATAATGCTGGATCCGCTTCCAAACATAAAACCAATAATGAAAATCCTGACCAGGGAAACCAGCGCAGCCTCCTTCCACGTATACCTTTCCAAAACAAAAAGCACCGCCAGATTGGCAAGCCCCAGCTTCATCCCCGGAATCCCTGCAAAAAAGGGAATCAGAGACTCCACATATCCGAAAATAATCGCAATCGCCGCAAACAATCCAAGATAAGCCGTCTTTTTCTGATCCATAATCCTATACCACAGCGTCAAATCCACTTTCAGAATTCTGTGGATCTGCATCGCCCTCTCCCTGAATTACTACTTTGTTAGGCAGGCATACAATAAAACCTCCTGCACTTCCAACTGCCGGCTGCTTTATACAAAGATGATCCGGACAGTTTGCTTCCGTCATTTTCACTTCCCCATTTTTGATTTCACACACATTGGTATCCCCAATGGCAATCACCTGGTCTTTTCCAAGAGAATAGGTGCCATAAAGCTCTCCATTCACTGTAATCTGGATTGACCCATATTTTCCATGAGGAACCACATATACATAAACACAAAGAAGAACGGAAACCACCAGAAGCACACTGATAAAAATGAATTCTTTTTTCTTCAAAAATGCTACCTCGTTTTACAGATTTTTACATACATACCAGTTAATGATAAAAGAAACCTATTTAATTTTCAAGTCATAGGATCTTAGATTTTTGAGAAAATATTGCAACAGTCTGAACCGCCCTGCCGCTTTTTATTGTAATTCTGCCCCAAATATGCTATTGTATAGTTTGAAAGTCTGTGTGCCGCCTAAGCAGCTGTTAAGTGGCGGCATTGTTGGAGAAATAATAGAAAGAAGGTGAAGCTATGGTTGAATTAGACCAGTTCAAGAGCATTCTTGCAACATACACAGAACCATTAGTGGAAGTGAGGGATTCACTTTGACCTGGCTAACAAGGAAAAGCGGGTTGAAGAATTAGAGCGCGAAATGGAAGCGCCTGATTTCTGGGACAATGCAGAAGTATCCCAGAAGAAAATGAAAGAATTAAAGAGCATGAAGGACGACATGGAAACCTATCAGAATCTGGTAACCCAGATGGAAGATATGGAGACCCTGATCGAGATGAGCTATGAGGAAAATGATCCATCCATGATCGAGGAAATCCAGGAAATGCTGGATGAGTTCCAGGCTCAGTTTGACAGCATCCGTGTCAAAACTCTTCTTTCCGGAGAGTATGACAGCGAGAATGCCATTATCAAGCTGAATGCGGGAGCCGGCGGAACAGAGGCCTGCGATTGGTGTGGTATGCTGTACCGCATGTATACCCGTTGGGCAGATCGTAAAGGCTTTTCTATTGAAGTGCTGGACTATCTGGACGGAGATGAAGCTGGCGTGAAATCCGTTACCTTCCAGGTGAACGGAGAGAACGCATACGGACTTCTGAAGTCTGAGAAAGGTGTTCATCGTCTGGTTCGTATTTCCCCGTTCAATGCAGCCGGAAAGCGTCAGACATCCTTTGTATCCTGTGATGTTATGCCGGATATTGAGAAAGATCTGGATGTAGAGATTAATGACGAGGATATCCGTATTGATACTTATCGAAGCAGTGGTGCCGGTGGACAGCATATCAACAAGACCTCATCTGCTATCCGAATTACCCACTTCCCAACCGGAATTGTGGTACAGTGTCAGAATGAGCGTTCTCAGCATATGAATAAAGACAAGGCTATGCAGATGCTGAAGGCCAAGCTATATCTTTTGAAGCAGCAGGAAGCGGAAGCCAAGCTTTCCGGAATCCGTGGCGAGGTAACAGATATTGGCTGGGGTAATCAGATTCGTTCTTATGTTATGCAGCCATATACCATGGTCAAGGACCATCGTACAAACGAAGAAACAGGAAATGTAGATGCTGTTATGGACGGTGCAATTGATATTTTTATCAATGCATATCTGAAATGGATCGCTCTGGCAAAGAAACCGGCAGAATAGGCTTTAATGCTGCAAAGACAGTGCAGTCAGGTACAGTTCATGACGGAAGGAAGCACGGAATGCAGAAGACAATGGAGAAGAACAAATATTTTGTAGTAAGAGAGCGGGCTGTACCTGAGGTGCTGCTGAATGTGGTAGCAGCTAAGAAGCTTCTGGAATCAAAGCGTGTAGCTACGGTTCAGGAAGCAGCAGATGCTGTGGGAATCAGCCGGAGTTCTTTTTATAAATATAAAGATGATATTTTCCCTTTTCATGAAGAAGCCAAAGGAAAAACAATCACATTTATTATACAGATGGATGATGAACCCGGGATTTTATCCAATGTTCTTCGGGCAATTGCAAAGAATCACGGAAATATTCTGACCATTCATCAGAGTATTCCCATCAGCGGAATTGCCACTCTTACTTTAAGTGTGCAGATCCTTCAGGGAGAGGGTGATGCAGAAGCTATGGTAGAGGATATTGAGCAGATGGAAGGAATCCATTATTTGAAAATTTTAGGCAGGGAGTAACGGACAGATGATAAATATTGCAGTGTTAGGATATGGCACAGTTGGAAGCGGTGTAGTAGAAGTATTCCGTACTAATCATGAAACCATTAACAAAAGAGCCGGGGAAGAAATTAAGATTAAATATGTTCTTGATCTTCGTGATTTCCCAGGGGATCCGGTTGAGGAGATTCTTGTTCATGATTTTGAGCAGATCGTAAATGATCCGGAAGTAGATATTGTAGTGGAAGTTATGGGTGGAACAGGTGCTGCCTATAATTTTACAAAGAGAGCCCTTGAAGCTGGCAAGAGCGTGTGTACTTCCAATAAGGCTCTGGTTGCCAAATACGGACCGGAGCTTATGGAAATTGCCAAAGAGAAAGAGATTAACTTTCTTTTTGAAGCAAGCTGCGGTGGCGGAATCCCTATTATCCGTGCTCTGAACAGCTCTCTTACAGCAGATGTGGTTGATGAAGTTACCGGAATTCTTAATGGAACCACCAACTATATGCTGGATAAAATGAATACAGAGGGAGCTGATTTTAATACCGTATTAAAAGAAGCCCAGGAGAAAGGATATGCAGAAGCAGATCCAACCGCTGATGTGGAAGGACAGGATGCATGCCGTAAGATCGCAATTCTTTCTTCACTGGCATATGGCAGATTTCTGGATTTTGAGAAGGTTTATACAGAGGGAATTACAAAGATCACACCAGAGGATATGGAATATGCAAGGGAGATGGGAAGAAATATTAAGCTTCTTGGTACCAGCAAGAGAGTTGGAGAAGATTCCTTCTATGCGCTTGTGGCACCATTCCTGGTAGGAAAGAATAATCCTCTTCACAGTGTAAACGGTGTGTTCAACAGTATTTTCGTTCATGGGAATATGCTGGGAGATGCTATGTTCTACGGAAGCGGAGCAGGCAAGCTTCCTACTGCAAGTGCAGTTGTTGCTGACGTTGTGGAGGCTTCCAGACATCTTCACGATACAATTCCTGTTAACTGGAGCAATGAAGAGATGACCCTTATGGATCCGGATTCTGTAGAGGGACGCTTCTTTGTCCGTGTAAAGGATACCTCTTTGGATGATGTAGACAAGGCATTTGGAAAAGTGGATGCAGTGATTGAGCCGGATGCACTTCCGGAAGAGTTTGGCTTTATTACCGGACTTATGACACAGGGCGAGTATAAAGAGCGGGTTAAGTCACTTGGCGATAATGTACTTGGAATGATCCGTGTAAAAGACTGAACCCTTTGTGAAAGGAAAAACTATGCTGATCGTTAAGAAATTCGGAGGTACTTCTGTAGCCGACAAGGAGCGTATGTTCAATGTTGCAAATCGTTGTATCGAAGAATATAAAAAAGGAAATGACGTAGTGGTGGTTTTATCAGCCATGGGTAAATATACAGATGAGCTGATCAGTAAGGCTCACGATATGGACGAGAGACCGCCTAAGCGTGAAATGGATATGCTGCTTACTATTGGAGAGCAGATGTCTGTATCTCTGATGGCTATGGCCATGCATACACTTGGCGTTCCTGCAATTTCCCTGAATGCATTTCAGGTGACAATGCATACTACAAGCAGCCATCAGAATGCAAGACTGAAAAGAATCGATACAGAGCGCATCCGCCGTGAATTAGATGCACGCAGGATCGTAATTGTCACAGGCTTCCAGGGTGTAGATAAGTATGATGATTATACGACTCTTGGAAGAGGCGGCTCTGATACCACAGCAGTGGCGCTGGCAGCAGCACTTCATGCAGACGCCTGCGAGATTTATACAGATGTGGACGGTGTATACACTGCCGATCCGCGTAAAGTTCCAACTGCCAGAAAGCTTAAAGAAATCACCTACGATGAGATGCTGGATCTGGCAACTTCAGGAGCGGGCGTGCTTCACAACCGTTCTGTGGAAATGGCCAAGAAATACGGAGTGCCCCTTGTGGTCCGCTCCAGCCTGAATAACAGTGAAGGAACGGTAGTTAAGGAGGTAGTTAGCGTGGAAAGAATGTTGATCAGCGGTGTTGCGCTGGATACAGATGCTGTGAGAATTGCAGTGCTGGGTCTTCGCGATGTGCCTGGTGTTGCATTTAAAGTATTTGATACTCTTGCAAAGAAAAATATAAATGTAGATGTTATCCTGCAGTCTATTGGACGCTCAGGAACTAAGGATATTTCATTTACAGTAAATAAAGATGATCTGGAGGATGCAGTTGCCACTCTGGAAGAGCATAAGGAACGCCTTGGCTTTAAGGAGCTTCATTCAGAAAGGGGTATTGCCAAGCTTTCTATTGTAGGTTCAGGTATGCTTAGTAATCCGGGTGTAGCTGCCAAAATGTTTGAGAGCCTTTACAATGAGGGCGTGAACATCAACATGATCTCTACATCTGAGATCCGTATTACTGTTCTGATTAGCGAGAAAGATGGTGTCCGCGCCATGAATGCGGTTCATGATGCATTTGGTCTTGCAGACTGATGCAAAAAGGGAGGGAAATATGAGTAGTTATGTGGTTAGCTGCTGTTCTACAGCAGATCTTACAAAAGAACATTTTGCGAAGAGAAATATTTCCTATATCTGCTTTCATTATGAGCTGAACGGCCAACAATATGCAGATGATTTAGGGCAGTCTATGCCATTTGACCAGTTCTACAAGGCAATGCAGGATGGTGCCACGACCAAGACATCCCAGATAAACGCAGATGAATTTACAGAGTATTTTGAAGGCTTTCTTAAAGATGGCAAGGATATTCTTCATGTATGCCTGTCCTCTGGTATCACCGGAGTCGTAAATTCTGCAAATATTGCAAAGGAAGAGTTGTCTGAGAAATATCCTGACAGGAAGATTCTGATCGTGGATTCTCTCGGGGCATCCTCCGGATACGGACTATTTATGGACCGCTTGGCAGATTTGAGGGATGAGGGCAAAGCCATAGAAGAGGTTTATCAGTGGGCAGAGGCACATAAACTGAATCTGCATCATTGGTTTTTTTCCACAGATCTGACCTTCTACATCAGAGGAGGCCGTATTTCCAAAACAAGCGGATTTTTTGGAACAATGCTGAATATTTGTCCGCTTTTGAATATGGATGATCAGGGCAGACTGATTCCAAGGTATAAGATCCGTACCAAGAAAAAAGTGATTCGTGCTATTGTGGACAAAATGGAAGAATATGCAGAGGGTGGTCTTGACTACTCCGGTAAATGCTATATTTCTCAGTCTGCCTGCATTGAGGATGCAAGAGAAGTTGCAAGACTGGTAGAAGAGCGTTTTCCTAAGCTTAACGGAAAGGTTGAGATCAACAGCATTGGAACTACCATTGGAAGTCATACAGGTCCAGGCACTGTGGCCTTGTTTTTCTGGGGAAGCAAGAGAACAGCATAGTTGGGGACTGTTTTCCCAAATTCAAACACGCTCTGATTTTCAGGCCGGGATATACTAAAATCCCGGCTTGCTGTTTCACTGCAAAGGAGAATGATCATTATGAAAAAAAGAAAAACAAAGGAGATAAAGCAGCAGGCAAAAATGGCACTGCAGGGACACTTAGGCACTGTTATTTTAGGACTTCTGGCAGTATACGGCTTGAATATGCTGGGAACGATCCTGTCTACAACGCTGTTCTCAGGAACTTCAGTGCTTGATCTTGTTCTGAGTGAGGTGTTTTTGCTGGTTGTATCTCTGATCGTGGGAATCATATCAGCAGGATTTGGATATATGCTTCTGAATATTTCCAGAGGAAAAGAATTCTCACTGGGTGATCTTGGATATTTTTTCCGAAATCAGCCAGACAGAGTCATCATTGCCGGATTTGTGCTGGCACTGATTCAGGTGATTACAGCAATTCCCTATTATTATGTAAGTTATACAACAGACCCGGGACTGACTGTGGAATCACAGCTTCAATGGCTGTCTGTTACATTTGGCCTTCTGGCGGTTAGTACAGTACTGAATTTCCTGATTTCCATTCCTTTTGCCATGACTTATTTTCTTATGGCAGATGATCCGGAGCTTGGAGGCATAAATGGGTTGAAAGAAAGTATGCACCTGATGAAGGGTAATATATGGAGATATATTAAACTGAATCTCAGCTTTATTCCGCTGATGCTTTTATCAGTATTTACTTTTTATATTGCACTTTTCTGGATCCTGCCTTATATGGAAATGTCTCTGGTTACCTTCTACCGTGATCTGAACGGTGAGCTGGATCACAGACTGCCAGGGGATGGATACTATACAGTATAAGTAAAATCAGAAGAAAATTCAGGAGAAATGCAAGACAAGCAACAAGAGGAGATTGAAAAAATGGATATTTTACAGGTGATCACCCAGGAACTTGGGGTGGAAAAATGGCAGGTAGAGGCTGCTGTGAAATTGATTGATGAAGGAAACACCATTCCTTTTATTTCCCGATACAGAAAGGAAGCTACGGGAACCTTAAATGACGAGCAGCTTCGTAATCTGAATGAAAGACTGACCTATCTTCGCAATCTGGAAGACAAAAAGAAACAGGTTCTTTCCAGCATTGAGGAGCAGGGCAAACTGACAAAGGAACTGGAGGATCAGATTCTTGCAGCACAGACCCTGGTTGTTGTGGAGGATCTTTACCGCCCATATCGTCCCAAGAGACGTACCCGCGCAACCATTGCCAAGGAAAAAGGTCTTGAGCCGCTGGCAAATATTATTATGCTTCAGATGACAAACAAGAGTATTGAGGAAGAGGCTGCAGCTTTTGTTTCTGAGGAAAAAGAGGTGACCTCTGCCGCAGAGGCCATTGCAGGTGCGAAGGACATTATTGCAGAGCATATTTCTGATGAGGCTGATTACAGAATTTATATTCGTGATCTGACTGCGAAGAAGGGAACAATCAGCTCCGCAGCAAAGAACCCGGAAACACAGTCTGTTTATGAAATGTACTATGACTTCGAGGAGCCGGTGAAGAAGCTTGCCGGCCATCGTGTGCTGGCGCTGAACCGCGGTGAGAAAGAGAAATTCCTTACCATCAAAGTTGCAGCTCCAGAAGAAGATATTATCCGTTACCTGGAGAAACAGGTAATCACCCGCGACAACCCGTTTACCACACCGATTCTTAAGGAAGTAACAGAGGACAGCTACAAGCGTCTGATCGCCCCTGCAATTGAACGTGAGATCAGAAGCGACCTGACAGAGAAGGCAGAGGACGGCGCGATCAAAGTCTTCGGCAAAAACTTAGAGCAGCTTCTGATGCAGCCTCCAATCGCTGGACAGACTGTACTTGGCTGGGACCCGGCTTTTCGAACCGGATGTAAGCTGGCTGTTGTAGATCCTACTGGAAAGGTTCTGGACACCACAGTTGTTTACCCCACAGCACCTACCAACGAGAAGAAAATCCGTGCTGCCAAGGATACTGTTGAGGGTATGATCAAGAAATACGGCATTTCCCTGATCTCCGTTGGAAACGGTACTGCCTCCAGAGAATCTGAGCAGGTAATCGTGGACATGCTGAAAGAAATCCCGGAGGCGAAGGTTCAGTACGTCATTACAAATGAGGCAGGAGCTTCTGTCTATTCTGCAAGCAAGCTGGCAACAGAGGAATTTCCGAATTTTGATGTAGGACAGAGAAGTGCCACTTCCATTGCAAGACGTGTGCAGGACCCGCTGGCAGAGCTGGTTAAGATTGATCCCAAATCTATCGGTGTAGGTCAGTATCAGCATGATATGAACCAGAAGAAGCTGGGCGAGGCACTGACAGGAGTGGTAGAAGACTCTGTAAATAAGGTTGGTGTGGACTTAAATACAGCTTCTGCATCTCTTCTTGAGTATATTTCCGGTGTTTCCAAAGCTATAGCCAAGAATATTGTTGTTTATCGAGAAGAGAATGGCCGCTTTACTACCCGAAAAGAGCTTCTCAAGGTTGCTAAGCTGGGACCAAAAGCATTCGAGCAGTGTGCAGGCTTCATGCGTATTACAGGCGGAACCAATCCGCTTGATGCTACCAGTGTACATCCGGAGAGCTATGAGGCTGCATCCCGCCTTCTTGAGAAGCTGGGATATTCTGCAGAAGATATTGCAGGAGGAAAGCTGGCAGGACTTGGAAGACAGATCAAGGATTACAAGAAACTGGCAGCAGAGCTGGAAATTGGTGAGATTACACTTCGTGATATTGTAAAAGAACTTGAGAAGCCTGCCCGTGACCCTCGTGACGAGATGCCAAAGCCAATCCTTCGTACCGATGTTCTGGATATCAAGGACCTGAAGGAGGGCATGGTCCTGAAAGGAACTGTCCGCAATGTAATTGATTTCGGTGCCTTTGTGGATATCGGAGTGCACCAGGACGGACTTGTGCATATTTCTCAGATGAGTGAGAAATTCATCAAGCATCCTCTGGAAGCAGTAAGCGTAGGAGACGTTGTGGAAGTACGTGTACTTGGCGTGGATGAGAAAAAGAACCGCATCAGTCTTTCTATGAAAGGTCTGAATAAATAAATGATACAGAATGTACTGACAATATATCTGGCTGTTATCAATCTGGTTGCCTTTGGCATGTACGGAGTGGACAAGCAGAAGGCAATCCGTAAGCAGTGGAGAATTCCGGAAGCCCAGCTGCTTGCCGTGGCGGCTATTGGAGGCTCTGTTGGGGCTATTCTGGGAATGCAGTTTTTTCATCATAAGACCAGAAAGTGGAAATTTCGTGTGGGTGTGCCGCTGATTCTGGCAGTTCAGCTGATACTGTGGAGAATGGTGCAGTAAGCGGTGGATAAATAAGTGGAAGCAGGCCGATGCCTGTGGAAAACGTTTGACGATGAGAAGCAGGAGATGATAATTTGGAAGAACAGGTAATTGAAAACGCAGTTCAGGAAACTGTACAGGAAACCGTAGATAAGGTCAATTCCAATATGAGTCAGCTCAAGGCTTACTTTAATGGACACATTCCGGATTTAATCGGGTTCGGGATGAAGGTGGTCTTATCAGTCATTGCTTTTTATGCAGGAACGAAGCTGATCAAGTGGTTCCTGAAAATAACAAAAAGGTCCATGGAAAAGGCGGGTGTAGATAAGGGAGTTGCCCAGTTTATCTGTTCCTTTGGAAAATTCCTGTTATATCTGATTCTGATCTTTAATATTGCGACCTACTTTGGCGTGAAGGAATCTTCGGTTGCAGCTCTTCTTGGAACTGCCGGTGTTACTATTGGTCTTGCTCTTCAGGGAGGACTGGAAAACCTGGCCGGTGGTGTAATGCTATTACTGTTTAAACCCTTTCAGGTAGGTGATTACATTATTCAGGATCAGTCAGGCGGCACAGAAGGCACAGTGTATAAAATTGAGATGTTTTATACAACCCTTACAACAGTGGATAATAAGCATGTGATCATTCCAAATGGCAAGCTGTCCAACAGTACTATTATTAATGTAACTGCCCAGGCTTTGCGTAAGCTGGAAATTAAAGTAGGGATTTCCTATGATTCCGATATTAAAAAAGCCAAAAAGCTTCTTTATCACATTTTGCAGGAGGATCCCGGAACAAAGTCAGATAAGGAGATGCAGGTGTTTGTAGATGAACTGGGAGACAGCGCAGTGGTCCTGGGGCTTAGGGTCTGGGTCCCTACAGAGAAATACTGGAACATTAAATGGCGCCTGAATGAAAAAATAAAAATAGCATTCGATGCTAACGGAATTGGAATTCCTTATCCCCAGATGGATGTGCATGTGGTGGAGAAAAGAACGGAAGAATAAAAGAAAATATTTTTAATTCTTCTTGAAATTATTGCTTTTCTATTGTATAATCCACATGAACAAAGAAAATTTCTTCGGGGCAGGGTGATCGAGAGCTTGAATATCGAAATTCCCTACCGGCGGTATAGTCCGCGACCCGCTTAGGCGGCTGATTTGGTGAAATTCCAAAACCGACAGTAAAGTCTGGATGAGAGAAGAACGCGCAGAATGATCAGATAAGTTGATATTTATTTGTACGTGCTCATTGCCCCGGAAGAAATTCCGGGGCTTTTTGTGTGGATGGAAATAGCTGTTTGCTGCAGTGTTGGAAAAGATCCTAACATTTTCTATTCGCATACTTGCAGAAATTTTCTTTAAATATTATAATTTAAGGAGTGACGAGTATGAGCGAACAAGTAATCAGAAATGGAAACGTAATGGAACGAAGCCGAACCAGAACCATTGCCCAGGTAGCAATGTTAGGTGCTGTGGCCGGCGTACTTATGAATTTTGAGGTGCCGCTTCCTTTTCTTGCTCCATCCTTTTACCAGCTGGATTTTTCCGAAATTCCGGCACTGATTGGTTCCTTTGCAATGGGACCTGTAGCAGGCATGCTGATTGAGCTGGTGAAGATTCTGGTTCATCTGGTAACCAAAGGAACTATGACAGCAGGTGTTGGAGATGTGGCGAACTTCATCTTTGGCTGCTCTTATGTAATTCCGGCAGGCCTGATCTACCGCTACCAGCATAAGAAAACAAGAACACATGCAGTTGCCGGAATGGCAGTTGGTGTAATTCTTACCACCATCCTTGCATGCTTTATCAATGCATTTGTTCTTCTTCCGGCATACGGAAAGGCATTTGGAATGCCGGTTCAGGCATTTATCGAGATGGGCGCAGCAGTACACAGCGGTGTTACCAACCTTCTTACCTTTGCAATTATGATTCTTGTGCCATTTAACTTATTTAAATACACATTAACCTCAGTGATCGTATTCTTTATTTATAAAAGAATTCGTGTAATCCTTCGCGGTGACTGATGAAAAGAGGTTCCTATGGGAAAAATCAACAGCATTACCAAGCAGACAGATAACCGTTATGTAAACCTTTATAATGTAAAGGCAACCAGTGTACATAACACACCTGTGAATTACTTCGTGGCATCCCGTGCCAGAGATGTGGAGAGCCTGAAGCTTGTAACCCGCAAAAACAAACCAGATGGCGTAATTATTTACAGTATTTACGGAGAAAACCACGACAAGGTGGTATTGATCCGGCAGTATCGCTACACGCTGGGAGATTATATTTATGAATTCCCGGCAGGACTGGTAGAACCGGATGAGAATTATCATGAGGGTGCAGTCCGTGAGATGTACGAGGAAACAGGCTTAAAGCTGGAACCGATTCCGGTAGCAGAGGCTTATCAGAAGCCTTATTTTACCACGGTAGGGATGACAGATGAATCCTGTGCGACTGTGTACGGATATGCCAGCGGTCAGATCAGCTCCAGGGCCCAGGAGGCTACAGAGGAGATTGAGGTTGTTCTTGCGGATAAAGAAGAAGTGAAGCGTATTTTACAGGAGGAGAATGTGGCAATCATGACTGCCTATATGCTGATGCATTTTCTGGAAGATAAGGAGCCATTTGCATTTTTGAATCAAATAAAATGATGATATATTTTAGCATTAGATTGTAAATTACAAATCCCCGGGAGTTTTCGGAAGCTGAACATAATTGGAATGCTTCGTGAAATGAATCCCCGGGGATTTTGTTTTCTTATTATGCAATTAAAACGATGCTATTCATAAACCTCCATATCCGGCTGGGCGCTGTCTGAACCGTCAGAACCATCTGCTCCGGAGTCAGCACCAGGAGCTACATAATCCCAGTTGTTATCTTCACTTGGCTCATAGCCATCGCCGGGAGTCTCTGTGTAATCCGGAATCGCAGGAGCATCTCCTCCAGAAGTATCCCCTCCGGAAGCATCCCCTCCGGAAGTATCTCCGGAGCCATCACCAGTATCCTCAGAAGGATAAGTGATCTGATCACTGCCAGAAGAATCGCCGCTGTCACCGGAAGTGTCAGGTTCATAGTAATCCTGGCTGTTGTCATAAGAAGTATCATAGTTGCTTTCCTGGTTATAAATAGGAAATTCTGTTTGTTCGGCAGCGGCTTCTGCTTCTGCAGCTGTCTCAGGTGCTTCTACCAAAGTAGTCTTGGCAGTAGGAACCCGGCTCTCCTTTGGAACTACCACGGAAATTCCAAACATAGCCACGCTAAGTAAAATGGCTGTGGAAGCAATGCGAAATTCATCTCTGTATTTCATAAGTATTTTACCTCATAAGTATGTTCAAAACTGTTTTATTCAATCAACGTCCCCATTATAACATATCTGCAGCAAAAAATGTAAAAAAGATATAGAGCATATTTTGGAAATATAATCTAAAACAATGCCTTTTTCAGCGGAAATGGAAGTAGAAATATGGTATACTGAAGTATATTTAAACTGATTTCATAACAGTGCAATGGCTTCAATAAAAATATAGAAAAGAGGATGCTTATGAGATTACAATATCATGTAAAAACAATAGAAAGAAAAGAGCAGATTGAACAGTGTGAAAAGTTCTTTATTAATCAATATATGTGGAACAGCAAACAGAACCCACTTGTCTACGGATGGATGGGTTATGTAGAAGGGGAAGGACTGTTCGTGAAAATGGTTTGCGAAGAGAAAAATCCTCTCAGACGGTATTACAGGCACAATGATCCGGTTTATACAGATAGTGCAATGGAAATTTTTCTTGCTTTTCCTGAAGAAAACCAGGCGCTTTCAAATGAATGTATGTATACAAATTTTGAGATTAACGCAAACGGTGCAATGCTTGCCAATTATGGACGCGGGAGAAAAAGCAGATGCTCCATTAGCGAAG
>CAKRKL010000021.1 GCA_934358405.1 uncultured Blautia sp.
GGGAAATGATTATGAAAATGTACAACAAAGGTTATACAGCTGCTCAGATCGCGGATGTAGCTGAAATGGACGAAAAACAGATAAAAGAGATTATAAAAAATGCTGAGTCATTGCCAGTATAAAATGTAAAAATTGACCTGATTATGCGGATCTTATGCAAATCAGATGTTGGGCGGGGTGTTACAATAAGCATCTCGCCATTTTTATTACAGGATTAAATTTCAGAGAGATATTTACAAAGGGCTGAGGAATTTGGAAAAGACCGAGGGCATATAATAGTTCTATTAAACTTTTGGGAATGGATGAATTTAATGAAAATAAAAGAGAAATAGAAAATGGTATTATTGTAAAGTGTGAAGTTATAAAAAATCTTGAACATTATGTTCGGGTTCGAATTATAGGTTCTTCAGAAATGGGAAGTATTCATGTAAATGAACTAAAAAAACCATATTCTGCAGACAAACGACCAAATATAGGCAATGTTTTCGAAGCAAAAGTACTAATGAAGAAATTTGATAATGCCAAACATTGTGATATTTGGCAACTAACTATGAACACAGATAATGCTATTCAAGATATTATAGGGGAAACTGCTGTTGGACGTGCACTAAGATTAAGTGGAATAAAAAATCATTAAATTTATGATTGGTGTCAGTTAAAAGTAAAGGTTTAATATATATTAAGCGTTGAAATCGAAAATTTTCTCATCACGACATCTTGAACCCGTTGTTTATTTATGTTAGACTTAATAAGTTTCAAAAATGTAACTAACCACTACCTGGCCATGTTTATACACAGTCATAAAGTTAAATTTTACTGTGTCAAAAACATGGTCAGATTTAAGATAAAGGCGGCGAAAAGCCGCATAAATAAGGAGTTTTATGAGTAGTAAAAACATGTCACCGATGATGTGCGAATACCTGAAAACCAAGGAAGAATACAAGGACTGTATTCTTTTTTATCGTCTTGGAGATTTCTATGAAATGTTTTTTGATGATGCCCTTCTGGTATCTAAAGAACTGGAACTGACACTTACGGGAAAGGATTGCGGCCTTGAAGAACGTGCTCCTATGTGTGGGATTCCGTTCCATGCGGCAGATACCTATATTAACCGATTGATCGAGAAAGGCTACAAGGTTGCCATTTGTGAGCAGGTAGAGGATCCCAAAAAGGCAAAGGGACTTGTGAAACGAGAGGTTATTCGGGTGGTTACGCCTGGAACAACCTTAGATGCCACCTCGCTGGACGAATCCAGAAATAATTATCTGATGTCCATTGTCTCTATAGCAGACCGTTTTGGCTGTGCCATAGCGGATATTACTACAGGCGACTGCTTTCTTACAGAAGTACCGGGAAGCCAGAAGCTGATTGACGAGATCAACAAATTCAGCCCTGCAGAGATTATCTGTAATGATTCCTTTTTCATGAGCGGTGTAGACACAGACGATCTTAGAAATCGTCTTGGAATCTGTATTTTCTCTCTGGATGCATGGTATTTTGATGACGATACCTGCAGGAAAGAGTTAAAAGAGCATTTTCATGTAAGTAATCTGGAGGGACTTGGAATCAGTGATTACGACAGCGGTATTATTGCTGCCGGTGCGCTGTTTCTTTATCTGAAGGAGACCCAGAAGACAGCACTTTCCCAGATGACTACCATTCGTCCGTATACTGCCGAGCGCTACATGCTGATTGACAGCTCAAGCAGACGGAACCTGGAGCTGGTAGAGACTCTTAGGGAGAAGCAAAAAAGGGGCTCTCTTCTTTGGGTTCTGGATAAAACAAAGACGGCAATGGGTGCCCGTACTCTCCGTTCTTTCGTGGAACAGCCGCTGATCGATTCCGCAGAAATCAACCGTAGACTGACTGCACTGGAGGAATTGAATGGAAATCCAATGCTTCGTGATGAGCTTCGTGAATATCTGAATCCGATTTATGACCTGGAACGTCTTGTCAGCCGTATCAGCTTTAAATCGGCAAATCCAAGAGATCTGGTAGCCTTTGCTTCTTCTTTGGAAATGATTCCATATATCAAACAGATCCTGAAGGATTTTCAGGCTCCGATTTTGAAAGAAATTTATGAGGATATGGATAGCCTTGAGGATATTACCGGTCTGATAAAAAGTGCTATTGTGGACGAGCCGCCTCTTGCACAAAAGGACGGAGGCATTATCCGGGAAGGCTTTAATGAAGATGTGGACAAATTCCGTAGTGCCCGCACAGATGGTAAAAAATGGCTGACAGAGTTAGAAGCCAGAGAGCGTGAGCGCACCGGAATCAAATCCCTGAAAATCAAATATAACCGTGTGTTTGGCTATGCCCTTGAGGTTACGAACACATTCAGGGAGCTGGTACCGGAGAACTACATCCGTAAGCAAACGCTTGCGAATGCTGAGCGTTATATTACAGAGGAACTGAAAAACCTTGAGGATATGATCCTTGGTGCAGAGGATAAGCTTTATGCATTGGAATACCAGCTGTTTTCCGATGTGCGCGACAAGGTGGGCATGGAGGTTGTGAGAATCCAGCGTACAGCCAAAGCCATTGCAGGGCTGGACGTATTTGCATCTCTTGCACTTGTTGCAGAGAGAAACCATTATGTTCGTCCAAAGGTAAATGAAGGCGGCGTAATCGACATTAAAGGCGGCCGTCATCCGGTTGTGGAGCAGATGATCGACAACGATATGTTTATTGCCAATGATACATATCTGGATAGCAGCAAAAAACGTATTTCCATTATCACCGGACCGAATATGGCTGGTAAATCCACATACATGCGCCAGACAGCTTTGATCGTGCTAATGGCACAGGTCGGAAGCTTTGTCCCGGCAGATAAAGCCACCATCGGAATTGTAGACAGGATCTTTACCCGTGTAGGTGCGTCTGATGACCTTGCAAGCGGACAGAGTACCTTTATGGTGGAAATGACAGAGGTTGCCAATATTCTTCGTAATGCTACCTCAAAAAGTCTTCTGATCCTGGATGAGATCGGCCGAGGAACCAGCACCTTTGACGGACTTGCCATTGCCTGGGCTGTGATCGAGCATATCAGTAATACAAAGCTTTGCGGAGCAAAAACATTGTTTGCAACTCATTATCATGAACTGACAGAGCTGGAGGGTAAGCTTTCCGGAGTTACCAATTACTGTATTGCGGTTAAGGAAAAGGGGGATGATATCGTTTTCCTTCGTAAAATCGTGCAGGGCGGTGCAGATAAGAGCTACGGAATCCAGGTTGCCAAGCTGGCAGGTGTGCCGGAGACGGTTATCAGCCGTGCAAAGGAGCTGGTAGAGGAGCTAAGTGACGCAGATATTACGGCTGCCGTGAAGGATCTGACTTCCCCGAAGAAGAAACAGAAGGTAGAGATGGATATGGCGCAGATGTCCCTGTTTGATACTGTGCAGGATAACGACATTATTGAAGAACTGAAGGGAATCGATATCGGGAATCTGACACCTATGGAAGCATTGAACACATTGTACAATCTTCAGAACAAGATTAAAAACAGATGGTAAATGACCACGGAGAATGAAATTGAGAAAAATTGCAGTTTTAGACAAACACACCATTGATAAGATTGCAGCAGGCGAGGTGGTAGAAAGACCTTCTTCTGTTGTAAAGGAGCTTGTGGAAAACTCTATTGATGCCGGTGCCACAGCTGTAACTGTGGAGATTGCAGACGGCGGAAAAAAACTGATCCGTATTACAGACAACGGCGGAGGAATTGAAGCTGCTCAGGTTCCAACTGCATTTTTGAGCCACGCCACCAGCAAAATTGAAAAAGTAGAAGATCTGGAAAATATAGCCTCGCTGGGCTTTCGCGGTGAGGCTTTGTCCAGTATTGCTGCTGTTTCCCAGGTGGAACTGATCACCAAGACACCTTCTGCTATCAGTGGTGTCCGCTATGTGATCGAGGGCGGCGTGGAACAAAGTCTGGAGGAAATGGGAGCACCGGATGGAACTACCTTTCTGGTGCGGAACCTTTTTTACAATACTCCGGCCAGAAGCAAATTCCTGAAATCAGATACCTCAGAGGCAAACTATATAGGCACCATGATGGAGCAGCTTGCCCTTTCCCATCCGGAAATTTCTTTTAAATATATTCAGAATAAGCAGGTGAAGCTTCACACGTCCGGCAATTACAATGTAAAAGATGTGATATACAATATATACGGCCGGGATATGGCAAAAGCCCTTCTTGATGTTTCCTATGAGAACGATTTCATGACAATTGAGGGCTTTGCCGGGAAACCGGAGGTGTCCAGGGGAAACCGAAGCTTTGAGAATTACTATGTAAACGGAAGATTTGTGAAGAATAATATTATTACAAAGGCAATTGAGGATGCATACAAGGGCTTTGTGATGCAGCACAAATTTCCATTTGTTTCCCTGCATATCCAAATGACGGGAAATGACCTGGATGTCAATGTACATCCCAGAAAGCTTGAGGTGCGTTTTGCGCGTGGCGCTGAGGTGTATGACGCTGTTTATGAGGCAGTACATAATGCGCTGCTTCACAGAGAACTGATCCCGGTAGTTTCAGTAGGAAAAGAGGAACGAGACAGGAAAGCTGCTATCGTAAGCAGGGGCGCTGTACCGGAGCCTTTTGAAAAAAAACGTCAGACGGAGCAAAAATATCAGCCGGAACCAGCACAGACAAAAATGAATTATACACAGCCGGAAAATAGCCAAATACAGCCGGAATCAAGCCAGAAACAAGCCGAAAACAACTGCATGCAGGAAAAAGATCGTGTACAGGAAATAAATCGCATGCAGGAAGGCAACCGCATGCAGGAAGGCAACCGCATGCAGGAAAACAACCGCATACAGGAAAATAATCGTATACAGGAAAGTAACTGCATACAGGAAAATAATCGTATACAGGAGAGCAACCGTATACAAAAGAAAGAGCCGGCCGGCGGCATGCTTCGGGAGCAGGCTTCTTATCAGGCGAAGCCGCTTAGTAAAGAAGAGGAGGCTCTTTTTGCAGGAACATTAAAGGAACCGGAGCCGGATCTGCCAAAACAGATGGAGCTTTTTCAGGAGAAGCTTTTGGCACCGGAATCCAGAAGCCGGCACAAGCTGATCGGACAGCTGTTTGACACTTACTGGCTTGTGGAATTTGAAAACCAGCTTTATATTATTGATCAGCATGCAGCTCACGAAAAGGTAAACTATGAGCGCTTTGTAAAACGCTTTCATGAACAGAAGATAGAATCCCAGTATTTAAGTCCCCCTCTTGTGGTGACTCTTAACATGGAGGAGCAGGCACGGCTGAAGGCAAACGAAGAATATTTCACCAAATATGGTTTTGAGATTGAACCCTTCGGAGGAAGGGAATACTGTATCAGCGCGGTTCCATCCAATCTGTATGGCTTTCATGAAGAAGAGCTGTTTCTGGAAATGCTGGATAATCTGGGCAGTGAGGGCTCAAAGGATGCATTTGACCTTTTTACTGCAAGGCTTGCAACCATGGCATGTAAGGCAGCTGTAAAGGGAAATCACCAGATGTCTGCCCTTGAGGCGGATAAGCTGATTGATGAGCTATTGACTCTGGATAATCCTTACAATTGTCCTCATGGCCGTCCCACTATCATTGCCATGACAAAATCAGAGATAGAGAAGAAATTTAAGAGAATTGTGTAAAACAGGAGAGATTATGAAAAAGCCTCTTATTGTCCTTACCGGTCCGACGGCTGTGGGAAAAACAAAGCTGTCTATTTCCCTGGCAAAAGCTGTTGGCGGTGAGATCATATCTGCAGATTCCATGCAGGTTTATAAATATATGGATATTGGCTCAGCCAAAATCATGCCGGAGGAAATGCAGGGGATTCCTCATTACCTTGTGGATGCTTTGATGCCGGATGAAGAATTTCACATTGTGCGTTTCCAGCAGATGGCAAAGGAAGCCATGGAAAAAATTTATGCCAATGGACATATTCCCATTCTGGTAGGCGGAACCGGATTTTATATCCAGGCAGTGACCAGGGATATTGATTTTACCAAGGCAGAACAGGATCAGGAATATCGTATGAGCCTGGAGACTCTTGCAAAGGAAAAGGGAGGGGCATTTCTTCACCAAATGTTAGAAGAGGTGGATCCAAAAAGCGCCAAGGAGATTCATGAGAATAATGTAAAGCGTGTGATTCGCGCACTGGAATTTTATCATCAGAACGGAAGCCCTATTTCCGCACATAATGAAGAACAGCAGGAACGGGTAAGTCCTTATAATCTGGCATATTTTGTTCTGAATGCACCGCGTGAGCTTCTGTACCAGCGAATCGACAAGCGGGTAGATGAAATGCTGGAAAATGGTCTTGTGCAGGAAGTGAAGACTTTGAAAAGCATGGGCTATCACAGAGGGATGGTTTCTATGCAGGGACTTGGTTATAAAGAAATACTGGCATATCTGGATGGGGAAATCTCTTTGGAAGAGGCCGAGCGGATTTTAAAGCGTGACACAAGACATTTTGCGAAGCGTCAGCTCACCTGGTTTAGAAGAGAACCGGAAACTCTGTGCGTAAATAAAGATGCGTTTGGATATGACGATGAAAAAATGCTGGAATATATGCTGAATGCTTGCCGGGAAAAGGGATTGCTTTAAAGCATATATAGATGATGAAACAGAAATGGAGGAATGCCGTCAGATGGACGGTATAAAAAAGATGAAAGAATTATATGAACAGCTGGGGATTTCTTCCCAGGTATACGATTTTTGCCATGAAATAGAGGAATCCTTAAAGGAGCGCTTTGAGCAGCTGGATAAGACTGCAGAATATAACCAGATGAAGGTACTTCTGGCAATGCAGAAAAACCGTGTCAGCGAGGAGTGCTTCGGAGCCTCTTCAGGCTATGGCTATAACGATTTTGGACGGGATACCCTGGAAAAGGTTTATGCAGATACCTTCCATACAGAAGCTTGTCTGGTCCGTCCCCAGATTGCATGCGGAACACATGCTCTTGCCATTGCTCTTTTCGGAAATCTCCGTCCGGGCGATGAAATGCTGGCACCTGCAGGGAAACCTTATGATACCCTGGAGGAGGTAATCGGAATCCGTCCGTCTAAGGGCTCTCTGGCAGAATACGGTGTGACCTACCGTCAGGTAGATCTTCTTGAGGATGGAACCTTTGATTACGAAAACATCCGAAAAGCAATCAATGAGAAAACAAAGCTGGTGGAGATTCAGCGCTCCAAGGGCTATATGACACGTCCTTCTTTTTCTGTAAAGCAGATCGGCGAGCTGATTGCCTTTGTAAAAAGCATTAAACCGGACGTTATCTGTATGGTAGACAACTGCTACGGTGAGTTTGTGGATACCATTGAGCCAAGTGATGTGGGTGCAGATATGATCGTTGGTTCCCTGATCAAAAATCCTGGCGGCGGACTGGCTCCAATCGGCGGATATATTGCAGGAACAAAGGAATGCGTGGAAAATGCGTCCTATCGTATGACCTGTCCGGGACTTGGCGCGGAGGTGGGTGCCACACTTGGTGTAAACCGCTCCTTCTATCAGGGCTTTTTCCTGGCACCAATGGTGACAAAGGGAGCATTAAAGGGAGCCGTTTTTGCTGCTAATATTTATGAAAAGCTTGGCTTTGATGTTGTCCCGAATTCAACAGAGCCAAGACAGGATATTATTCAGGCAGTGACCTTAAACAGTCCGGAGAGGCTGATTGCATTTTGTAAGGGAATTCAGGCAGCAGCTCCGGTTGACAGCTACGTAGACCCGGAACCATGGGATATGCCTGGATATGACAGCCAGGTTATTATGGCTGCCGGTGCTTTTGTACAGGGCTCTTCCATTGAGCTTTCAGCAGACGGTCCGGTTAAGGAGCCGTATGCCGTGTATTTTCAGGGGGGACTTACCTGGGAGCATGCAAAGCTTGGCGTTATGATGTCTTTACAGAAGCTTGTGGAAAAGAATCTGGTAAAGCTTCCGTAAACGAAGCTTGGCTCTGAAATATTTGCGGGAGTTAATATGGAAAAAAAACATGTTGTAATAATAGGCGCCGGTGCTTCCGGGCTGATGGCAGCTATTTCAGCTGCGCAGGGCGGTGCGGCTGTGACCTTACTGGAGCAAAATGAAAAGCCGGGGAAAAAAATCTGTGCCACCGGAAACGGAAAATGCAATTTTACTAATTTACAAAAACAAAAGGATGCTTACCGCAGTGAGAATCCCGGCTTTGAGAAAGAGGCACTGAATCAGTTTTCCGTAGAGGACACAGTAAAGTTTTTTACAGAGCTTGGCCTCTATCCGGTAAATAAAAATAACGGATATCTTTATCCGCATAGTGGACAGGCATCCAGTGTGACAGAGGTGCTGTGCATGAAGGCACGCAGTCTTGGGGTGAAGCTTAAAACGAATGAGTGTGTGGAACGTATTTCCAGGGAAAACCATATCTGGAAGATTCACACAAAGGGCTGGACCTATGAGGGGGACGCTCTGATATTGTGCAACGGTTCCAGGGCATCTGCTATTTCCGGCTCAGAGGGAAGCGGCTATAAGCTGGCAGCAGACCTGGGGCACCTTATCATTGAACCCCTTCCCGCACTGACTGCGCTGAAATGCAAGAACACAGGCTTTTCCGGATGGGCAGGTGTGCGTACAGAGGGAAAAATCTCTTTGTATGCAGATGGGAAAATGATAGCTGAAGAAACCGGAGAATTGCAGCTTACAGATTATGGTGTGTCCGGAATTCCGGTATTCCAGATCAGCAGGTATGGGATCCGTGCATTTTACGAAGGTCAGAAAACAGAGCTGCGCCTGAATTTTCTGCCTGAGTTTTCCAAAGAACAGCTTCATGATTTTCTGGCGCAAAGAAGAGAAGCCGGCCCCTATAAAGGAAAAAAAGAATTTCTTACAGGGCTTTTCCCGGATAAGCTTGCAAAGGTGCTTCTGGCTTACGGGGATCTGGAAGAAGGGATTCACTGCTATCCCCTTAGGGTAACTGGTTATCCTCCCTTTGAACAGGCGCAGGTATGCCAAGGTGGAGTAGACACCAGACAAGTCGATGAAAAAACACTGGAATCCAAATTAGTTCCCGGACTGTTTTTTGCAGGGGAACTGCTTGACATTGACGGAAAATGCGGCGGCTATAATCTGCAGTGGGCATGGTCCAGCGGCTATATTGCCGGGAAAAACGCCGGCAGGCAATAAGAAAAGCAGGATTTTTTCTTATGATTGATAAAGGAGAAATAGCATGATTCGAATCACTCAGTTAAAGCTTTCGATCAACCATACACCAGATGAGCTTACCCATAAAATAAAAAAAGCACTGCGTCTGAAAAACGAAGGGTTTTCTTATGAAATTGTGAAACAGTCTCTGGACTGTCGGCATAAGGATGATAAAAAATTTGTTTACACAGCAGATGTCTCTTTGCACGAAAAAAGGCTGGAAGAGAAAATTGTCCGAAAGGTTAACGATAATAATATTACGTTAACTAATAAGCACCAGTATATTTTTCCCGTCCCAGGAGAAGAGGAACTGAAATATCCCCCGGTAATCGTGGGAAGCGGTCCGGCAGGAATTTTCTGTGCCTGGTATCTTGCCAAGGCGGGCTACCGTCCAATTGTATTAGAACGTGGAGAGGAAGCACATGTTCGCCAGAAAACCGTAGAGGCTTTCTGGAAAAACGGCGTTCTGGATCCGGATTCCAATGTACAGTTTGGAGAAGGGGGAGCCGGAACCTTTTCTGACGGAAAGCTGAACACCCTTGTGAAGGATTCTTTTGGAAGAAACCACGAGGTACTGAAGCGATTTGTACAGGCAGGAGCACCTGATGAGATCCTTTATCAGCAAAAGCCTCATCTTGGCACAGATGTTCTGGTTGGAGTTGTGGAGAACCTGCGTCATCAGATTGAGGAAATGGGCGGCACCTTTTATTTTTGCTCCAAGGTGACAGACCTTATATTTGAAAATGGTCAGCTAAAGGAAATCGAAATAAATCAAAAGCAGCGGATTTTTGCAGAGGTATGTGTACTTGCTGTAGGACACAGTGCCAGGGATTCCTTTGCCATGTTTGAAAAAAAGGGGATTTATATGGAACCGAAATCCTTTGCCGTAGGTGTCCGAATGGAACATCCCCAGTCCATGATCAACCTGGCACTTTATGGAGAAGAGGAAAACAAGAAGCTGGGAGCAGCTGCATATAAGGTAACCCATACCTGTAAAAACGGCAGAGGGGTTTATTCTTTTTGCATGTGTCCAGGTGGTTATGTGGTCAATGCTTCCTCTGAGCCAGGGATGCTGGCTGTAAACGGTATGAGTTATCAGGCAAGAGACAGCAAAAATGCAAACAGTGCGTTGATCGTGTCTGTTACGCCTGCGGATTTTCCAAAGGAGGGACCTCTTGGGGGCGTGGAATTTCAGCGGGAACTGGAACGCTCAGCATGGAAATGCGGAAATGGAAAGGTTCCGGTACAGCTGTTTGAGGACTATCAGAATCACAGACCAAGTACCGAACTTAAAGCGGTGGAGCCTTGCATTAAGGGCGAATATATTCCAGGTGATGTGCGGAGCATTTTTCCAAAAGAAATCGGAGATTCTATTGAAGAAGGCATCCTTGCCTTCGGAAAGAAGATCAAGGGCTTTGACAGACCGGATGCAGTTCTCTCCGGTGTGGAGAGCCGTACCTCATCGCCTGTAAGAATCGTCAGGGAAAAGGATTCTCTGGAGGCAAATTACAAAGGAATCTACCCATGCGGAGAAGGGGCAGGATACGCAGGCGGTATCACTTCTGCTGCCATGGATGGCATAAAGGTGGCAGAGGCCATTTGTAAAAAGTTTAAAAACTTTTAGGAGAGAGTATACATCTCTCCTTTTTTATGCTAAAATGAGTCTGCGTTGAAATTTATCCTCCTGGAGAACTACAGGTATAAATACTATGAATGAAATGACGCAGACAATCAGAGACCTGCCAAAGTCCTCAAGACCTTATGAGAAATGTCTCAGGTGCGGACCGTCGGTATTAAGCGACAGTGAGCTTTTGGCAGTGATCTTAAGAAGCGGGGTGCAGGGAGCCAATTCTCTTGTACTTGCCAATCAAATCTTAAGTCTTACGAAAGATACCTCATATCCGGGGCTTTTGGGACTGCTGCATATGTCCCTGGCGGATCTGATGAAGGTGAACGGAATCGGGAAGGTTAAAGCCGTCCAGCTGAAATGTATCGGGGAGCTTTCCAAGCGGATGGCGTCTGCAGCTGCCAGACCAAGACTTTCTTTCAATGATCCCGTTACAATAGCAAGGTACTATATGGAACATCTCCGTCACGAGGAGCAGGAGCTGCTGATCGTTATGCTGCTGGATGGAAGGAATCATCTTCTGGGGGAACAGACCATTTCCAAGGGAACTGTGGGAGCCACACTGGTTACGCCAAGAGAGGTGTTTGTGGAGGCACTGAGGTTTCATGCGGTAAGTCTGATCCTGGTCCATAATCATCCAAGCGGTGATCCTTCACCAAGTGAATGCGATGTGGAAATCACAGAACGTATCTATCGTTCAGGGGAGCTTTTAGGGGTAAAGCTTCTGGATCACATTGTGATTGGTGACCAGAAATACGTAAGCTTCCGGGAGCAGGGAATGCTGCCCGGCTGATTCGGGAGTAAGCCTTTATAGAAGGGTAAATAGATGAAGGGACAGATATATGCTGTTTGAAAAAACATATGGAATAGATCTTGGAAGCAGTTCCGTCAAGGTCTATTCCATGATTCGCAATAAAAGTTACATTGAGAAGAATATGATTGCGGCTAAAGGCCGCAAAATCATAGCCGTGGGCAACGAAGCGTATGAAATGTTTGAAAAAGCACCTGCCAGCATTTCCGTAAGTTCGCCGATGGCTTTTGGTATGATAGCCAATCTGGAACTGCAGGAAATCGTACTTTACAGTATGATGAGGAAAATTGATAAAATTCTTGGAATAGGCTCTTCCATGTATTTTGCCGTTCCGCTGGATATGACGGCCATTGAGAAAAGAGCTTATTATCAGGTGGCGAATGGACACTGGCTTCGAAAGAACCGTGTTTATATGGTAGAGGCACCGATCGCAGATGCTATAGCCATGGGTGTGGACCTGGAGAATAATGAGGGCAGCATGGTTGTGAATATTGGTGCCCAGAGCACGAATTTTTCCATTATCACAGGCGGCAGGATCATTATCAGCAAAAAAATCCCTATCGGGGGACGGCAGATGAATGAAGCGGTGTGCAGCGAGGTGCGTAAGCGTTATAATCTTCAGATCGGAACCAGGACAGGGAAGCGGCTGAAGCTGGTAATGGGACGCCTCGCAGATCAGTACAAGCAGGCCCGCAAGGTAGTTGGAATTGACAGTGTATCCGGACTTCCGAGAGAAGAAGTGATTTCTGCATATGTGGTGAATGCAGGCATTATGAACTGTGTGAATGAGATCGGGGCGCAGATGAAGATCTTTCTGGAGCGTATCCCCCCTCAGATTTCCTACCACATAGCCAAGGAGGGAATTTACCTTACAGGCGGAAGCACCAGGATTCCGCATATAGATACATATCTGGCAAGCTATACCGGATATTCTTTTAACCTGTCAGACCTTTATGAGACCTCTGCAGTCAAGGGACTTGAGAAAATCATTCACGACAGGGAGCTGCGTAAGTGGGCACAGCCTATTACACAGCGTAAATTATAAGTTTTAGAGGTGCCATTTCATGAAAAACCTGAAGAAAAAATTTCGTTTTCGAATTAATCTGAAAAGTAAACATTTGCTGGCAGTGATGACATTATTCTGTCTGTGCTGTATTGTGTCTACGTTTGCTTCCGGTATTTCTACCGCTCCTTTACAGGAGGCGGCGGGAATCGTTATTGTACCTTTTGAGAAAAGCATTGAGAAAATCGGCTCTATGATACGGGCTGCCCGTGACAGCTTTAAGGACAAGCAGGATCTGCTTTTTGAAAATGAAGAGCTGAAGGCACAGATTGACAGTCTTACCACCCAGAATAACAAACTGATCCAGGATCAGGGAGAATACCAGCGGCTGAAGGAGCTTTACGATCTGGATCAGACCTATGAAGATTATCCGAAGGTTGCTGCTACCATAATTTCCAAGGATCCAGGAAACTGGTATGATACATTTATGATCAATAAGGGCTCAAAGGACGGAATCCGGGTTGATAATAATGTAATTGCCGGAAAGGGACTTGTGGGGATCGTAACTGAGGTCGGAGCGTCCTGGGCAACAGTGCGTTCTATTATAGATGACAGCAGCAGTGTCAGTGCAATGACAGTAAGCACCTCAGATAATTGTATTGTAAATGGTGATCTGGAGCTGATCGATGAAGGAAAGCTTCGCTTCGAGCAGCTTTATGATCAGGAGAATAAGGTGACAGTAGGCGAGCGGATCGTTACCTCTAATATCAGTGAGAAATTTGTAGAGGGGCTTTTTATCGGCTATGTCAGTGATGTGGAGGTAGACAGTAATAATCTGACCAAGACAGGCACCATTGTAACACCTGTGGATTTTCTGCATCTGAAGGACGTTTTTGTCATTACGGTTAATAAGCAGGACATGACAGATGACAGTGCCGCAGGAACAGAGGAGACTGTACAGGAGGGCGCAGATGAAGAGTAAGATTGTATTTTTTCTTACAGTTGTAATATGCTTTCTGCTGCAGAGTACGGTTATGAATCTGATTTCCATAGGCTCTGTAACACCGAACCTGATGCTGGTTCTGTGTGTATCCATGGGACTGATAAGGGGGCGTAAAAGCGGGCTGTGGGCAGGTTTTTTGTCCGGTCTTCTTGTAGATCTGTTTTTCGGCTCCGTGTTTGGCTTTTATGCGCTGATCTATATGTATATCGGCTATCTGAGCGGATATGCTCACAGAATTTATTATGATGATGACGTGAAGGTTCCCATGTTCCTTACTGCAGGAGCTGATCTTGTGTACAATCTGGCTGTCTACGGACTGCAGTTTCTGCTTCGCGGACGTCTTGGACTTCGCACCTATCTTTACAGGATCATCATTCCGGAGATGTTTTACACGGTATTTATTACCTTGATTGTATATCGGCTTTTCCGTTACATCAACTATCGTTACATGAATATTGCCAGGAAAGAAAGTGAGTCAATTTGGGTACTAAAATAAAACGTATTTTTCAGAAAATCAGTTTAAAAAGAACAACAGTCCTTATTCTGATATTTGCAATGATGTCTGTTGTGCTGATCCGCAGGCTTTTTGATCTGCAGATCATCCAGGGACAGGATTATATCAGCAAATTTGCGGCAAGAACTACCAAGGAGCGTGTGATCAAGAGCACCAGGGGAAATATTCTCGACAGAAATGGAGACATTCTGGCTTCCAACGTGTTGTCCTATTCCCTGACCCTTGAGGATAACGGAACCTACACTTCTACCAGGGAGAAGAACCTTACTCTTAACGGAGTGGCTTATCAGGTCCTTAAGATCCTGCATCAAAACGGGGATGATATTACCCATTCCTTCCACATCGTGGTAGATGACAGTGGGGAGTATGTATTTGATGTTTCAGAGGGCTTTACCCTGAATCGTTTCCGGGCGGATATTTACGGTACAGCACTGATCGATGATCTGAAGGATGAGCAGAAGAGTGCAACTGCAAAGCAGATGATGGCGTTTCTCACCGGCGCTGAAAAGTTTTCCATCGTGCTTGATGGTGAAAATGCATATACTGAGGAAGAGCTTTCCTCCCATGGTCTTCCGAATACGCTGACCAGGCAGGAAATACTGGATATTGCCACTATCCGGTATGAGTTAAGTACCAACAGCTTTAAGAAATATATGCAGGTAACTATTGCTACGAATGTAAGTGAAAAGTCGGTAGCTGCCATTATGGAAAATAAAAGCGGGCTTCAGGGAATTGATGTGGTGGAGGATTCCATCCGTCAGTATATTGAAGATGAAAGCATGGCTCCCATTCTTGGCTATACAGGCAAGGCATCTTCAGATGAGCTGGCAGAGCTGCGTAAGCAGAACCCGGACTATTCCAATGATGCGATTGTAGGTAAGGCAGGAATCGAACAGTATATGGAGCTTACCCTGCAGGGAACAGACGGTAAGGAAACCGTATACGTGGATAATCTTGGAAAGGTTCTGAAGATTGACGAAGATACCAAGGTGGAACCGGTTGCAGGAAATGATGTTCAGCTTACCATTGAAACCGACTGGCAGTCTGCAATCTATCAGATCCTGAAGCAGCGTGTTGCCGGTGTACTTCTTACCAAGATCGATGCAGTAAAAACCTTTGACTACTCCGCAGTGACAGATGCCAGCCAGATCCGTATTCCGATTTATGACGTATATAATGCACTGATCTCAAACAGTGTCATTGACATTAATAAGTTCAACCGTACAGATGCATCTGATACAGAAAAAAATCTGTATGCCAAATTTCTACAAAAGCAGCAGAGCGTTTTTGATACAATAAGCACGAAGCTTAACGGTTCCAATCCTCCTGCCTATAAGGACGAGGATGAGGAAACACAGGAATATCTTTCCTATATCTGCAATGACCTTCTTCGTGATACTCTTGGAATTATTTCCCGTGACGCTGTTGACACCTCTGATGCGACTTATAAGGCATGGACCACAGATGAGAGTATCAGCCTGAAGGATTATCTGACCTATGCAACCAGTCAGGGATGGATCAACATCAGCAGTTTTTCACCTGAGGGAGAATATCTGGATTCTGATGAAATATATCAGGCGTTAACTGCATATATTATTGATTATTTAAGTACAGATACAGGATTTTCCAAGCTTTTGTACAAATATATGCTTCTGGGCGATATGATTTCCGGCCAGGAGGTTTGTCTGGTTCTGTATGAACAGGGAATTCTGGATAAAAATGACGGAGCCTATGAGAGTCTGGCTTCCGGAGCTACAAGTGCTTATGATTTTATGATCAACAAGATTTATACGCTGGAAATTGAGCCAGCCCAGCTTGCTTTGATGCCATGCTCTGCATCTGCTGTAGTAGTAGATGTAAAAAATGGAAATACAGTAGCGCTGGTGTCCTATCCCGGATATGACAATAATCGTCTGACAAATGATATGGATACAGAATATTATGCCAAACTGGCACTTGACCAGTCCAGTCCGTTCTTTAACAAGGCGACTCAGCAGACAACAGCACCAGGCTCTACCCTGAAGCTTCTTTCTACTATTGCCGGAATGGAAGAGGGCGTGATCGATGAGGGAACCTACATTGAATGTACAGGTACCTTTGATTATGTAGATCCGCCAATCAACTGCTGGGACAGAAACGGACATGGTGCACTTGATATCCGCACTGCTATTGAGCAGTCCTGTAACTACTTCTTCAATATGATTGGCTTCCAGCTTGGAAAGGTAGGGGATAATGAGTTTTCAGAGGTGCAGAGTCTTAGTAAGCTTCAGGAATATGCATCCCTGATCGGACTTGACCAGAAAACAGGAATTGAGCTTTCTGAGGCTACGCCGAAGGTTTCTGATGCAAAAGCAGTTCCGTCCTATATGGGACAGGGAAATAACCTGTTTACCACAACACAGCTGGCAAGATATGCCACGGTAATGGCAACATCAGGAAACATATTTAAGCTGACGCTCCTTGATAAGATAATGGATCCAAAGGGAGAAGTGATCGAGGAATATGAGCCGGAGCTTCAGGATGTGGTAAATATTTCTTCTAATATCTGGGATGTGATCCATGACGGTATGCTTCGTGTTGTCCAGACACATAATCAGTTTGACGGACTGGGTGTTGAGGTGGCTGGTAAGACCGGTACTGCTGAGTTGGATCTGCGCCATCCGAACCATGGTCTGTTTGTAGGCTATGCTCCGGCATCTGATCCGGAATATGCCATTGCAATTCGTATTGCTAATGGTTACAGCTCCGGTAATGCATGTCTGATTGCTAATGATATTTTCAAATACATGTACAATCTTGCAGATAAAGATTCTATTCTCACCGGAGTCGCTTCTACAGACACCAGTGATACATCGAATGACTAAACATAAACTATGCCTGCGGTAAGGTAAATCTTCCGCAGGCATAATCATAAGAGAAATACCAGGATTTTGGAACATTTTGTTTAGGAGGAATCAGAGAAAATGGGTGAAGTCATTGTCATTACATCCGGAAAAGGCGGTGTGGGAAAGACAACTACTGTTGCCAATATCGGAACCGGACTGGCTATGATGGGCAAAAAAACAGTGGTCGTGGACACGGATATCGGTCTTCGGAACCTTGATGTAGTGCTTGGATTGGAGAACCGGATTGTCTACAATCTGGTGGATGTGGTTCATGGAAGCTGCCGTCTGAAGCAGGCACTGATCAGGGACAAGCGCCATCCGGAGCTGTATCTATTGCCTTCTGCACAGACTAAGGATAAAACAGCTGTATCTCCGGAGCAGATGATCAAGCTGACAGATGATCTGAGAGAGGAATTTGATTATATTCTCCTGGATTGTCCGGCTGGGATCGAGCAGGGATTTAAAAATGCTATCGCAGGCGCAGATAAAGCACTTGTAGTTACCACACCGGAGGTTTCCGCAATCCGTGATGCAGATCGGATCATCGGTCTTCTTGAGGCAAATAATTTGCGGGATATTCATCTTATTATCAATCGTCTTCGCCCGGAGATGATTGCAAGAGGCGATATGATGTCCGTAGATGATGTGACAGAGATACTGGCTGTGGATCTGATCGGAACCTTATTAGATGATGAGCAGATCGTGGTTGCGACCAATCAGGGAGAACCTTTATCTGGCAGAAATTCCCAGGCAGAGGAGGAGTACCGCAATATCTGCAGAAGGCTTATGGGCGAGGAGGTTCCATTTGTTCAGCTTCGTCAGAAGAAGGGAAGATTTGCCAGATTGTTCAGGAAGCATTAATGCTATCAGCAGACAATGAAATGTAGTTGCTGATAATAATGTTATGTTAATCAAAAGCATGAAGAGGAGGCGTCTATATGAAAACCTTTTTACCTGAGAAAAGGCGTTCAGCAGGATATGCCCGGGATAGAATGAAGCTTCTTCTGATTTCCGAGCGTATTGAATGTTCTCCGCAGATGATGAAAATGTTAAAGAGTGACCTGGTACATACGGTGAAAAAGTATGTAGCCATAGAAGAAAGTAAAGTGAAAATACAGATATCACAGGAACCGCCAGTTCTTATGGCTTATATTCCTGTGCTGAGGAAAAAGGACAGATAAATTTATGATTAGACAGTATAAGCTGCGTTTTTATAATTTTAAACTGGTAGTTCTGCTGCTTGCTATCAGCCTGTTTGGTGTTCAGCTGGTTGCAAGTGCAGCCCCGGAGCTTCGCAACAAGCAGTTAATGGGAGTTATGATGGGAATTGCGATCCTTATTATTTTGTCGCTAATGGATTATTCCTGGATCCTGAATTTCCAGTGGATCATGTATGGCTTTAATCTGCTTTTGCTTATAGGTGTACGACTGTTCGGAAGTGAGGCGGGAGGTGCTTCAAGATGGCTGGATATCGGTGGATTCCGTTTCCAGCCTACCGAGCTGTCCAAGATTATCATTATCATGTTTTTTGCCAAGTTTTTTATGGATCATGAGGACGATATCAATACATTCCGGGTTCTTGCAGAAGCAGCACTTCTTCTTGCAGTTCCTCTTGCCCTGATCTATGCGCAGCCGGATATGAAAAATACCATTACGGTAATCGTGATTTTTTGTATTTTGCTGTATGTGTCCGGTCTGAATTATAAAATTATCGGCGGGGCAGTTCTGATCGCGGTGCCGCTGATATTTATTTTTCTATCTATAATCGTGCAGCCGGATCAAACGCTGATCAAGACCTATCAGCGAAATCGTATTATGTCTTTTTTATATCCGGAAAATGAGGAATATCAGGAGAATATTGAACAGCAGAAGAACTCTAAGACTGCCATTGCATCCGGAGAGCTGATTGGAAAGCGACTGGCAGGAGATGATTCTGTTTCTTCTGTAAACGAGGGAAACTTTGTTGCAGAGAATCAGACAGACTTTATTTTCGCAGTTGCAGGAGAGGAGTATGGCTTTATCGGATGTACTGTCATTGTAATTTTGCTATTGTTGATTTCAATAGAATGCGTACTCATGAGTCTTAGGGCCAAGGATCTGGCAGGAAAGATACTTTGCTGCGGAGTGGGAAGTGTGGTAGCCATACAGGGCTTTCTGAATATTTGTGTTGCCACAGGACTTGCACCAAATACAGGTACGCCCCTTCCTTTTGTCAGCTATGGTCTGACCTCTTTGGTCAGTCTGTTTATCGGTATGGGGCTGGTAATGAATGTAGGCTTGCAGAGCAGCGCATACAATAAAGAACTGAAGAAAAAAGAAATTGATAAGAAAGAGGAATACTTATGACAGCCGTGAAAAAAAATAATTCCAGGCGCAGATCCTCCAGATCGCGCAAAGCTCAAAAGAAAAGAATACAGAAGACCATTTTGCTTGTGCTGCTTTTGATTTTCCTGGGAGTAATTGGAAGCGGTTCCATTTATTTGCTGCGAAGCGGGAAGCTTTTTAACAAGCTTGATGAGTCCTATACAGCATCCAGAGAATTTTCAGGAGGTATTACGGGAACAGACAGTCTGCGTGCAGATGGGTTTGCGAAGAAGCTGTGTGTTGTAGTATCTGATGTCCCAATGGACGGAGTTTCCCTTGGAGAGAGCCAGAAGGGACTCCTTTTGGATCTGGATGACAGAGAGGTGCTTTATTCCAAACAGGCCCTTGAGAAGGTGTATCCGGCCAGTATTACAAAAATTATGACAGCTATGCTGGCACTGAAATATGGAAATATGGATGACGTGGTGACGATCACACAGGAAAATCTGAATCTGGAATCCGGCTCACAGGTTTGCGGCTTCTGGGCAGGGGATCAGGTAACCATGGATAAGCTTCTGCATTGTCTTCTTGTATATTCCGGAAATGATGCGGCGTCCGCAATTGCCACTCATATAGGAGGCTCTACAGAGGGCTTTGTGGAGATGATGAACAGCTTTGCAAAGGAGCTTGGCTGCACCGGAACACATTTTACCAATCCCCATGGACTGCAGGATGAAAATCATTATACGACGCCTTATGACATTTATCTGATGCTTAAGGAAGCATTGAACTATTCTGAGTTTACCCAGATTACCCAGATGGGCTCTTATACCGTAGAATATACACATGCAGACGGAAGCAGCGCAAGCACTACGCTGCTGGCCACCGATCATTATCTGACAGGGGAAGCCACTCCGCCTAAGAATGTAACGATTCTTGGAGGAAAAACCGGTACGACAGACAATGCCGGAAACTGTCTTGCCCTGTTAAGCCAGAATGCATATGGAAAGCCATATATTTCCATTGTAATGGGAGCGTCCACCAAGGATGAGCTTTATCAGCAGATGTCCTCTTTGCTGCAGAATATTAATTAAAGCGTCGTTTTGTATGTATTATACAGTTTTTACACAATTGAGAAAAATAGACAGAAATTTCAAAAATACTCTTGTATTTTTAGAAGAATTATACTATAATATGAAACATATTAAACAAGCTTTTTAGTGAAAATTAATATCATATTGTCTAAGGAGGAAAACATCATGGTTGAACTGATCGTAGGAAAGAAAGGCAAAGGCAAAACAAAAGTGCTCTTAGACAGAGTAAACGGTGCAGTGAAGGACGCTAACGGAAGCATTGTTTATCTTGATAAGAGTACAAAGCACATGTATGAGCTTAATAATAAGGTACGTCTCATCGACGTTTCCTCTTATCCGCTGAAGAATGCAGATGAGTTTGTAGGTTTCATTTGCGGCATTATCTCTCAGGATCATGATCTTGAGCAGATTTATCTGGACAGCTTCCTGAAGATTTCCAAGCTGGAAGATGCTGATGTTACAGATACTCTTGAACAGCTTAACAAGATCAGCGAGAAATATGGTATTTCCGTAGTTGTAAGCATTTCTGTTGATAAAGAAGAGTTGCCGGAAGCATTACAGGATAAGATTGCAGTAGCATTATAATCACAGATAATATGATATTGCAGCTATAAAATTCAGTAAAACCAAACCAGAGGTACATAAGGACACGGCTCGTTATGAGGCGTGTCCTTTTTTTGGCTATGCGCCCGGCGGCGCACGTTTCCCCTGTCATCTACCCCTGTAATATGCAATGCGCTTATTCCTCACGCAGCCTTACAGCAGTAGCTGCCTGACGCCGTCTGGAGTCGTCTAAGGCTGCGTAATGCTTCTTGGTGGTATTCACATCCTTATGGCCTAAAACGTCGGCTACAAGGTAAATATCGCCTGTTTCCTGGTAGAGTGCAGTGCCATAGGTGCTGCGAAGCTTATGAGGGGTGATTTTTTTGGTAGTAGTGACCTGGCGCGCGTATTTTTTAACCAGGTTTTCCACGGCCTGGACACCAATCCGTTTACGCTGGGTAGAGTAGAAGAGAGCGTGCTCGTGGCCTTCTACAGGGACGATATTTTTGCGCACTTCCAGGTAGTTTTTCAGGGCTTTTTCTACTTCAGGGCCGAAATATACAACCATTTCATTTCCGCCTTTTCGGGTAACCTTGATTCCGTTATTTTTGAAATCTACATCCTCAATGTCAAGACCGACACATTCCGAAACACGAACACCTGTTCCTAGCAGGAGAGTGACGAGAGCGAGGTCGCGGTCCTTGGTTTTCTCGTAGTAGACCTTTTTCTGTCCGGTAAGGTCATCGCCGCCGTGTTCGATATAATCAAGAAGCAGGGCAACTTCATCGGCTTCCAAGCGGATGATGCTTTTCTGGTGGATTTTCGGAACGTCTACCAGGACCGTTGGATTGGTATGGATCATTTCCCGTTTGAAATAATAGGCATAAAAGCTTCTTAAGGAAGACATTTTGCGTTTCAGGCCGCGTTCGCCGTTGGTTTCAGTTTTGTCGCCAGCCTGGTAGACTTTCAGGTATTCTTCATATTCCTCAAGATCAATGGCTGTGATCTGATCCAGAATATCTACGGTAAAAGCATCCATAGACCAGTCCTTGAAGGCTGGATTTTGCTCCAGGAGAAACTGGAAGAAAATCCGGATGTCATAAGCATAGGAAATTCTGGTTTTGGTTGTGGTACGTGGCTCAATGGCACGAAAGAAATCCCTGCAAAATGGAGGCAA
>CAKRKL010000022.1 GCA_934358405.1 uncultured Blautia sp.
GAATTTCTACTTGTGATAAGGCTCATGATTCATAATGCGGTAGCCGCGATAAATCTGCTCCAAAAGGATCATCTGCATCAGCTGATGGGGAAAGGTCATTCTGGAAAAGCTAAGCTTGTAATCCGCTCTATTCAGAACCTCATCAGACAGACCTAGGGAGCCGCCGATCACAAAAACGATACTGCTTTTTCCCTGCACGCCCAGTCTTGCAATAAGGTCAGACAGCTCCACAGAATCCAGCATTTTGCCATCTATGGCAAGCGCGATCACATAATCCTGCTCACGGATATGGCCAAGAAGGCGCTTCCCCTCCGTCTCCTTAATCTGACGGTTCAGGGCATCAGATGCTTTATCCGGTGTTTTCTCATCCGGGACCTGGATAAAATTCAGCTTGCAATAGCGGCTAAGGCGCTTGGCATACTCCTGAATTCCGTCATTTAAATATTTCTCTTTTATTTTTCCAACTGTAAGAATCCGTATTTCCATAGCAGATTACAGCTCAAAGTCCATAGCTACGCGGTTGCAGGTGTTTGGTCTTACGTAAGTGTCCGCAACCTTAACGTGAGCCGGGTTTACTGCATAAGCAGCAAGTGCCTGGGCACTCTCAAGCTCTGTAATCAGGCAGAGGTCGCGGGAGCTGGATGCCAGAGGCTCTGTTATAACCTTTGCGCTGATAAGTCCGGGAACCACACCTACAAGTCCTTCCAGATGCTCTTTGATCTGTGCCTTTAACTCCGGTTTCTTCTCTTCCGGGATTTCTTCTTTAAATGACCACATTACCATATGCTTTACCATATTCATTTTCTCCTTTATATTTATTTTTAAATGATGTTGGGGTCAAAAGGTTTTTTGACCCCTTTGATATCAGGATGCATGCTCTTCCAGATAGGTAGTAAACTCATCCATGCTCATAAGAACCTTACGGGGCTTGGTTCCCTCCTCCGGACCTACCACGCCTGCGTCACAAAGCTGATCCATGATTCTTGCAGCACGGTTGAAGCCGATCTTGTACATTCTTTGCAGCATTCCGATGGAGGCCTTCTCTTTCTCAATAATAAATCTTCCGGCCTGCTCAAAATAAACATCCCGTTCTTCCCCGCCCTGGCTTCCCCCTGCGGTAAGAACTGCGTTATTCATCTGCTGCTCAATCTTATTATCATACTCTGTTCTTGGATTTTTATCTGCCAGGAAATTCACAATCTCGCTGACCTCATCATCGGAAACAAAAGCACCCTGAAGTCTGGCCGGCTTCTGATAGCCCTGGGGATAAAACAGCATATCGCCCTTACCAAGCAGCTTCTCCGCACCATTCATATCCAGAATGGTTCTGGAATCCACACCGGAGGTAACTGCAAAAGCAATACGGGAAGGCATATTTGCCTTGATAAGACCTGTGATAACGTTGACAGAAGGTCTCTGGGTCGCAATAACCAGGTGAATACCTGCTGCACGGGCCAGCTGTGCCAGACGGCAGATAGCGTCCTCCACATCACCAGGTGCCACCATCATAAGGTCTGCAAGCTCGTCTACAATGATTACGATCTGACACATTTTCTCCGGGCGCTGCTGCCCCTCCGGGAAGGTCATCTTATCAAGCTTGCGGTTGAACTCCTCAAGATTACGCACACCGTATTCCGCAAAGGTATTATATCGGTTGCTCATCTCATTTACCGCCCAGTTCAAGGCTCCTGCTGCCTTCTTCGGATCTGTGACAACCGGAATGAACAGATGGGGAATTCCGTTGTATACGCTAAGCTCTACCACCTTCGGGTCGATCATGATCAGCTTCACCTCGTCCGGCTTGGCCTTATACAAAATGCTGATGATCAGCGTATTGATACATACAGATTTACCGGAGCCTGTAGAGCCTGCAATCAGAAGGTGAGGCATTTTCGCAATATCTGCCACCACCGTCTTGCCCTCAATGTCCTTACCTGCGGCAAAAGCCAGCTTGGATTTGGCATTCAAAAATTCCGGGGACTGGATCAGGTCCCGAAGCATAACCGGGCTGTTCTCTTTATTCGGAACCTCGATTCCAACTGCAGCCTTGCCCGGAATAGGCGCTTCAATACGAATATCCGGTGCTGCAAGATTCAGCTTAATATCATCTGCAAGTCCTACGATCTTGCTGACCTTCACGCCCATTTCCGGCTGAAGCTCATAGCGTGTAACAGTAGGGCCGCAGCTGACATTGGTCACCTTGGCGTTTACTCCGAAATTATATAAAATCTCCTGAAGCTTCTTGGCAGTCTTTCGAAGATGGGCATCAGAGTCTCCCTGAGACTTCCCGTTTCCACGCTTCAAAAGGTTGACAGAAGGGTACTGGTATTCCTTCTTTACCGCTTCCTGATTATTGATCTCGTGCTGGATATTCACAATCCCGCTTTCAATCTCCTGCTTGGAGGAATTTCTTTTCGCAGCGTGAGCTTCTGAGGTACTTCCGGCTTTGGATGTCTCCATGACTCTTGCGCTTGCCATGGCTTCATTAAAATCCACACCTGCATAGCTGTCCTCATCCGCAGCCGGCGGAGTCTGCTCTGCTTCCGTCTTTTCTTCATCCAAATGCACAGGCTGCGTCTTCTCCCTGACAGCCACCTGCTGTACCTTCTGCACCTGCTGTACCTTCTGCACCTGCTGTACCGGCTGCACCTGCTGCTCTTCCCTGCCTTCATCCGGTTCGGATCTGTGAATGGCAAAATCCAGTATTCTGTTCTCAGGAGCAGGTGCTTCTTCATAGGAATCCATATCGCTGAACAGGTCTGTTCCTGCCAGAAAGCCCTGGGAATCTGTAGTATCCCCTCTTCTGTCACGGCGTCTTACCTGTGGTTCATCTGCCGGAAGGCTGATTTCTGATTTTTTCTGTTTCTTTTTCCCTAAAAAAGAGGTTTTTTTTCCTGTATTGCCTGTATCCTGCCGGATTTCCTCCTCCGGCTCCATTTCTTCTTCTGCCAATGCAGCCTCAAGCTCCTGCATCCGCTTCTCCCGGCGCTGCTGGGCTGCCATCTGACGCTGCTGGGCTTTTACCTGCCGTCTTAATTCTCTCTCCGGCGCACCCTCCTGGTAGCGCACATGTGTGCCCTTTATTGCCTCCAGAAGCCTGTCATAACCCTTATAGAGAAAGCCAAGGAAGGAATGCTGTGTGATCAAGATCAGGCAGACCAGGATCACAAGCACAATGATCACATAAGCTCCGATGGTTCCAAATGCAGAAATGGTGGAAATACAGATTGCTCCGCCAATGGCACCGCCGCCTGTGTGGTACTCTGAGCTGACTTTGTAATATTCGGCAAGAGTGGTGCTTTCTGCATAGCCCTCTGTAAAAAGCTGGAACACGCCGCAAAGCACCAGAAACAGAACAGCTGCCGCTGCTGTCTTCTTATAGGCAAGCACATTGCCTTTATTCGAAATCAAAAATGCGGATGCGCCAAAAAGCGCAAATGGAAATACATAAGCCATCAGGCCCATCAGACCGATGAGAACCTTGCTGATGCTTCCGCCCACGCTTCCCCCAAAGCCCAGACAGCTTACCATAAGGATAATGGATGCTGCGATCAGCACAAGAAGCACGATTTCTGTCTGAAAGCCACTGGATATGGACTGCTTGGTGTTTGTATTTTTCTTAGAGGAAGGACGGCCGGCTGTTTTCTTTTTGCCGGAGGTCTTCCGTTTGGTAGTTGTTTTTGTTTGTGTAGTAGACTTCTGCGTTTTAGACGCTGCCATTTAAAAGCTCCCCCTTCGTCAGGCAAAATTACTGATAAGTGCTATGGCTCCTGCCACAAAGCAGTAGAATGCAAAGTAGCGCAGCTTCGTATGCTGCAGGATCTGAAGCAGGAAGTGGATCATAAAATATCCCACAACACCAGCCACGATCATGCCAAGCACATATGTAAATCCAAGAGATACTGTCATCTTCGGTGAAGTAAACTGGCCCAGCTCCAAAATAAGAGAGCCGATCACAGCCGGAATACTGATCAGGTAAGAATATTTCACAGCAAACTTCCGCCTGAAGCCGCACATCATACCTGCGCAGATGGTCATTCCGCATCTGGAAAGTCCCGGAAATACAGAAATCCCCTGGCAGATGCCCACCCACATGGCACTGTCATAGGTGGCATCCTTCGGTGTCTTGATTCCTCCGATGTTGCTAAGGTCGGTCACAAGAAGAAAGATTCCGGTAACCAGTATCAAAATCCCGGGAAGCAGCGGGGAAATCGCCGCTTTTGTCACAAGCCGCCTGCAGATATAGCCAAGCATGGCGGTCGGAATGCAGGACACCAGAAGAAGTGCCGTAAGCTTCCGGTAAGTGCCGGAAATCACCCTGGCGTATACAAGCTGCTGCCCTGTACTGCGATTGTGAAAATAAATATTGATGTTGCCGATCACATCCATGACCATACCCAGAAATTCCTCACAGATCCTGCGGATATCTTCCCTGAATGCAAAGAAAACAGCCACCAGGGTTCCCACATGAAGAAGTGCCTCAAAAAGCACTGCCGTATTTCTGGTGATTCCAAGAGCGTTCTCTATGGCTGCAAGATGCCCAAAGCTGCTCACAGGGAGAAATTCTGTGATTCCCTGTACAATTCCTAATAAAACTGCCTGTAAAACTGACATAATACTTTATTCCTTTTCCTTAAGATGAATAGGCAAAAAAGCCCGCTAAATGTAGTTATTATATCACAAACGAATGCAAGATACAACTTTTAATCGAACAGCTGTTTATGAAAGGGAATTGGGCAAAAAATCCCCGTCTGGAAATCCGAAACCGAAAGCCCAGACGGGGAATGAATTAATTATTTCGCATATTTGCTTTTGATGTACTCATCGATACCGCGGGCACCTGCTTTACCTGCTCCCATTGCAAGGATAACAGTTGCAGCACCTGTAACAGCATCTCCACCTGCATATACACCCTCTTTGGATGTCTTACCAAACTCTTCATCAGCGATGATACATTTTCTCTTGTTTACATCAAGGCCGATTGTTGTGGAGGAGATCAGCGGGTTCGGGCTTGTACCAAGGGACATGATAACAGTATCAACGTCGATGGTAAACTCAGAACCAGGAATCTCAACAGGACGTCTTCTTCCGGAAGCATCCGGCTCGCCAAGCTCCATACGGATACATTTGATACCGGTTACCCAGTCTTTGTCATCTGTAAGGATCTCAACAGGATTGCAGAGAAGATCAAACTGTACGCCCTCTTCTTTTGCGTGATGAACTTCCTCTTTACGTGCAGGAAGCTCTGCTTCTGAACGACGATAAATAATATGTACCTCTGCGCCAAGACGAAGCGCGGTTCTAGCAGCGTCCATAGCAACGTTACCACCACCTACAACAGCAACTTTCTTGCCGTGTGCGATCGGGGTATCATAATCCTCGCGGAATGCTTTCATAAGGTTGTTACGTGTCAGGTACTCGTTAGCGGAGAATACGCCGTTTGCCTGCTCACCCGGGATTCCCATGAACATAGGAAGTCCGGCACCGGATCCGATAAATACTGCCTCGAAGCCTTCTTCCTTGAGAAGCTCGTCGATGGTTACGGATTTACCGATGATAACATTGGTCTCGATCTTAACGCCAAGAGATTTTACGTTCTCAACCTCAGCGGCAACTACTTTGTCTTTCGGAAGACGGAACTCCGGAATACCATAAACAAGAACGCCGCCTGCTTTGTGAAGAGCCTCAAAAATGGTTACATCGTAGCCCATTTTTGCAAGGTCTCCGGCGCAGGTAAGTCCGGAAGGACCGGAGCCGATCACTGCAACCTTATGTCCGTTCTTCTGTGCTGCCGGAGCTGGCTTAATGCCGTTCTCCTTAGCCCAGTCAGCAACGAAACGCTCCAGCTTACCGATGGAAACAGCTTCGCCCTTCATACCGCGGATACATCTTCCCTCACACTGTGTCTCCTGAGGACATACACGTCCGCAGACAGCCGGAAGCGCACTGGACTCACTGATGATCTGGTATGCTTTCTCGAAGTTTCCTTCTTTTACTTCATGTACAAATCCCGGAATATTAATGGAAACCGGGCATCCTTCCACACATTTGGCTTTCTTGCAGCCCAGGCAGCGGTTTGCTTCTTCCATTGCCTCTTCTTTATTATAACCAAGGCAAACCTCTTCAAAGTTGGTAGCACGAACTTCAGGAGCCTGCTCTCTGACTGGTACTTTCTTTAATACATCTGCCATTATTTGTCACCTCCACAATGTCCGCATCCGCCGTGATGGGTGTCACCCTCCTGAAGCTTCAGAAGTGCACGGCCCTCCTCGGTCTTGTACATCTGCTGTCTCTTCATGGCAAGATCGAAGTCAACCTTGTGTCCGTCAAACTCCGGTCCGTCAACGCAGGCAAATTTTACTTCGCCGCCAACCATCAGACGACAGGCACCGCACATACCGGTTCCGTCTACCATGATCGGGTTCATGCTGACAACAGTAGGAATGTTCAGTTCTTTGGTTAACAGGCAGACAAATTTCATCATGATCATCGGTCCGATTGCAACGCACAGATCATACTCCTTGCCCTGGTTCTGTACAAGATCACGAAGTACGTCAGTACCCATACCCTTGCGTACATAAGAACCATCGTCTGTAGTCACATACAGATTACATACTTCCTTCATCTTATCCTCAAGGATAAGGAGATCCTTTGTCTTGGCACCAACAATAGCATCTGCAGTGATGCCATGCTCATGAAGCCATTTTACCTGAGGATATACAGGAGCTGTACCAACACCGCCGGCTACGAATACGATTTTTTTCTTCTTAAGCTCTTCTAAGTCCTCAGAGCAAAGCTCAGATGGCTGTCCAAGAGGTCCGACGAAATCTTCGAAGTAATCTCCGGCTTTAAGCTCAGCCATTCTGGTAGTAGATGCGCCAGCCGGCTGGAATACGATTGTTACAGTTCCTTTCTCTGCGTCATAGTCGCAGATCGTAAGCGGAATTCTCTCGCCTACTTCGTCCATCTTTACGATGACGAACTGGCCAGGCAGGCAGTGCTTAGCCACGCGGGGTGCTTCCACATCCATAAGAAAAACATTTGCAGAAAGTTTCTCTGCGTTGAGAATCTTATACATAGTTCCCTCCTGAAGTACTATATTTAACAAGCGCTGCAATGTGTGCCCTCATAAGGACACTTGTACGCAAGTCATATCCTTTATCACTATAGCACAAATATTTAGGTTAGTAAAATAAAATTCTACAGTTTTTCCTATATTTTTCCAAAAAAACCAAGATTACGCCTTTTTTTCTCTCCTGATTTGGATCAGCTGATATAATTTTCCCAGTGCTTCCCGCATTCCTCCAACCTCATCGATCAGTCCTTCCTTCACAGCCTCCGGGCCTTCTAACATGGTGCCAACATCCTTTACCAGCTGGGTCGTATCCAGCATCAGCTCCTCCAAGCGTTTTTGTGAGGTGTGGGAATGATTGGAAATAAATGTGGTGATCCGATCCTGGATCTTTTCCATGTTCCGGTAGGACTGGGCCACACCGATAAACATGCCGTTTGAACGCACCGGATGGATCACCATGGTGGCACTTGGCACCACAAAGGAATAGTCTGCGGAAACTGCCATTGGAACACCGATGGAGTGTCCCCCTCCAAGAACAAGGGAAACAGTGGGAACACTTAAGGAGGCGATCATTTCCGCAATGGCAAGCCCTGCCTCCACATCGCCGCCTACTGTATTTAAAAGCACCAGAAGTCCGTCTACAGACTTGTCATCCTCGATCATGGCAAGCTTGGGCAAAACATGCTCATATTTGGTTGTTTTACTATGAGAGGGAGCCGACTCATGGCCTTCCACTTCCCCGATAATGGTCAGAAGCTCCACCTTGTAGCTTTTGGAATTCTCATCCAGGGTAACCTGTCCCATATCCTGGATCTGTTTGTTCTGCTGCTCTTCTTTTTCCAGTTCTTCTGTCTGGTTTATAATTTCCGGCATAAAAAACACCTCCACACATTCTTGTATGGAGGTATTATCTGCAGTTTCGCTGCAATTATTCGTATCAGTAATTATTCATCCCAGTTATGCCATACATCTGTAACGTCATCATCGTCATCCAGAAGATCAAGGATTTTCTGGATATCCTTAAGGGACTTCTCATCTGTAAGCTCTACAGTTGTCTGTGGGATCATAGCAACCTGTGCTTCAAGAAGAGGAACACCTGCTGCCTCAAGAGCCTCGCGTACTGCACTGAAATCATCCGGAGCTGTAAGAACCTCATAGCTGTCCTCTTCCTCGTTGAAATCCTCAGCGCCTGCGTCAAGAGCAGTCATCATAAGCTCATCTGCATCCATTTCGCACTCTTCCTTGTCGATGATGATCTGGCCCTTCTGATCGAACATATAGGATACACAGCCCTGGGTTCCGATGCTTCCGTTACCCTTTGTGAAGGCGTTTCTTACATTGCTGGCTGTACGGTTCTTATTGTCTGTCAGAGTCTCAACGATAATGGCAACACCGTTTGGACCATAGCCCTCGTATACTGCCTTCTCATAGCTGTCAGCAGAATCAGCGCCTGCTGCCTTCTTAATACCACGATCGATGGTATCGTTTGGCATGTTGTTAGCCTTTGCCTTGGCAATAACGTCACGAAGCTTACCGTTGTTGTTCGGGTCCGGACCGCCGGCCTTAACAGCCATTACGATCTCACGTCCGATAATTGTAAAGATCTTACCCTTTTTAGCGTCATTTTTTTCTTTCTTGTGCTTTATGTTTGCGAATTTTGAATGTCCTGACATTTCTTATCCTCTCCTTTTGGTTCTTTTTTTATCTTTTCGGCCCGTACCTTCCCGATGGTCTTATGTCCAAGGGAAAGGATTCTGAAGCGGTAGCCGTTTATAACAATCTCTTTATCCAGATCGTCCTCTGTGGGAATATGCCCCAGAAGACTGGTCAGATAGCCGTTTAAGGTCTCAAAGTCCACCTTTCCGAAATCAATGCCAAGCTCCTCGGATACATCCTCCAGATAAGCCAGAGCATCAATGATCACGCTGTTATCCTTCTGCGTGCGGAAGGTGCTGTCTTCCTCATCATATTCATCCAGAATGTCTCCCACGATTTCCTCCAGAATGTCCTCCATGGAAACGATTCCTGCGGTCTGTCCATACTCATCCACAACCACTGCCATGTGGATCTTCTTCATCTGCATGGAGCCAAACAGATCACTGATTCCTCTTGTTTCGGGAATAAAAGAAGCTTCCCTGATCAGTCCCGGCAGGTCCTTAAGGGGCTTGAATCTGGCCCAGGAATTCCTGGTAAGGAATTTGAGAGCATCCTTATAATGAATAATGCCCACAATATTATCAATGGTTTCTTTATATACCGGATAGCGGGAATTGCCCTCCTCCAGCATGGTATCCACAATAGACTGCAGATTCTCCTCCTGGTCAAATGCGATCACATTCTTGCGGTGGGTCATAATGTCCTTGGCTTCTGTGTCATTAAACTCCATGATGTTCTGGATCATCTCGGCCTCATTTTCCTCGATCACACCCTGCTCATGGGCCTCATCTACTATGGAGATGATCTCCTCCTCTGTCACCGGCTCCTCGGCCTGATTAAGGGAAACTCCAAAGGGCAGTGCCGCCAGCTTGGCGATAAAAGTAACACATACTGTAAAAGGATACAGAAGTCTGGTGAAAAATCCCACAATTCCCAGATAGCGGTAGGCATATTTCTCCGGATGATAGGTTCCGATCCTCCGAAAGGTAAGAATGCCAAGAGCAGCAAGCAGAATCACCACAAGTGCAAGTACCAGGATCACTGCTGCCAGATGCTTTATGTAGGGATGAAAGGTCCTCGTGACCCAGGGAACGATAAATGCTCCGAAGCTCACACCGGAAGCCATAACGATCAGCGGAATCGCATTGACAAAAGTCACAGGACTGTTCATCAGCGACAACAGATAAGAGGCCTTCTTATCTCCCTCCTGCGCCCGCTTCTCAACCTCACTCTCACTTAGATTGTGTACCGCAGCTGAAAAACCGTAAAAAATGCCATTCAGCCACAACAGCAACAACAAAATAATTACGCCCGCCAAGGGCATACTACTGCCATCTTCCATAAATTAACCTTTTATTCCTCCGTATAAAACCATTTAAGCAGATATTCATAATCTGCGCCGCTAAGACTTAACAACTATATCACTAAACTTTCCTTTCGTCAAGAGAATGTAAGCTCCAGGCTGATCTCAAGAGCATGGTTCACCTTATCAAGCATAGGCCCGTCCAGATGACACACCTTATCCTTAAGCCTTCTCTTGTCGATGGTGCGAAGCTGTTCCAGAAGAATCACCGAGTCCTTTTCGATTCCGTATGCAGATGCATCGATCTCAATATGGGTTGGCAGCTTCGCCTTGTTCATTTTGGATGTAATGGCTGCACAGATCACAGTGGGACTGTGTCTGTTGCCCACATCATTTTGAATAATCAGTACCGGGCGGATGCCTCCCTGCTCACTTCCTACTACAGGGCGAAGGTCCGCATAAAAAATATCCCCTCTTTTAATTACCACACAATTCACACTCCGTTTTGTTTTGACTTTTCACTTCTGATGAAAATAAGTATTTCCAACTTTTTTCATGTGTATACATGTGTGGTATTTTGGATTACGAGTTTTTAATCAAAATAAGAAAGCTCCCCGCATTCTTTTCCATCCTGCATATAGATTCTCGGAACACGCTTGCTGATGTCACATACAAATTCATAGGAAAAACGTCCGGACAGATCTCCGATGGTATCTGCTGTTATCTCTTCCTCCCCGTCTGTACCGAGCAAGGTTACCTCATCTGCTGTTTTTGCCTCCGGAATGTCTGTTACATCCACCATAAACTGATCCATGCATACCCTTCCGCAGATAGGAGCCTTTTTGCCGTGGATCAGAACCCAGCCCTTATTGGATAACATTCTTGGGTATCCGTCTGCATAGCCAACGGGAATCGTAGCCAGCCTGGTGAGCTTCTTGGTGGTATAGGTTCCGCCGTAGCTTACCTGTGTTCCCGGTTCCACATCCTTTATATAGGAAATATGACTCTTAAGTGACATAACAGGCAGAAGCTTCACAACATCCTTTTCCACCTCTTCAGATGGGTAAATTCCGTAGATTGTGATTCCTGCACGGACAAGATTTAAGTTTGCTTCCGGCACACGGATAATTCCCGCACTGTTGGAGCAGTGATGAAGAGGAATATGGATTCCGCTTTGCTCCAGAAGGTCTGCAAATTTCAGATAGCGTTCAAGCTGTACCATGGCAGGCGCACGGTCGTACTCATCTGCCCTTGCAAAATGGGTGAAGAGACCCTCTATCTGTACGTTCTCAAGCTCATAAATCCTGCGGATCTCCTCCAGGCTCTCCTCGCTGTCCTTGAATCCGATTCTTGTCATACCTGTATCTGCCGCAAGATGAATCAAAGCCCTTTTGCCGCAGGCAGCTGCCGCATGGTTAAATTTACAGGCAGTCTCATAGTCACAGACCGCCATACGCACCTCATTCTTTGCCAGCTCTTCGTAATACTCCTCAAAAACAAGTCCCAGGATCAGAATAGGGCGGGTGATTCCTGCTCTTCGCAGCTGCAGTGCCTCCTGGGCTGTAGCTGTGGCAAAGCCCCAGATATAATCATATTTTTCCAGCATGGCTGCAATGGGAACTGCACCGTGTCCGTAAGCATCTGCCTTGATCACAGCGACGATCTTGGTTTCCTCTTTTATGTTCTTTTTCATCTGTTCAAAATTATATTTCACGGCATCAAGAGAAATCAATGCCTTGATTCTGCTATATTTTTCCATCATGTTCTCCTCTTTTGCAAAGCATCAAATGTATGCGTCACCATCTTTTTATCCCTCGGAAGGTCTCAGAACTTCCGGAAGTGCTTCAAGCATATCCCCTGCGGTCATGCCATGGGTTCCTCTTTTTTGGGCAGCAAGCTCTCCGCAAAGTCCGTGGATATAAACTGCCAGAGCAGCTATAAAAGAAGTATCCGGTTTCTCTTCGCCAAGATACATACACAGCACTGCTGCAATTATGCCGCTAAGTACATCACCGCTTCCTGCAGTTGCCATTCCGGAATTGCCGGAAGGATTGAGATACAAATGCTCCATCCCATCTGCAATCACCGTACAGGCATCCTTAAGCACACAGGTTCCGCCGGTTTTGCCTGCAAATTCAAGAGCTGCCGCCGCCGGATCCTCTTTTAACCGGGAAATGCTGCTGCCTGTAAGGCGGCTCATCTCTCCCAGATGAGGAGTAAGCACGGTCTTTTCGTTTATAAATTCCATCCATTGTGGGTGTTCTGCCAGAAGGTTCAGGCCATCAGCGTCAATGACCACTGGAATTTGGGCTGCAGCTGCGTTTTTCAGGAACCACAGCATCCGCTCCCTGCCCTCTCCGTCAGTTCCAAGACCCGGACCGATCACCAGCACATCACACCAGTTCAGGTTTCTTTCATTGGCCTCCTCACTGAATTCACAGGTCACCATCGCCTCCGGAAGAAGCGTCTGAAGAGGAACACGATTTTCCTCCACGGTCTGAATCTTCACCATTCCCGCTCCGCCGCGAAGCGCCCCGCCGGCACTTAAATAGGCCGCGCCGCACATTCCCTTAGAGCCTGCGATCAAAAGAACCTTTCCAAAGGTGCCCTTGTTTCCCCAGGGCAGTCTTTTCGGAATGGACCGAAGATCTGCTTTTTCCAGTTGTGCAGCTGCCTTAGGAACAAGCTCTGTTCCTTTTTTGTCCCGGTCATAAATTCCTATGTCTGCCACCACAAGCTTCCCGGCATATGCTCTTCCCGGATAAAGGCACAGCCCCCGTTTGCCATAAGCAAAGGTTACTGTCAGGTCTGCGCAAAAAGCACATCCAAGAATCTTTCCTGTATCACCGTGAATGCCAGACGGAATATCCACGGCCACCTTGTATGCCGCAGCTTCGTTCATATGCTCCAGAACTGCCTTGTAATTTCCGGTAATTTCCCGGGAAAGCCCCACACCGAAAATTCCGTCTGCTATAACAGTATATTCACTCCACACCGGGTTATTCGTCACCGGCACCTGATAGCTGGCTGCAATTTCCCACTGATGTCTTGTTTCTTCTGTCATTTTATCTATCGCTCCAACAACAAAAATCTCTGTTGGTATACCAAAAAGATAAAGCAGCCTTGCAATGGCAATTCCGTCACCGCCGTTATTTCCTGTGCCGCACACTACAAGCACCCGCTCCCGCTTCAGATCCTTCCCGGCAAGGTGTTTGCAGATTTCTTCTTTCACAGCAAGGGCTGCCCGCTCCATCAGCACCAGAGATGGTACATGCATGCTATGAATGGTTTCATGATCCAGAAGCTTCATCTGGCTGCAGGTCACTACTTTTTTCATAAAGAACTCCTAACCAGACGCTACTTGGGCGTCTATATGCAAAACTGCCGCCCGGTCTCCTGTAAATCCTTCAGCGAGACAAGCAGCAGTCCTCTTTGACTTTAATTCTCTTTATGTTGGCTTCGATACTGGCTTAAATTGTAGGATAACGTCATCAGGCTCTCAGAAAGATGTACATTCTCCACAATTACATCCTCAGGTGCGTCAAGATCTGTATGGGCAAAATTCCAGATTGCCTTAATTCCATTCTCGATCAGAAGCTTCGCCATCTCTCTTGCTTTATTCTTAGGAAGAGTCAAAATGGCAATCTCCACCTGATTCTCTTTCATAAATTCCGGAAGCTTATTGATCATCTGGATCTCAATGCCCCGGACAGAAATCCCCTCCAGAACCGGATTTACGTCAAAAATCCCTACCAGACGAAAGCCTCTCTTCTCAAAATCCCCATAATTGGCAAGTGCCTGACCCAGATTACCTGCACCGAGGATAATCATGGGATGGATGGTATCCAGTCCCAGGATCTTACCGATCTCTGTATAAAGATATTCTACATTGTATCCATATCCCTGCTGCCCGAAGCCGCCGAAGTTATTCAGATCCTGGCGGATCTGGGATGCAGTTACATGCATTTTCTTACTAAGGTCATTGGAAGATATCCGTTCTACATTCTCTTCCATTAGTTCTCCAAGATAGCGGTAATATCTTGGCAGTCGCTTAACTACTGCCTTTGAGATTTCTTTTGCCTCCACAATGTTCCCTCCTTGTTCCCGCTTCCTATGTTCTCCGCGAAATACTATGTCAATTATAACGAAATGTTATTTTCTTGTCAATTAAAGTTGTGCAAAATTACAAATTTTTGCATATTTTTTTGTAATTCGACAATTATTCTTTCAAAAATGCAGGATTTCAAGTATAATATTAAGAATAAGGGTCTGGGTGACGGGCAGGAATGATTATATCTGCCCACATCCAGTGCCTACAGTTAAGGAGGAACTTATGATTTTATCATGTCAGAGCATCTGCAAATCCTTTGGGGAGAAGGTCATTTTGCAGGATGCTTCTTTTCACATAGAAGAACGGGAAAAAGCGGCCCTGATCGGCAATAACGGTGCCGGAAAGACCACTCTCCTTCGCATTATCATGCAGGAGATTTCCGCAGATTCCGGTAATGTGGTTATTGCAAAGGACAAAAAGATCGGCTATCTTGCCCAGTATCAGGACATTCACGGCCATCACACCATCTACGAAGAGCTGATGACCACCAAGCAGTACATTCTGGATATGGAGGAGAAGATCCGTACCCTTGAGCAGGAAATGAAATATGTGGCCGGAGAAAAGCTGGAGAGCCTTATGAACAGCTATACCCGTCTGACCCATCAGTTCGAGCTGGAGAACGGCTACGCTTACAAAAGCGAGATCGTAGGCGTGCTTAAGGGTCTTGGCTTTGAGGAAGAGGATTACAGCAAGCAGATTGAGAACCTTTCAGGTGGTCAGAAAACCCGTGTGGCTCTTGGCAAGCTTCTGATTTCCAAGCCGGACATCCTGCTTCTGGATGAGCCTACCAACCATCTGGATATGGAGAGCATTGCCTGGCTGGAAACCTATCTTCTCAACTATCCGGGAGCCGTATTTATCGTTTCCCACGACCGTTATTTCCTGGATAAGGTGGTTACCAAAATCGTGGAGATCGAAGCCGGACAGATGCGCATGTACGACGGCAATTATTCTGCTTACGCCCTTAAGAAGGCCATGCTTCGCGATGCCCAGTACAAGGCCTATCTGAACCAGCAGCGTGAAATCAAGCATCAGGAAGCAGTTATCACAAAGCTGCGCTCCTTTAACCGTGAGAAATCCATTAAGCGGGCAGAGAGCCGTGTGAAAATGCTGGATAAGATCCAGAGGATCGACAAGCCTGTTGAAATTGACAACCAGATGCGCATTTCCCTGGAACCAAGATTTATCAGCGGAAATGATGTGCTTACTGTAGAAGGTCTCTCCAAGGCCTTCCCGGGACAGACCCTGTTTACGGATATCAGCTTTGAGATCAAACGTGGAGAACGGGTGGCTCTTATTGGAAACAACGGAACGGGCAAGACCACCATTTTGAAGATTCTCAACGGAATCGTGGATGCTGATGCAGGTCGTTTTGCCCTTGGCTCCAAGGTGCAGATCGGATACTACGATCAGGAGCACCATGTGCTTCATATGGAGAAAACTATTTTCCAGGAGATTTCTGACACCTATCCGACTCTGACTGAGACAGAAATCCGCAATATGCTTGCAGCCTTCCTTTTCACAGGGGATGATGTGTTTAAGCTGATTTCTTCTTTGTCCGGTGGCGAGCGTGGTCGTGTTTCCCTTGCCAAGCTCATGCTTTCCGAGGCGAACTTCCTGATCCTGGATGAGCCCACCAACCATCTGGATATTGCTTCCAAGGAGATCCTTGAGGAGGCGCTGAACAGCTATACTGGTACGGTGCTGTATGTTTCCCATGACCGTTATTTTATTAACCAGACAGCTACCAGAATCATGGATCTGACCAATCAGGCCATTGTAAATTACATTGGGGATTACGATTACTATCTGGAAAAGAAGGATGAAATGACCCAGATCTATGCGCCTGCACAGGAGACTGCTGCACAAGAGATAAAGGAAGCGGTTTCTGAAACCAAGCTGACCTGGCAGCAGCAAAAAGAGGAGCAGGCACTAAAGCGCAAGCGTGAGAATGAGCTTAAGAAGGTGGAGGCTCGCATTGAGGAGCTGGAAACCAGGGACAAGGAGATTGACGAGACTATGGTTCTTCCGGATGTTTGTACCAATGTAGCCGAATGTACCAAATTAAGCAGGGAAAAAGCGGCAATTGCAGAAGAACTGGAAGGGCTTTATGAGAGATGGGAGGAGCTGGCGTAAAGCGCATCCCAAAAGGGCTGCCAGCTTAGCTTCCTTTTATAAAAAGAAAAGCAGGAGCAGAATTGGAATTCATTTTCCAAAGCTGCTCCTGTTTTCTTTTTACATATTCTCAAGCTTCTCTCTGATTGCCACAATAAATTCGCGGCTGTTGAGAACCTTTACATCCTTTAAGGTAGTAATAAGTGCCAGATCCTTGGTCATCTGACCGCCTTCGATCACGGAAAGGGTTGCCTTCTCAAGCTTATCGGCAAACTCCATAAGCTCCTTGTTATGATCCAGCTCTCCGCGCTTTCTAAGTGCTCCTGTCCATGCAAAGATAGTGGCAACGGAGTTGGTGGAGGTTTCCTCTCCCTTCAGATGGCGGTAATAATGTCTCTGTACAGTTCCATGTGCAGCCTCATACTCATAGTAGCCATCCGGGGAAACCAGAACAGAGGTCATCATGGCAAGAGAACCAAATGCTGAGGAGATCATGTCGCTCATAACATCTCCGTCATAGTTCTTGCATGCCCAGATAAATCCGCCCTCTGCTTTCATCACGCGGGCAACAATATCATCGATCAGGCTGTAGAAGAAGGTAATGCCTGCTGCCTCAAATTTCTCCTTGAATTCCTTCTCGAAAATATCGTAAAAGACTTCTTTGAATCTGCCGTCATAGGTTTTGGAAATGGTATCCTTACCGCCAAACCACAGATCCTGTCTGGTATCCAGTGCATAATTAAAGCAGCATCTTGCAAAGCTTGCAATGGATTTGTCAAGGTTGTGAACACCCTGGATCACACCTGGGGTATCAAAGTGATGGATCAGCTCACTTCTCTCCTCGCCGTCTGCCCCTTTAAATACCAGCATGGCATCTCCTGGCTTGTCGATGTACATTTCCGTGTTCTTATAAACATCACCGTAAGCGTGACGTGCAATGGTGATCGGCTTCTTCCAGTTCTTAACACATGGCTCGATTCCATTTACCACAATAGGTGCACGGAAAACTGTTCCGTCAAGGATCGCACGGATGGTTCCATTGGGGCTTTTGTACATTTTCTTAAGGTCGTACTCAGACATTCTGGCCTTATTAGGAGTAATCGTAGCACATTTCACTGCTACACCGTATTTCTTGGTAGCTTCTGCTGCGTCTATTGTAACCTGGTCATCTGTTTCATTTCTGTATTCCAGCCCAAGATCATAATATTCTGTCTTCAGATCTACAAAAGGAAGAAGAAGCTCGTCCTTGATCATCTGCCACAGAATTCTGGTCATCTCATCCCCGTCCATCTCAACAAGAGGGGTCTGCATCTGAATTTTTCCCATTATTTCCTCCTAAATGTGAAGTATAAGATTTCGGCAATGTCACGGATTGCCCGGAAGCTGTGCTTCTGTGTCTTTATTTTAACGTAATTCCAAGACGAGTGCAAGCCTCTGCCACCACATTTTCAAGCTCATAATCGCAAAGCACGGTAACACGGCCATCTTCGTACTCTTTGTCTACCCAGGCTTTGATCATCTTTACAAGCTCACTGTTCTTGTCAACCTTCTCATCACCCTTCAAGCGGTAGTGGCTGTCGATCCAGTGTGCGATTCCAGCTGCTCCTGAGGTATTGGATACTGCAACCTCAACAGGGCGGTTCAGGAATTTCTCTGTATCAAATACATTGTAAATCTCTTCGTTTTTCAGAAGACCATCAGCATGAATACCGGCTCTTGTCACGTTGAAGTTCTTTCCTACAAATGGAGTTCTCTCCGGGATATGGTAGCCGATTTCTTTCTCATAATATTCTGCCAGCTCTGTGATAACAGTAGTATCCATACCTCCAAGATTACCGCGGAGCTGTGCATATTCAAATACCATTGCCTCAAGAGGTGTATTTCCGGTACGCTCGCCGATACCAAATAAGGAAGTATTGACACCGCAGGCGCCATAAAGCCATGCTGTGGTGGAGTTGCTTACTGCCTTATAGAAATCATTGTGTCCGTGCCACTCGATCAGCTCAGATGGCACACCTGCATGAACCATAATACCATAGATAATACCAGGTACAGATCGGGGAATCACAGCTCCGGGGTAGTTGACGCCGTAGCCCATGGTATCGCAGCAGCGTACCTTGATCGGAATGCCATACTGCTGGCGAAGCTTCATCAGCTCCAGGCAGAATGGAATTACATAACCGTAGATATCAGCTCGTGTAATGTCCTCCAGATGGCAGCGCACGGAAACACCGATTTCCAGACACTCCTTTACAATGCTCAGATAATGCTCCATAGCCTGCTTACGGGTCATTTTCATCTTATAGAAAATATGATAGTCCGAGCAGCTTACCAGAATACCGGTCTCTCGCATGCCCATATCACGGACAAGCTGGAAGTCCTTCTTGTTGGCACGGATCCAGCTGGTAACCTCCGGAAATTCATAGCCTCTTTCCATACATTTCTCTACTGCATCTCTGTCCTTCTTGCTGTAAAGGAAAAACTCGGATGCACGGATTCTTCCTTCCGGACCGCCAAGCTTATGAAGATAGTCATAGATTCTTACGATCTGTTCTGTGCTGTAAGGCGCTCTGGACTGCTGTCCGTCACGGAATGTAGTATCTGTGATCCAGATGTCATCTGGCATATGATGTGGAACGACCCTGTCGTTGAACGCAATCTTCGGTACTTCGGAATATGGAAAAAGATTTCGGAATACGTTAGGAGTGGTAACATCCACAAGCGGGTACATATGCTCTTCCAGCTGAAGTAAATTTGTATGGCGGTTCATTGAAACACGTCTGTTTTCCATTAATATTTCCTCCTCGTTGGCTGAAGCCCTGCTTTTTCCCTTGTAGCTTTTGTAAAAGAGGGCTCCATCTATGCTTGCTGTCCATTTTACTCAATTAACGTGGTTCAGTCAAGTACTTTTGTGCTGTAAAGTGATAATTCTTTATCAGACGCTTTCCAGAAAACGCTGTCTGTTAAAGCGTCCCCAGCCCTGCTGGTTTCTTGGAAGCCCCATATCATCTGCGCTGTTCACAAGCAGGTCCTTGATCTGTGTATTGGTAAGAGCCGGATTCTTTTCAAGGGCACAGGCAATGGCTCCAGACACAAGCGGCGTGGACATGGAGGTTCCGCTTTTTTTCCCGTAGGAATAGGGTTTGCCCGGAAGGCAGGATATAATTTGGTTCCCCGGCGCAACCACATCAGGCTTACATACACAGTCCTCTGTAGGGCCTCTTCCTGATATTGCGCCGCTTCCCTCCAGAAGGTCGCTGGAGCCTACTGTAATCACCTTTTTGCTGCTGCCGGGAGCTGTGATGCTGCCAGGCTTTGGTCCCTGGTTTCCGGCTGCTGTAACGATCACCATCCCCTCGTCCCACAGCTGCTCCACGCTGTCAAGAAGACGCACATGATCCTTTCCGGAATTGCAGGTGGTTCCAACGGAAATATTTACCACCCGTATTCCATACTGCCAGCGGTATTCCCTGACCCACCGAAGTGCCCGCAGTACGTCCTCCTGACTTCCGTTTCCATACCGGTCCAGCACCTTCAGGGAAATAATCCCGCATCCCGGTGCTGCCCCTCTGTATTTTCCCATGGATGCAGTCCCATCTCCCGCTGCCAGTCCTGCCACATGGGTTCCGTGTCCGTTGTCATCATAGGGACGCCGCTTAAAAGACAGAAAATCATAAAACGCCCAGATTCTTCCTGCAAAATCTATATGCTCATAAATCCCGGTATCCAGGATACACACGCCGATTCCTTTTCCTGTATAAAAGGAGTTTTCCATTATTTTTCCCACCAAAATGAAGGCTTATAATAAATTATGTTTCTGTTTTCAAATCTGCGTCAATTTTATAGACAATTTTTGAAATTCTCAAAAATTTTTGTCGCATTTTTCATGCACCTATAGTATAATGAAAATATACTTAAATTTTCGTTCCGGAAGGCTTTTTTTGCAATCCAAAAGCCTTTTTCGGGCAACGAGGGGAAGAAAGAGAATTATGGAAAAAAACACACAATCTTCGAAAGAAAAAATGCTCTATTATTTCGGCGCGATCCGGCGGGATATGGGGAACTTATTTAAGTGGCTGATCCTTGCAGTGATCATAGGCTGTGTGGCAGGTGCCTTCAGTACCCTGTTTTCATTTGTACTAAAGGCTGTAACCGATTGCCGTAAAGCGAACCAGTGGATTTTTTATCTTCTTCCGCTTTCCGGTCTTTGCATTGTATTTTTGTATGACAAGCTTGGTAAAGAGGATGGCGGAACCAACCAGGTTCTTTCTACTGTCCGTTCACAGGATGATGTGCCATGGCTTTCCGGGCCGCTGATTTTTGTTTCCACTGCACTTACCCATCTCACCGGCGGATCTGCAGGACGTGAGGGCGCAGCAATCCAGCTTGGCGGAAGCGTTGCCAATCTTCTGGGACGCTGGATCCATCTGGATGAAGAGGACCGGCATGTGATCGTTATGTGCGGTATGAGTGCTGCTTTCTCTGCACTTTTTGGTACACCTATGGCAGCAGCGGTTTTCTCCATGGAGGTGGTAAGCGTAGGTGTCATGTACTATACAGCACTGATGCCCTGTATGATCGCCTCCCTGATCGCATCCCGTTTTGCGGCAGGTATGGGAATCACCCCTGAAGCCTTCCATGTTGTGAACATTCCGGCCTTTTCTTTGGAAACCGGACTGAAAATGGGCGTTGTCGCACTTGGATGCGCCGTGATCAGCATTCTTTTTTGCATTGTTTTAAATCAGACAGCTAAATTATACGGGAAATTTTTTCCCAATAAATACATACGTGTGGTGGCAGGCTCTGTTCTTGTAATTGCAATCACCCTGCTCCTTGGAACAACGGATTACATGGGTGCAGGCGCAGAGCTGATCGAGAAGGCTGTGGAGACGGGTCAGACCGATTACATGGCATTCTTCTGGAAAATGCTTCTTACTGCCCTTACCATGCGTGCAGGCTTCCGCGGAGGTGAGATCGTACCCTCCTTCTGCGTGGGAGCTACCTTTGGCTGCATGGCAGGACAGCTTGTGGGACTTTCCCCGTCCCTTTGCGCAGCCTGCGGAATGGCAGCTGTGTTCTGCGGCGTAACGAATTGTCCGATTACCTCTATCCTGATCGCATTTGAGATGTTTGGCTTCAAGGGCGTTTCCTTCTATCTCATTGCAGTCTCCATCAGCTATGCAGCATCCGGATATTACGGACTTTATAAGGATCAGACAATTGTTTATTCCAAATATAAAGCGAAATATATCAATAAACACACCAAAATGTAAAATCCGGCACATAGTGCCGTAAAAAGAAGGGGGTACTTTTATGAACCTAGAAAAACTTTTTCACCTGAAGGAACACCGAACTGACGTGAAGACTGAGGTAATGGCTGGAATCACCACATTCATGACCATGGCCTACATTCTTGCAGTCAACCCGAACATCCTTTCCGCAGCCGGAATGGACAGAGGCGCAGTATTTACCGCAACTGCCCTGTCTTCCTTCATCGCAACCTGCCTGATGGCGCTGTTATCCAATTACCCGTTTGTCCTTGCTCCTGGAATGGGTCTGAATGCTTATTTTGCATACACCGTAGTCCTTGGCATGGGATACTCCTGGGAACAGGCTCTGGTTGCCGTATTTGCAGAAGGTATTATCTTCATTCTGCTTTCCCT
>CAKRKL010000023.1 GCA_934358405.1 uncultured Blautia sp.
TATATTTAAAGCTATTCTATTTTCTGCGACTTCTTTGCACTATTCAACCCATCCACCCAATTACACAAAATTACAATTGTCTCATAATTTACATTGATATATGTACGCCACCTTTTCGTCCGCCAAGAACCCGCTTATCCTTCAGATCATCCCATTTAAAATCCGGCATTTCTTCCCTTGCCACAAGGAAGTTTCCGGCACGCTGGGTAAGCTGTGCGAAATTTACAACCGGATCTGTGGCCCCTTCCTGGTAAGCATAGATAGATGCTTCAGCACCCATAAAGCCAATATCTGCCTCACCGGAAATTACAGCAGTCATGGTCTTATCTGCACCAAAGCCTGTGACCAGTGTCAGATCCAGCCCCTCGTCCTTAAAATATCCCTCTTCAATTGCTACATACTGTGGTGCATAAAAGATGGAATGAGCTACTTCATTTAATGTAACTTTTGTAAGTTCCTCCTTTGAGTTCTCATTCCTTGCAGCAAAGGCTGTGCCGGGCAGTACAGTTACTGCAAGCATCACAGCTGCTGTCAGTGAAATCCATTTTCTATTTTTCATGCAGATACTCCTTTACAGACTTCTTCTGTTAGGATATGCAAAATATGAGAAAGATGTTCGTAATAAGCATATTGCAAAGATAAAAAAACAGAAAGTGTCAAGAAACTATTTCTTGACACTTCTTTTTACCCCATGCTATACTCAATTACACAAACTGTTTTGTTGCGAAAGTGGTTTCTACAGTGTTTTTTTAGGTGGTGATATGAGTATGAACTTTCAGGAACAGATACAGCGGATTTTTGGAACAACAGATATCCATGAACTACAGCAGATATCCAGAGAAGCTGACAATTACAGATGCTTGAAGGCTGATATGAATAGCAATAAAATTTCTGAAAAGAAGAAAAATACCGGAAGGAAAAATTCGTTTACAGAAGAGCAGCTGGCACATATTTTGGCGTTGCAGAAGCGAGGAGAAAAAATTACAGATATCGCAAAACAATATCATGTTTCCCGCCAGACGATTTACAGTCAGATAAAGCGAGCTTATAATTTTTCTGATGATCCGGATGTAAAAATGCGGATGAATTTCATGAATCACGACAATCTATGTACAACGATAGATATTGACTTCAGGCATGAAAAAATTAAGATTAAAAACTACACAGATCAGATTATTTTCCGGGCGTTTGGAGTTGTAACTGAGCCGGATTGGGATGATTTTGAATATTTTCTCGAAGAACGCTGTTTTCCCAGAACACGCGATCATAGGAAAGATATCCTGAGAGAAATGGGGCTTCCATTTTATGATCCGTTATTAATTATTGAAAAAACACAGGGGCGTATGTCAGATGATCATCAATGGATTATGATTCTGAAAAAGGAGGGCTGATCCAAAATGGAAATTCGCAATTTTGATGCATATTCTCCCTTGCATAAGAGCGGCCATACTTCTAAGGGAGACCAGCTCAAATGGAAGATTGATGACAGGTGGTATAAGGCAGATTATATGGGATATGAAGGTTTATCTGAAGTTCTTGTATCTGACCTTTTGCAGAAGAGTAGCTGTCCTTTTCCTTTTGTTGAGTATGAAACAGCTGTAATTGAGTATAATGGGAAGATATTTCAGGGCTGTTCCAGTTTGGATTTTCTGGAAGCAGATCAGATTCTGATTCCGTTGGAAAAATTGTATCGTCGATATACAGGTGAAAGTCTGGCAGCAAAGCTCTCAGATTTTGAAGATGTTTCAGAACGCATTCAGTACCTGGTAACTCAGGTGGAAGAAATTACTAAAATAGATAATTTTGGAGCATATCTGACTGCAATGTTGGAAATAGATGCGTTTTTCATGAATGAGGACAGACATACTAACAATATTGCGGTCATTTATAATGAAAAGACACAGAAATATGAACTAAGTCCTTTCTTTGATCAAGGACTTTGTATGTTTGCTGACATAAATCAGGATTATCCTATTGACCAGTCATTGGAATATTGTCTGGGGAAAATTGAAGCAAAGCCATTTTGCTCTGATTTCGATATACAGTTGGATGCAGCAGAAGAACTGTATGGCATTCAGATTGGTTTCCAATTTACATTCAAAGACATTCAGATATACTTACAGAAAAATTCAGAAAATTATCCAAGGGAAGTAATAAGACGCGTGGAGCAGCTATTAAGAATGCAGATGCGTAAATATGGGTATCTGATGAAAAATGATATTGCAGAAAGAAAGTAAAGCTAAAGGTAGGTAAGCGATGAAACAAATTGCTTCGGCGGAAGCAATGGCATTCAGGATGAAAAGTCCCTTGTCATAAAATCTATATTATGTTATATATTATTCAGACGAGGTGATAGACATAGAAAAAAATACAGATAACTATGAAAAACAGGTATATATAGGAAGAAAAATTTTTCTAAGATATGACCAGAATATGCTCATAAAGAAGTACAGCCTGAAAAGTGACAGAGAATATCTGTACCTGAATTATATTGGAACCAAATATCGAATCAGGCGATTGGATGGGGCAATTGAATATATGGCGGAATCTATGTGGCAGACATGCAGAGAATACACAATCGTCATGACCATTTATGATCTGCTTTGCTACTCAGAAGACAAACCACTTCCGCCACTGACATATCAGTGGCAGCCGGTAAACAGATTTGTTGCTGCCGGAAGCAGTCCATCGGGAGACACATTTGTAAAAAAATATGAAAAGGCCTTTTCAGGCAAAACGAATGCAGTCAGGGATGCCTGTCTAAGTATGGGCGGCAGGTCTTTGAAATGTTTGGCAGGCGCTGACCTGACTATGGAAATGCCTGTTTTCTCAGACTTTTCAGTACTGCTTCAATTCTGGGATGCCGATGAAGAATTTCCTGCAAAAATTCTTCTGTTATGGGATAAGGTATCATTGTCGTATCTTCATTTCGAGACGACCTTCTATCTTCAGGGAGATTTATTGGAAGCAATATTGCAAAAAATCAATCAATAATAAGGAGAAAAAAGCGATGAATACAAAAGAAAAAATCCATGCATTATCTGAAGAAATGCTTGCAAACCTTGGCAAGCTGGTTGCAATTGACTCTCAGCTTGGTACTGCATCAGAGGGGAAACCTTTTGGAGAAGGACCGGCAGAGGCACTTGCAGTTGGACTTGAAATTGCCAGAGAGCTTGGTTTTAAAACAGTAAATCTTGATAATTACTGTGGTTATGCGGAAATGGGAGATGGCGAGGATATTGTAGGTATTGCTGGTCATCTTGATATTGTACCTGTGGGCGGCGATTGGAGCTATGATCCATTTAAACTGACACGAGATGGTGACCATGTATACGGCCGTGGAACCACAGATGATAAAGGTCCTGTAATCGAAGCTCTTTATGCCATGAAGCTTCTTCGCGATTCCGGTGTGAAGCTGAATAAAAGAGTTCGCCTGATCATGGGCTGCAATGAGGAGACTGGTTCTAAATGTATGGAGCATTATAATGAGGTAGAGGAGGAGTTATCCTGTGGCTTCACTCCTGACGCGAATTTCCCATGTATTCATGGTGAAAAAGGTCATATGTCCATGATGGCATATTCCAAAAACACCAGAATTATTTCTATGAATGGCGGTTTTGTCTCAAACGCTGTATGTGATACCTGTACTACTGTGATTCCGGCTAAGGCGGGTCTTAAGGAAAAAATGGAGCAGGTACTCTCCGAAACAAAGCTTCAGGAATATAAAGTGACGGAAGAAGAAAATCAGATTACTATTTATGCAAAAGGAATACCGGCACATGCCAGCACGCCGACTCTTGGCATCAATGCAGCAGGTGTTACTATGGAATGTCTTGAGAAGGCAGGATTTGACGATGATTTTGTTAAATTCTATAATCAGCATATTGGAACTGCCTGCGATGGCTCCGGCGTTAATCTTAAAATTGCCGATGAATTTGGTGAGCTGACCTTCTGCAATGGAATTGTAAAAACAGAGAATGGTGTGATTTCCTGTACCATCGATATCCGTGTACCTGTAACCTTCAAAAAGGATGACATTCTGAAGCGTATAGAAGGTAATCTGGAAGACAAAAATGGCCGAATTGAAGCTGGTGAAATTGGAAATCCATTATTTTTCCCAAGAGAATCTCCGCTTGTAAATGCCCTGTACAAGGCTTATGTGGATGTGACAGGTGATACAAAAAACAAACCGATGGTAATTGGAGGAGGTACTTATGCCAAATCCTTGAAAAATATCATTGCGTTTGGTCCGGAAAAACTGGATATGGATTATCACATTCATGGCGCTGATGAGTTTCTCCTGGTCTCCGAGATGGAGGAGGCTGTAGAAGTGTATATGGAGGCAATTAAGAACCTGCTGGCTATTTAACCGATTAAATACAGGAAATAAGAGAAGGAGTCCTCAAATGTTCGCAAACACATTTATGCTGATTCCCTGCTCCTATAAAATGATGAAAAGCACTGGAAATATGAACGCTGAAATGCTACAATAAATCATTAAATAGAGGGAAGCGGTTATTTGGAAAAAGTCTTTCGAGAGTATATGAAGCGTACTTCAGGAGGTGTGTTAAATGGAACCAGATCGAAAAACAGCAGAAAATGCTTTACAGGCAGCATCTAAATCCAATCCGGGAGTATGGGTAGATCATTCCAGATATGTAGCTATGGCATGTGAAAATATAGCCTGTCGCTGTGCAAAAATAGATTCGGAAAAAGCTTATATCTGTGGCTTGCTTCACGATATCGGTCGCTATCCAGGTGTGACCTCTGAGAAACATCTTATAGATGGATATCGTTATTGTATGTCCCGTGGATGGGAGAAAGCAGCTCAGATTTGTATTTCCCATGCTTTTATGATACAAGATATTCACACATCTATAGGCAGGTTTGACGTGAGTGAAGAAGACTATAAATTTATGGAGCAGTTTATAAAAAATGCTATTTATGATGACTACGACCGCCTGGTACAGCTTTGCGATTCCCTGGCTTTACCTACTGGCTTTTGCATTCTGGAAAAGCGTTTTGTTGACGTGACCATACGTTACGGAGTGCATCCGGCTACTATAGACAGATGGAAAAAGATATTGGAATTAAAAGACTATTTTGAAAAAATGATGGGCTGTTCTGTTTATGAAGTGTTGCCAGGAGTGGTAGAAAATTCTGTTATATAAAAAGATCCGACAGATGCTATGAAAATATCACCTGTCGGATTTTTTTATTATCTGTTTGTAGTTCTTAACAGACTATGTTCGCAAATATACTGGAACACAAAATAGAAAATAATTCCCTTTGAAACAGTGGAAAGTGTCAGTGCCCACCAGATTCCATTCAGTCCCAGTGCAGTGCCTGACAGGATCAGTGCGAGGGGAATTCGTATAACAGTCAGGCTGACGCTGATCAGACTGCAAAGTGATGTACGCCCAAGACCAGACAAGGCACCTACCGTCATCATTTCCACACTGAGGAGAATCTCAGAAAAACCAATAATTCGCAGATAATCTATGGAAAGCCGGATCACATCCTCTTCGTGGAAGAACAGTACGGAAATCTGCCGTGGGAAAAATACAAACGCAATGGTGATCAGGGCAGTCCAGCATATTAAAAGACGAAGGGAAATATGGTATCCCTTTTTGATTCGGTCTTTTTTTCCTGCTCCGTAGTTTTGCCCCATAAAAGCATTCAAGGCAGAGCCGAAGCCATCAGCAGTGTTCCAGGAAAGGGACTCAATCTGTCCGCCTACACGCTGCACAGCAATTGCTCCGTCACCGAAGCCTGCTACCATTCGGGTGAGTATCATAGAGATGATACAGTAAATACTTCCCTGGAGTGCTGTAGGGATTCCAATGCGAAATACACCTTTTACATAGATGATATCCGGTCTGGAGAACAGACGGATTTTGCGCAGTACATTGGAATCACCGTGGTCACGGAGAATTTCGGCAATAAGGATTAACAGAACGACAAGCTGTGCGGCAACAGTTGCCACTGCGGCTCCTATAACTTCTAACCTTGGAAAAGGTCCTATACCAAGGACTAAAAGTGGATCGAGGATCATATTCAGAATCAGACCAAAGAAGTTTGCTTTCAGTGGTGTTTTGGAATCACCCTGGGCGGTGAAAAGACCTGTCAACACTTGTGAAAGGAAGGAAAACAGAATCAGTCCGCAGGTGATTCGCATATAAACTCTGGCACTATTGTAAGTTTTTGCATCATTCAGTGCAAAAAACTGCAGTAGAGGATTGGTAAAAAACATACTGATCAAAGTAACAAAGAGAGAGAACAGTATGGTAAGCTGCAGAGCTGCCTGGGCAAAACCTGCGGCGGCTTTAGAATCGCCCCTTCCAAGGGAATGAGCCATGTTTACCTGTCCGCCCATTCTTGCCAGGGAAGAAAGTCCCTGGGAGAGCCATACATACATCCCTCCGACACCTACGCCGGCTACTGCCTTGGAACCTAGCATTCCAATCCAGGCCATATCTGTAATGTTGTAGGCGGTAGCCAGAAAAGAAGAGGCCATAATTGGTAGTGCCAGCTCAGATAAAGTCCGTAAAATAGGACCTGAAGTGAGGCTTAATTGTTTGTTCTTCATGTTATTTCTCCTAAAAATAGTAAGGTGCTGTTATTATAACATAGAATAAGTATTTTAAGAAGATGCAACGTAATGAAGTTAGGTGTAAAAGGTATTTTGCCCCTGATATCATACAATGTGAAAAAAATATGAAATTAAATGCAATGGCTTGACTTTTTGAAGAATGAGCGTTATATTACATATAGAACAAATGAAAATAAGCTGTTCCCCGGATGCTATTTGGGAGGTGGACAGTAGCATTCCCCGGAAGAAATTCCGGGGAATTTGTGTAGGTGGAAACAGCAGTTAGATATAACAATCAGTTAAGATTAATGATAAGTAATATGAGGAGTTAGAGGTGACCAATATGGGAACAAAGAGAGACTATTATGAAGTGCTGGGGATTAACCGCAGTGCAGATAAAGAGGCAATAAAAAAAGCCTATCGTAAGATGGCGAAGAAATATCATCCGGATTCCAACGAGGGAAACCCGGATGCTGAGGAGAAGTTTAAAGAAATTACAGAAGCCTATAATGTGCTTAGCGACCCTGAGAAAAAGAAATTATATGACCAGTTTGGGCACGCTGCATTTGAAGAGGGCGGCGGTGCAGGATATGGCGCCGGAGGTTTCAACCAGTCTGACTTCGGTGGCTCAGGCTTTGGCGGCTTCGGCGGATTTGGAAAAGGCAGGAGCGGTGCATACAGAAGTCCAGATGGCAGCTATCAGGAGTACCATTTTGAAGGCGGTGATATGGACGATATTCTAAAGAATCTATTTGGCGGAGGCTTCGGAGGAAGTACATCCGGCCGCAGCAGTTCTACTCATGGCTTTGGCGGACACAGTTTTGGCGGACATGGCTTTGGAGACTCGGGCTTTGGCGGTTCTGGCTTCGGAGGCAGCTACCAGCAGAAAGGACAGGATCTAAATGCGGAAATTTCCATCAGCTTTAACGAAGCCGCCCTTGGCTGTGATAAGCTGATCAATCTTTCCAATGCAGATGGAAATGGTAAACAAACCCTGAAGGTCCACATCCCCGCAGGAATTGATAACGGAAAAAGCATCCGTCTGAGAGGAAAAGGCAATCCAGGCTGCGGAGGTGCTCCGGCAGGAGACCTTCTTCTGAAGGTTCATGTGGGAGAAAGGGCAGGATTTGAGCGAAAAGGTGCAGACATTTATACCACAGTAAATGTTCCCTTTATAACAGCTGCCCTTGGCGGAGAAGCCAGAGTTCAGACTTTGAGTGGCCAGGTAATGTGCAGAATTCCGGAAGGTACCCAGTCCGGCAGCAAGATCCGTCTGAGAGGTAAGGGCATTCAGGTTATGGGTAAAGCCGGAGTCTATGGTGATCTGTACGTAACAATCCAGGTTCAGGTACCAAGAAATTTAAGTGAAGAATCCAAACAGAAGCTCCGTGAATTTGATGCCAGTACAAGGATAACCGGAGCGAGAGGAACAAGAACAGCATAAAAAACATCATTATTAGAAAAAAATGCCATATTTCTTGAAAATTTAATATTGATTCTGTATGATGAAATGTGCCATCATATAAACAAGTATGTCAAACGCGAATGCTGTTGTGTTTGTAGTGAACAATGCGAAGAATCAGGATTAAGTTTCTGGATATTATGGAGGGAAAAATGGGAATTCAAAGAGAATGCGGTGTACTGCTTCCGATCAGCAGCCTGCCGTCTAAATATGGAATCGGATGCTTTTCAAAAAGTGCATATGAATTTGCGGACCAGTTAAAAGCGGCAGGTCAGGGCTGCTGGCAGATTCTGCCTCTTGGTCCTACCAGCTATGGGGATTCACCCTACCAGTCTTTTTCTACTTTTGCAGGAAATCCTTATTTTATCAGTCTTGAGGATTTAATTGAGGAAGGTGTTCTGACAAAAAAAGAATGTGATGCGGTAGATTTTGGTTCCAGAAAAGATGATGTGGATTATGAGAAAATTTACAAGGGACGCTATAAGCTCCTTCGCAAAGCTTACGAGAGAAGTGAGATTTCCAAGAATCCTGATTTTGTAAGATTTCAGCAGGAGCAGTCTCACTGGCTTGGAGATTATGCTCTTTTTATGGCAGTAAAGGATCGCTTCGGAGGAATTCCGTGGACTCAGTGGGCTGAGGATATTCGTCTTCGCTGGAGTAATGCGCTGGATTACTACAGAAAAGAACTCTATTTTGAAATTGAGTTTCAGGAATACATGCAATTTAAATTTTATGAGCAGTGGGCGAAGCTAAAGGCTTATGTCAACAAAAAAGGAATTCGTATTATTGGAGATATTCCAATCTATGTTGCAATGGACAGTGCCGATACATGGGCAAATCCGGGGCTGTTTAAGCTGGATGAAAATAATGAGCCTACCCAGGTTGCCGGCTGCCCGCCAGATGGATTTTCTGCAACCGGACAGCTTTGGGGAAATCCTCTGTATAGATGGGATGTGCATAGGAATACAGGATTTGAGTGGTGGATAAAGCGTCTGGCTCATTGCTTTAATATGTACGATGTTGTCCGCATTGATCATTTCCGTGGCTTCGACGAGTATTATGCGATTCCTTATGGTGACAAAGATGCAAAACGTGGCTGGTGGGAAAAGGGACCGGGAATGGATCTTTTCCGCACAGTATCTTACAGACTTGGTCACAAGGATATTATTGCAGAGGATCTTGGCTTTATGACAGATTCTGTGAAGCGCCTTGTGGAGGAGAGCGGCTATCCCAATATGAAGGTAATTGAGTTTGCCTTTGATGCCCGGGATACAGGAAATGCAAGTGATTATCTGCCGCATAACTATACATCAAACTGCGTTGTTTATACCGGAACGCATGACAACGAAACGCTTCTTGGCTGGTATGGTGATATTACACCTGAAGAGCGTCATATGGTTCGTGAATATCTGTGGAATTTCCATGATGATGAGAAGGGAGTCTGCAGAAATCTGATCCGCCTTGTTATGGGAAGTGCTGCCGGAAGATGTATTATTCCAATTCAGGATTATTTGCAGCTGGATAATACGGCCCGGATCAACCAGCCGTCCACACTTGGAATCAACTGGAAATGGCGTCTGACAGAAGGCCAGTTTACAAAGGAACTGCAAAAAGAAATGCTGGCTCTTGCTACCAGATTCGGAAGAAGAAACTGGACTTTGGATCCGGAAGAAGAGAAATAGTTGCATAAAAAGCAGGAGAAGAGTAAAATTGAGGGCAAGGGTATTGGCCCTCAATTTTGCATATACGGAGGAAACTAAATTGGAAATTGAGAGAAAGTTTCTTGTAAAAAAAGAAGACCTTCCTGATAATCTGAAGCAGTATCCATGTAAAGTGATTGAACAGGGATATTTATGTACAGAGCCGGTAGTGCGGATCCGCAAGTCAAATGATAATTATTATCTGACTTATAAATCAAAGGGACTGCTGGCAAGAGAGGAATACAATCTGCCTCTGACCCGGGAAGCTTACGAGCATTTGAAGCCAAAAGCAGACGGAATCGTGATTTCCAAGATCCGATATGTGATTCCTGAGAAAGATGGCCTGTTCATTGAATTAGATGTATTTGACGCTCCATACGAGGGACTTCTTTTGGCTGAGGTAGAGTTTCCTTCTGAAGAGGCAGCTCATGCATATCAGCCTCCGCAGTGGTTTGGGGAGGATGTGACGTATTCTGCGAAGTACCATAACAGTACTTTGAGCAAGGGTACAGATAAACAGTAAATTTTAAAAATGGCTGTCCGGACAATTAGTGCCGGACAGCCATTTTAAATAGCAACATCCGTAGCTTTAAAATATGTTGCGTCCATTATTTTTTTATTTTATAATAAATTTCAACATATTAATTCAGAGTGTGTCTGAAAAAGCACTTGTACGAGAGGAGCCAAAAACATGAAAATCGGATTTATCGGATGTGGAAATATGGCTTCCGCAATGATCGGCGGAATCCTGAAAAATGGTGTGTTTGATAAAAATGAGATTATTGTTTCAAATCTCACAGAAGAGGGAAGCAGAAGAAGCCGTGAAAAGCTTGGCGTAGTTACCACTATGGATAACTGTGAGGTCGTAAAAAATGCACATATTGTTATATTGGCTGTGAAACCTCAGTTTTATGAGGAGGTAATTGGCCAGGTTAAAGGTTATCTGACACCGGAGCATATGATCATTGGAATTGCTCCCGGCAAAACTCTTGCATGGCTTGAGGAAAAATGTGAGCAGCCGTTAAAGGTGGCACGTCTTATGCCGAATACTCCGGCACTGGTAGGAGCAGGTATGACCGGAGCATGTGTCAATGAGCGTGTAACCAGAGAAGACCTGGAGCAGATCCTTACTATCACAAATAGCTTTGGACGTACTGAAGTAGTGCCTGAGAGACTGATGGATGCAGTTGGTGCAGTCAGCGGATGCTCTCCGGCTTATGTATTTATGTTTATTGAAGCAATGGCAGATGCTGCTGTTGCCCAGGGAATGCCAAGAAAACAGGCATATCAGTTCGCCGCCCAGGCAGTTATGGGAAGTGCGAAGCTGGTTCTTGCAACCGGTATGCATCCGGGAGAGCTTAAAGATATGGTGTGCTCTCCGGCAGGAAGCACTATTGAGGGAGTTCGCATTTTGGAGCAAAATGGCTTCCGCAGTGCAGTATTTGAAGCACTGAAGGGTGCAGCAGATAAAGGCAAAAAAATGTGATTTTTGTTATAGAATTCAGGAGGTTGTATTATGGGCAAAAAAGTATATATTTTTCTTGCAGATGGATTTGAAGATATTGAAGGTCTGACTGTAGTAGACCTTATGCGAAGGGCCGGAATTACGGTTACAACTGTTTCCATAAAAAATACAAAACAGATTACCACAGCGCATGGTATCACCATGCTTACAGACACTGTTTTTAATGACGCTGATTTTACAGATGCAGATATGCTAGTTCTTCCGGGAGGACAGCCGGGAACTACTTATCTGGGTGAATTTGAGCCACTTACCGGACTTGTGAGAAGCTTCTATAATAATGGAGGCAGGATTGCAGCTATCTGTGCGGCTCCTACTGTTTTTGCAAAAATCGGGCTTCTTCATGAAAAGAAAGCAACTGCATATCCGGCCTGCATGGATGGACTTGGAGATGCAGTCAGACTGGAAGATAATGTGGTGGTCGATGGAAATATTACCACAAGCCGGGGGCTTGGAACCGCTATTGATTTCAGTCTTTCGCTGATTTCCCAGCTGCTTGGACAGGAAAAAGCAGATCAGATTGCAGAATCTGTAGTATATAAGTAGGAAATAATTCTCAGGAACTTGGAATTTTCAGGAATAGAAGGCAAAAGCACAAAAAAACACTGGTGTTTTTAATCTGGTTGTGCTATACTTCTAAAATGACTGTAATAATAGGGGGAAACCCTGCGTTATGATTGAAAAATGGACAATGTCTATCCGCTATGCACATGCGGCTGCATTGGACCTGACATTTTACCTGAATATTAAGGAGGAACACGAAAATGAGTTTACAGGTGGAGAAATTAGAGAAAAACATGGCGAAACTTACCATCGAAGTTTCCGCTGAAGAGTTAGACAAAGCAATGGAGAAGGCTTACCAGAAACAGAAAGGCAGAATCAGCCTTCCTGGATTCCGTAAAGGAAAAGCTCCAAGAAAGATGATTGAGAGCATGTATGGAAAGGGCGTATTTATGGAAGACGCTGTTAATTCTCTTGTACCACAGGAGTACAGCAAGGCTCTTGCAGAATGCGAGCTTGAGATCGTTTCTCAGCCGGAGATCAATGTTACACAGATGGAGCCTGGTAAGGCACTTATCTTCACAGCTGACGTTGCTACCAAGCCAGAGGTTACTCTTGGAGATTACAAGGGAGTAGAGGTTCCGAAGACTGAGATCGTTGTAACAGACGAGGAAGTTGACGCAGAAGTTAAGAAGGAGCAGGACAAGAACTCCAGAACAGTTGTTGTTGAGGATCGTGCAGCTGCAAACGGCGATATTGCAACAATTGATTTCGAAGGCTTTGTTGATGGTGTGGCATTTGACGGAGGCAAAGGATCTGACTATGCTCTTACACTTGGATCCGGCACATTTATTCCGGGATTTGAGGATCAGCTCGTTGGAGCTAACACAGGTGACCACGTAGAAGTTAAGGTTACTTTCCCAGAGGAATATCAGGCAAAAGAGCTTGCTGGCAAGGAAGCTGTATTCCAGTGTGATGTTAAGAAGCTTGAAACAAAAGAGGTTCCGGAGCTTGATGATGAGTTCGCTAAGGACGTATCTGAGTTTGATACTCTTGCTGAGTACAAAGAGGATGTTAAGAAGAACCTGACAGAGAAGAAAGAAAAAGAAGCAAGAACTGCAAAAGAAAATGCAGCAGTAGATAAAGCAATCGAGAATGCACAGATGGATATTCCGGAGCTTATGACCAAGACTGAGTGCCGTCAGATGCTTGACGATTTTGCAAGAAGAATGCAGCAGCAGGGATTATCCATGGAGCAGTACTTCCAGTTCACAGGCCAGAGCATGGACAAGATGATGGAAGATATGAAGCCACAGGCTCTTAAGAGAATCCAGACAAGACTGGTTCTTGAGAAAGTAGCTGAAGCAGAGGATATTCAGCCATCTGAAGAAGAAATCGCAGAAGAGATCCAGAAGATGGCAGATGCTTATAAGATGGAAGCTGACAAGATCAGAGAAGCAATCGGTGAGAGCGGAATTGAGCAGATGAAGAAAGATATGGCTGTTCAGAAGGCTGTTACAATTATTGCTGATACAGCTGTAGAAGTTGAGAAAGCTGCAGACGCTGAATAATCTGTAAGCAGATAACAACGCTCCTGCTCTGATGCAGCAGGAGCGTTTACCTGATAAGAAAAGAGGGAATATATGAGTTTAGTGCCTTATGTCATTGAGCAGACAAGCAGAGGAGAAAGAAGCTATGATATTTATTCAAGGCTTCTGAAGGACAGAATCATTTTCCTGGGAGAAGAAGTCAACGATGTGACAGCCAGTCTGGTTGTTGCAGAGCTGCTGTTTCTGGAAGCAGAAGATCCTGGAAAGGATATCCAGCTTTACATTAACAGCCCGGGTGGTTCCGTAACAGCTGGTATGGCAATTTATGATACCATGCAGTATATTAAGTGCGATGTTTCCACTATTTGTCTGGGAATGGCTGCCAGTATGGGAGCATTCCTTCTTGCTGGTGGTACAAAGGGTAAGAGATTTGCACTGCCGAATTCTACGATCATGATCCATCAGCCTTCTGGCGGAGCTCAGGGACAGGCTACAGAGATTCAGATCGTGGCAGATCACATTGCCAAGACCAAGAGAACATTAAATGAAATTCTGGCAGCAAATACCGGACAGCCTCTTGAGGTTGTAGAGAAAGATACAGACCGCGACAATTATATGTCAGCAGAAGAAGCATTAGCTTACGGTTTGATCGATGGTGTTGTAGCCCATAAGTAAGAACGAAAACAAAAGAAACCCCTGCTGGAGTTTTCTTTTGCATGCAACTGTAAGAAAAGACTCCTGAACTGACAGGAGTCTTATCTTGTAAAAAGGGAAAATTTTGTAAAATAGGAATATTTTATAAAAAATTTCAAATTTTAATAAATAAAGAAATCTTTTTCAGAAGAAAGACTTCTTCATTATAGAAAGGAAAAGTTAGAGATTCATGGCTGAGAAGATAAGAGAAGGAAAGGTAAGATGTTCCTTTTGCCAGAAAACCGAGGATCAGGTCCGCAAGCTGATCGCTGGACCGGATGGAGCCTACATTTGTGATGAATGTGTGGGAATCTGCTCGGAGATCATGGAAGAAGAATTTGGAGGATACGGTCAGGAAGATATTCTTGGATCAGAAATCAATCTGATGAAGCCGGAGGAAATCCATGGGATTCTGGATGACTATGTAATCGGACAGGACGAGGCCAAGAAAGCACTTTCTGTTGCCGTATATAATCATTATAAACGTGTAACAGCATCCAGAAATCTGGATGTAGAGCTTCAGAAGAGCAACATTCTTATGCTGGGACCGACTGGATCAGGTAAGACATTGCTTGCACAGACACTTGCAAGACTTCTGAACGTGCCTTTTGCCATTGCAGATGCTACTACACTGACAGAAGCCGGATACGTAGGAGAGGATGTTGAGAATATCCTTTTGAAAATTATTCAGGCTGCCGATTATGACATTGATCGTGCACAGTATGGCATCATTTATATTGATGAGATAGATAAGATCACCCGAAAGTCTGAGAATGTATCCATCACCCGTGATGTTTCCGGTGAGGGTGTACAGCAGGCACTTTTGAAAATTCTTGAGGGAACTGTGGCAAGTGTTCCGCCGCAGGGAGGAAGAAAGCATCCTCATCAGGAATTTATTCAGATTGATACCACAAATATTCTGTTTATCTGCGGCGGTGCTTTTGATGGTCTGGAGAAGATCATTGAGGGACGTCAGGATACCAAGGCTATTGGCTTTGGTGCAGAGGTTGCTTCCAAGGAAGAGCAGAATGTAGGTGAGCTGTTTAAGCAGGTAATGCCGGAGGATCTGATCCGCTATGGCCTGATTCCTGAGTTTGTAGGACGTGTTCCGGTTGTAGTAACACTTGACGGATTGGATGAAAATGCACTTCTTCGTATCCTCCGGGAGCCGAAAAATGCGCTGACAAAGCAGTACCACAAGCTGTTTGAGCTGGACGGCGTAGAGCTTGATTTTGAGGATGATGCACTTCGTGTTATGGCAAGAAAGTCTATGGAACGCAAGACCGGAGCCAGAGGACTTCGTGCAATTATGGAGAGCACTCTTATGGATCTGATGTATAAGACTCCATCCGATGACACCATTCGTAAATGTATAATTACAAAAGAAGCTGTGGAGGGAACAGGTGAACCTCAGATCGTTCACGGAGAAGCCCCGGTGGAGCAGGTTAATGTCTCAAATGCAGGCAGAAGAAACCAGCGTGCGCATAAGAAGGGCACTCCTGAAACAGCGTGAAGAAGGGATCTGACAACAGATGAGTGAGCCAATTAATGTACTTCCTGCCATTGCACTGCGTGGAACGACGATCCTTCCGGGCATGATCATTCATTTTGATGTAAGCCGGGAGCGCTCCAAGAAGGCCATTGAAGCAGCAATGCTTCAGGACCAGAAGATTTTTCTGGTTACACAGAAGGATCCGCAGATTGAAGATCCGGGCTTTGTGCAGCTTTTTCAGGTAGGAACTGTGGCATATATTAAGCAGGTTGTTAAGCTTCCGGACAATTTGCTTCGTGTTCTTGTAGAAGGAACCAGAAGGGCAGAGCTTCTGGGGCTGGAGCAGGAGACACCTTATATCAGGGCTGAGATTGTTCTGATGGGTGAGAAAGAAGAGGAACTGCCTCAGGCAATGCTTGAGGCAATGTACAGAAGCATAAAGGAGCTTTTTCATACCTATTGCGCCAAAGGGGGCAAAATAGGCAAGGAGCTGGCTTCCCAGATTATGAATTGCCAGAGAGCGAAGGAGCTGATCGATCAGATTGCTGTGAATCTGCCTCTTTCCTGGCAGAGCAAACAGAAGCTTCTGGAGGCAGCAAAGCTGTCTGACAGATATGAATTGCTTGGTGCTATTCTCAGCAATGAGATTAACGTGCTGGATATCAGTCATGATCTTCAGCAGAAGCTGAAAAAGAGAGTGGATAAAAATCAGCGTGAGTATATTTTAAGAGAACAGCTGAAGCTGATCCGTGAAGAGCTTGGGGAAGACAATACAGCTGATGAAGCAGAAGAGTTTCGCAGAAAAGCAAGAGAGCTGACTGCTTCCCAGGAAGTGAAGGATCGCATTCTCAAGGAAATCGGACGTTTTAAGATTACCAGTACCAATGCGGCAGAGAGCAGTATTCTCCGAGGCTATATTGAGACACTTCTTTCTCTTCCATGGGATAAATGCTCAGAAGATTCAGAGGATCTGAAGGCTGCCTGGAAGATTTTGGAAGAGGGTCATTATGGTCTGAAGGATGTAAAGGAAAGAATTATGGAATTCCTTTCTGTCCGTAAACTGACACATAAGGGCAAATCCCCGATTCTTTGTCTTGTAGGACCTCCTGGAACAGGCAAGACTTCCATTGCCAAATCAGTTGCAGAAGCTACAGGGAAACGTTACGTGCGTATCTGCCTGGGTGGTGTGAGAGATGAAGCTGAGATCAGGGGACATAGAAAAACCTATGTAGGTGCTATGCCTGGAAGAGTGACCGTTGCCCTTGAGCAGGCTGGGGTGGCAAATCCGTTGATGCTTTTGGATGAAATTGACAAGACCAGCAGTGATTATAAAGGGGATACCTCTTCAGCGCTTCTGGAGGTGCTGGATCCGGAACAGAATAATCATTTCAATGATCACTACGTAGAGCTGCCGCAGAATCTTTCCGAGGTACTGTTTATTGCCACTGCCAATGACATCCAGGGAATTCCAAGACCGCTTCTTGACCGAATGGAGGTTATTGAGATCAGCGGTTATACAGAGAATGAGAAAGAGCATATTGCAAAGGAACACCTGATTCCGAAGCAGATGGAGGCCAATGGAATTCCTAAGGGCAAGCTTTCCATTCAGAGTACAGCGCTTCGCAGAATCATTAACAATTATACAAAAGAAGCGGGAGTACGTAATCTGGAGCGCCTGATTGGACAGATCTGTCGTAAGACAGCACGGCTGATCATGGAAGAAGGCAAAGAAAAGGTAACCGTTACCGGAAAAAATCTTTCTGATTTTCTGGGACAGGAGAAATACAATTACCTGATGGCAAATAAAAAAGATGAGATCGGTATTGCAAGAGGCCTTGCATGGACACAGGTAGGAGGCGATACTCTTCAGATTGAAGTAAATATTATGCCAGGTAAAGGTGAATTTGTGTTAACAGGGCAGCTTGGAGATGTGATGAAGGAATCTGCACAGGCAGGTATCAGTTATATTCGTTCTGTTGCCCATAAGTATGGAATTGAGCAGGAATTTTTCCAGGAGAATGACATCCATGTACATATTCCGGAAGGGGCAGTGCCAAAGGATGGCCCATCTGCAGGAATAACCATGGCAACAGCAATGCTGTCAGCAATTATCAAAAAGCCTGTACGGGCAGAGGTTGCAATGACAGGTGAGATTACTCTTCGGGGACGTGTTCTTCCAATCGGCGGACTGAAGGAGAAGCTTCTTGCTGCCAGGTATGCAAAAATTAAGGAAGTGCTTGTACCTAAAGAAAACAAGCCTGATGTCAAAGAGCTGGATGAAGAGATTACAGACGGACTGAAAATTACGTTCGTTGAAAATATGAATGAAGTGCTTGAAAGGGCACTTGCCGGATGAGAGGTTAAAAAATGGTAATAAAGAATGTTTCACTGGATATTGTTTGCGGTATTACCAGCAAACTGCCGGATACGGGAAAACCTGAAATCGCTTTTGCAGGGAAATCCAATGTGGGAAAATCTTCCCTCATTAACGGTTTAATGAACCGTAAGGCATTAGCCAGGACAAGCTCCCAGCCGGGAAAAACACAGACGATCAATTTTTATAATGTAAATGATTTTATGTACCTTGTAGATCTTCCAGGATATGGATATGCCAAGGTTCCGGAGACAGAGAAAGCAAAATGGGGAAAGATGATCGAGAATTATCTTCATACCTCACAGACTCTCAAAGCAGTGTTTTTGCTGATTGATATCCGTCACGATCCTTCTGCAAATGATAAGCTGATGTATGACTGGATCGTAAAAAATGGATATAATCCGATTATCATTGCAACGAAACTTGACAAACTGAAAAGAAGTCAGGTACAGAAGAACGTAAAGGCAATCAAAGATGGACTGAAGCTGCGTCCGGGAAGCAGGATCATTCCTTTTTCAGCGGAGACAAAGCAAGGACGAGACGAGATATGGGCATTAATGGACGAGTTGACCGAATTTGTTTCGGCAGCTACGGACGAAAGCCAGGACTGACATTACGAGGAAAAATATATGGGAATTATCAAGGCGTTCAAGCTGGGATTTGACTATCTCAAGTATGATGAGGACGGCAATGTGGAAGCAACACAGCGTGCCGTCAATGATGTAAACCTGGACATTGAAGCCGGCGATTTTGTGGCCGTTCTGGGGCACAATGGTTCCGGAAAATCCACACTGGCAAAGCAGATAAATGCGCTGCTGATTCCTTCAGAGGGAACCATGTGGGTTGATGATATGGACACAGCTAAGGAACCGGAATTATGGAAGATCCGCCAGAGAGCGGGAATGGTCTTTCAGAATCCGGATAATCAGATTATTGGTACGGTTGTGGAAGAGGATGTAGGATTTGGCCCTGAAAACATGGGGGTTCCTACAGAAGAAATCTGGAAGCGTGTGGATGACAGTCTGAAGAAGACAGGAATGACCGCTTACCGCTATCAGTCTCCGAATAAGCTTTCAGGAGGCCAGAAACAAAGAGTTGCCATTGCTGGCGTAGTAGCTATGCGGCCAAGCTGTATTGTGCTTGATGAGCCTACTGCAATGCTGGATCCAAACGGAAGAAGAGAGGTGCTGGAGGCTGTTTCTGAGCTCAATAAAAAAGAAAATGTAACCGTTATTCTTATCACACATTATATGGAAGAAGTGATCCATGCAAATAAGGTTTATGTAATGGATCGTGGAAATGTTGTGCTGCAGGGGACTCCAAGAGAAATTTTTTCTCAAGTGGAAACCCTGAAAAAATACCGACTGGATGTACCGCAGGTAACCCTGCTTGCTCATGAGCTTCATAAAGCAGGAGTGGATATACCGGAAGGAATACTGACAAAAGAGGAATTGGTGGATGCATTATGTCGATAGAGCTTAAGAACGTTACATTTACTTACAGTCAGGGCACTGCTTATGAAAGCCATGCCCTGAAGGACATTAATCTTGTAATTCCGGATGGTCAGTTCATCGGTGTGATTGGACATACCGGAAGCGGAAAATCAACTCTGATCCAGCATTTTAATGCGCTGATCCAGCCTACAAGCGGACAGATCCTTTATAATGGAGAGGATATCTGGGCTGAGAACTATAACCGCCGGGCACTTCGAAGTGAGGTAGGCCTTGTATTTCAGTATCCTGAGCATCAGCTGTTCGAGAACACAGTTCTCTCAGATGTGTGCTTTGGTCCTATGAATCAGGGGCTTTCCAGAGAACTGGCGGAGGAAGAAGCGAAGAAAGCGCTTGCGCATGTTGGTGTAAAAGAAGAGAATTTTACAAAATCTCCATTTGAGCTTTCAGGAGGACAGAAGAAGAGAGTTGCCATTGCTGGTGTTCTTGCAATGAACCCGAAGATACTGATCCTGGATGAGCCAACAGCAGGACTTGATCCACAAGGAAGAGATGATATTCTGGATCAGATTGCAGCACTTCACAAAATGAGAGGAATCACGATTATTCTGGTTTCCCATAGTATGGAAGATATTGCAAAATATGTGGAGCGTCTGATCGTAATGAATCATGGGGAAATGGTATTTGACGATACTCCGAAGAATGTGTTTTCCCATTACAGAGAGCTGGAAAAGATGGGACTTGCAGCTCCGCAGATCACTTATATTATGCATGCGCTTTCCGAAAATGGTCTGGCTGTGGATACTACAGCCACTACTGTAGAGGAAGCGAGAAATACTATTCTGGAAGCATTAAAGCGGCAGAAGCCTTCACTTCTTAAGAAGGGAGGCCAGGACCAATGATCAGAGATATTACAATCGGACAGTATTATCCGGCTGATTCTGTGATTCACAGGCTGGATCCAAGAACCAAGCTTGTAGGAACTATCGCCTTTATTGTGTCAGTATTTTTGTTTCATACGTTTTTGGGATATGCAGTAGCAGGTGTATTCCTTGCTGGAATGATCCTGCTGTCCAAGGTTCCTGTGAAATTTATTTTCAAAGGTCTGAAGACTATTTTTATGCTGCTTCTGATTACTATATTTTTTAATATGGTGCTGACGCCTGGTGAGGTTATGTGGAAACTGGGATTTATTAAGGTGACAAAGGAAGGGCTTGTTCTGGCAGGGACTATGGCAATCCGTCTGGTATTCCTGGTAATTGGTTCTTCCATTATGACCCTTACTACTACTCCCAATCAGTTAACAGATGGTCTGGAGTGTCTGCTTCGTCCATTGAATAAACTTCATGTGCCGGTTCATGATATTGCGATGATGATGTCTATTGCTCTTCGTTTTATCCCTATCCTTCTGGAGGAAACGGATAAGATTATGAAGGCGCAGATTGCCCGTGGAGCTGATTTTGAAAATGGAAACCTGATTCAGAAAGCCAAGAATATGGTACCGCTTCTGGTACCGCTGTTTATTTCGGCTTTCCGGCGTGCAAATGATCTGGCAATGGCCATGGAGGCAAGATGCTATCATGGCGGTGACAATCGTACTCAGATGAAGCCTCTTAGCTATAAGAAAAGAGATTATGCAGCCTATGGAATTATGGTTGTCTATCTTGTTGTGGCAGCTGGATTCCGTGTGGCGGGAATCTGAATAAGCATATATATTCCCTCGCCTGTGATAAAGAGCAGGTGAGGGAATTTTAATAAGGAGAGTATCCTAAGCAATCGGATTTATTGACTAATGTGATTAAATGTGTTTAAATATACTCAAAGGAGTAAATTATTATGAACACATCAAAT
>CAKRKL010000024.1 GCA_934358405.1 uncultured Blautia sp.
ATTCTGCTCTAATATCTTATAAAACTCAACATATACTTATATAATTTTATAATTTATGTTTAACTGTTAATTTCCTCTTTCATCTTCTAAAAACGTACATACTGTTCCACCACATACCGAATACAAACTTCACACCTGCAGTTCCCCGCAACTACTTACTGTACTCGTAATCCAGCCTGCCATTCTAATACAGGCAAAAATTTTTCACTTGTGTGCCTTATTCCTTCGGCACCTCTACAAGGTTAGAACAGTCCTCATATCCTGCCGGGATCTTATCTGTGATCACGGTGGAACGGTAGAAATCCGCAAAGGTCACAGAACTGATATTGTCAAACTTGGAGCTGTCGCAAAGCACGTAGCACTCCCGGCACTGCTGCATGGCTGCTGACTTTACCGCTGCCTCATTGGCATCCGGGGTGGTGCATCCGCTCTTCTTGGTAATCCCGTTGGTTCCGAAAAATCCCTTGGTAAAATGGTATTCCCGAAGGGTATTCATCGCCTGATTGCCGATTACCGCCTCTGTGGATCCTTTCAATTCTCCTCCTACAAGAAAAACCTTAAAGCCCCTTTCTGCCAGAGACTGGGCATGTGCTACTGCATTGGTGACAAAGACCGCTCTTGTCACCTGGAGAAACTTCAGCATATCTCCGGTGGTGGTACCTGCGTCAATATAAACAAAATCCTCGTCCTGGATCAGACCCGCTGCATATCTTGCAATCCTATGCTTCTCCTCCAGCTTCAGTCCCATTTTCTCTGCTACGGAATATTCGTATGCAGTTACCCGCTCCTTCAATTCCACGGCGCCGCCGAAAACCTTCTCCAGTTTGCCTTCCTTGTCAAGTGCTGTGATATCCCTTCGCACTGTAGATTCTGATGTATCGAGAAGATCCCGCACCTCTGTTACGGTAATGCTTCCCTTTTCCCGCAGAAGCTTCAGGATGATCTCATGCCGTTGCTGTGTTAACATTCTTTTCCCGCCTTATATTCTCCAACATTTATTTCCAGAATGATCTTGCGGAGCGGCAGAATACTTCCCGGAGAAACAGAAAGCTCGTCCACTCCCATTGCCAGAAATTCTTTCGTAAGTGATTGGTCTGCACCAAGCTCTCCACAGATTCCTGCCCAGATACCGGCCTTATGTGCGTTTGTTACTACCATGGAGATCATGCGCAGCACTGCCGGGTGATGGGGATCAAAAAATGGATCCAGCTGTGGATTCTGACGGTCGATTGCCATGGTATACTGGCTCAGATCATTGGTTCCGATACTAAAGAAATCCACTTCCTTCGCCAGATCATCACTGATGATGGCTGCTGCCGGAGTCTCGATCATAATACCCTGCTCGGGATTGCCAAATTCTACGCCCTGGCTAGTCAGCTCCTGCTTCACTTCTTCCACGATCTTCTTGATCTGGCGTACCTCCTGCACGCTGGTAATCATAGGGTACATAATGGCAATCCTGCCAAATACACTGGCACGGAATAAAGCCCGAAGCTGTGTCTTGAAAATCTCCGGTCTGGTCAGGCAGATACGGATAGCTCTGCAGCCAAGTGCCGGATTCTCCTCATGCTCCATATTGAAATAATCGCACTGCTTATCTGCACCGATATCCAGTGTACGGATAATCACACGTTTCCCCGCCATCGTCTGTGCAACCTGTCTGTAAATCTGGAACTGCTCCTCCTCTGTAGGGAAATCCTCTTTCTCCAGATAGATAAATTCGCTTCTGAAAAGTCCGATTCCACCTGCATCATTCTGGATCACAGTTGCCAGGTCCTTGATGTTTCCTATATTAGCGTACAACATCACTTTCTGTCCGTCAAGTGTAACATTGTCCTTTCCCTTCAGGGTCAAAAGCAGCTGCTTCCTGGAAAGGTCTTCCTCCTGACGCTTTTTCATCTCTTCCAGAGTCTTCTCATCCGGATCTACGTAAAAAGTACCGCTGGCACCATCCACAATTCCAAGCTTGCCATCCATCGCACTGTCAAGAGTCATGGAAGTATTTACCAGTGCAGGAATAGCCATGGTTCTTGCCAGAATCGCAGTGTGGGAATTCAGGGAGCCCTTCACTGTGACAAAAGAAAGAACCTTATCCTTGTCCAGCTGAACAGTCTCTGAAGGAGCCAGATCCTCTGCTACAATGATCTTTGGCTCGTCTGCGTCCACACTGCCTGTGTCTTCCCCATTCAAGATGGTGAGAAGACGCTCTGAAATATCCCGGACATCTGCAGCACGCTCCCGCATGTAGTCGTCATCCATGGCAGAAAACATCTGTGCGTAATTGTCTCCTGTGGTTGCCACTGCATACTCTGCATTCACGCCCTGGCTGCGTACAATGTTCTCTACGGATTCATTGTATCCGTCATCCTCCATCATCATCTGATGGACCTCAAAGATTGCTGCGTTGGCTTCGCCAACCTCCCTTAAGGCCTTGTCATAAAGTCCCTGAAGCTGGCGGATTCCCTCTTCCTTAGCCTTCTCATAGCGTGCCATCTCCTGATCCGGGTCTTCCACCTTCACACGCTTCACCTGCTGCTCTTTCTTCTGATATACGCTGATCTTACCGATGGCGATTCCGCCAAATACGCTTTTTCCGTTATATGCCTGCATGTTTTCTCTCCCATAAAAAACAATTGTAATATATACAAAACAGGACATACCCGCAGGTATGTCCGTCTTCCAAAGCATGCTTTTGACATGCTATAGCACCTCTTACAGAGTTTCCTGCATGAATTTGCTTACTGCCTCATATGCAGCATCTTCGTCTGCGCCCTCAAATGTAAGTGTAACCTCATCACCTTTCTTAACTGCCAGACCCATAACTCCAAAGATTGCTTTGCAGTTCATAGCCTTACCGCCCTTTGCGATCTTAATGTCAGAGGAAAATGCCTTTACTGCCTTTACCAGTTCTCCTGCCGGACGTGCGTGGATTCCTTCCGGATCTGTTACTATATACTTAAATTCTCTCATGATGATTTCCTCCGTTTTTGTAATTTTATTTTTCTGCTATTTCTATAATTTCTTTATATCGGCTTCCAGGTTCTCTGTCAACCCAAAAGCTATTTTTTATTATTTAGTTCTGCCTGCTCAGCCGTCATAATTGATAATCTTATGCGTTTTTCTTCTTCAACAGTCCCAGAAGCACTGCTGAAACTACAGTTCCCACAACCAGTGCCACCAGATACATCACTGCATTTCCCATAACCGGAACTACAAAGATTCCGCCGTGGGGTGCCATTAAGGTACATCCAAATGCCATGGACATGGCCCCTGCAAGACCGGAACCAATGATGCAGGCCGGAAGCACATGAAGGGGATCCGCTGCTGCAAAAGGAATGGCCCCCTCTGTGATAAAGGCAAGTCCCATAATAAAGTTGGTAGGACCGGACTCTCTTTCTTCCTTTGTAAATTTATCCTTGAAAAGGAGAGTGGCAAGTGCGATAGCACACGGCGGAACCATACCGCCAACCATAACGGCTGCCATAATATCATAGTTACCTGCTGCAATCGCCGCAGATCCGAATACATAAGCTGCTTTGTTAAATGGACCGCCCATATCGATTGCCATCATTCCGCCAAGGATCAGGCCAAGTACGATCTTGCTGGAGCTTCCCATGGATGTCAGTCCATTATTCAGTGCAGTATTAATACCGCCCATGATCGGCTCAACTACAAACAGCATCAGTAATCCCATTACCAGAATACCAACAACCGGATAAATCAGAACCGGAGCGATTTTCTCAAGGGCTTCCGGAAGCTTCTCGCATGCCTTGCGAAGTCCCAGGATAATATAGCCTGCTGCAAAACCAGCTACCAGAGCACCAAGAAAACCGGATGTTCCATTGGCTGCCATCATACCGCCTACAAAACCAAGTGCAAGAGCCGGTCTGTCACCGATGGCCATAGCAATAAATCCAGCCAGCACCGGGAGCATAAATTTAAAAGCCACATCTCCAATCTGCTTAAACATAGCTGCTGCCGGAGTGATGGTACCGAAATTAGCACGTTCTGCCACATCCAGGGCATTCATATCAACCAGAAGTCCATCGATCAAAAACGCAATGGCAATGAGAATACCGCCGCCAACTACAAAGGGGAGCATATGGGAAACACCATTCATCAGCTGTGTATAAAGCTGATGTCCCACTCCACCGCCGGATTTCCCGGAGGTCTGCGCTGCGGCGGCTGCGTTGCCGCTGTGATAAATGGGGGCATTACCGGACATAGCAAGCTGGATCAGCTCATCTGCCTTATTAATTCCATCAGAAACCTGACGCAAAATGACCTTCTTGCCGTCAAAACGATCCATAGGAACCTGTGCGTCTGCAGCCACAATGATGCAGTCTGCATCCTGAATCTCCTGAGGAGTCAGGACATTCTTGGCACCACCGGAGCCTCTTGTCTCAATCTTCACAAAGCAGTTCTTCGCCTTGGCTGCCTTCTCAATTCCCTCAGCTGCCATGTAGGTGTGGGCGATTCCGGTAGGACAGGAGGTAACAGCCAGGATCTTAAACTGATCCTCAGAAGCCTCTCCCATATCTGCCAGACGTTCATCCACACTCTTCTTCTCTTCATCTGCCTGATCAATGATCTGAAGGAATTCCTCCGGTGTCTTCGCAGCGCGAAGGCTTGCAGTAAACTCCTCATCCATCAGCATCATGGAAAGCTTGCTAAGCACATCCAGGTGTACATTGTCCTCTGTGTTAGGCGCAGCAATCAAAAACAAAAGTGTCACAGGCTCTCCGTCCAGGGAATCAAAATCAACTCCACCCGGAATGACCATGGCTGCAAGCCCCGGCTTATCTACTGCATCACATTTGCCATGAGGAATGGCAATTCCCTCACCGATTCCTGTAGTACTCTCTTCCTCTCTTGCATAAACCTGCTTCCGGTAAGCTGCCTCATCATTAATCTTACCGCTTCTGGTCATAAGTGCCACCGCAGCATCCAGGGTCTGGGATTTGTCTGCGGGAGCAGCATCCAGTGAAATACTTCTCACATCCAGTAAGTCTGTAATTCTCATTTCTACCTTTCCTCCTGATTCTATCTGATGATCTGCTGATAGACAGCCTCAATCTCTTCTCTGGTAGCAAGATTCTCAGAAAATGCGCTGGCACTTCCAGCTGCAATTCCCATGTGGAATGCATACTGATAATCCTGCTTCTCCATGTAGCCTGCCATAAATCCGGCTACCATAGAATCACCGGCTCCGACACCATTGATCAGCTTGCCCTTAGGTGCAGGTTCCTCATAAACCCTTCCATTCTCATCAATCAGAACAGCACCCTCTCCTGCCATGGAAATCAGCACATTCACAGCACCCATCTCCTGCAGCTTCTTCCCGTAAGGAATCACAGACTGGCGGGTATCCAGCTTCACGCCAAAGATTTCTCCAAGCTCATGGTTATTAGGTTTAATAAGAAATGGGTGGTAGGGAAGAACCTTCATGAGAAGATCCCTGGTGGCATCCACCACGATCCGCACTCCTCTGCCGTCCAGCATGGCCATAATCTTCTGGTATGCATCATCCGGCATGGAGGATGGAATGCTGCCGGAAAGGAAAAGCACATCACCCTCTCCAAGCTCCCCTAACTGCTTCATCAGCATGTCTACCTTGTCTGCGCCGATTCTTGGTCCCTGACCATTGATCTCAGTACCGTCAATACTCTTCAGCTTCAGGTTGATTCTGGAAAAACCCTCCCCCACCTGGATAAAACCATTCTTCACACCCATAGTCTCAAGTCTGCGTGTGATCTCATCTCCGGTAAATCCTGCGGTAAAACCAAGGGCTGTACTCTCAATTCCCAGATTCATAAGAACTGTAGATACGTTAATTCCCTTGCCTCCCGGCAGAAGCATCTCCGAACTAGTGCGATTGGTAAGTCCAAGCTGGAAGTCCTCTACCGACACAATATAATCCAGTGACGGATTAAAAGTCACAGTGTAAATCATCTCTGCCTCCTGCTTACTTTTGCTTGTTTTTGATTTGTTGTGCTTATTATACTTTCCGATACGGTCAAAGTCAATCAATCTTTTTCACAAGATTTGACCGTTTGATTTATCACATTTGCACAATTATGAATTATTTTGACTGAATTTGATTTTTCTATGGAATATCATCCAAACGTGAGCAGATACATTTTCCCTGTTCTTTATAGTAGTATCCTCAAATCTTTCTTTTTACTCTCAAGCCAGCAAAATCTTTCCCCGGCCAAACACAGGATTGCCCAGAATTTCGGGCGCAAAAAAAGCACAGGAACCAGAATTTTTTCTGATTTCTGCGCTTTTTTATAAAAACTGTCATCTCTGTTTTTTAATCTGTTCGAAGCGCTGTCACCGGATCGCTCTTCGCCGCTTTTCGTGACGGAATCAGACCGCCCAGCAAAGTAAGCACCACGCTTAATCCCACAAGCACCAGCGCTGCCACAGGCGGAAGGGATGCCTTCACGTTCACGCCGTCCGCCAAGGAACGGATTAGGCTGTTGGCTGGAATAAGAAGCAGCAGGGTGATTCCGATTCCCATTGCCCCTGCGCAAAAGCCGATAATAAAGGTTTCCGCATTGAACACCTGAGACACATTGTGTTTGGAGGCACCAATTGCTCTTAGAATACCGATCTCTTTTTTCCGCTCCAGAACACTGATGTAGGTGATAACACCGATCATAATGGAGGAAACCACCAGGGAAATAGCCACGAAAGCAACCAGCACGTAGCTGATAATATTCACAATGTCCGTCACTGAGGACATCAGGGTTCCCACAAGATCTGTATAAGTAATTACCTTCTCCTCTTCTCCAGCTGCCTCCATATCTGCATTATACTGATCCAGAATATTCACAATCTGGGATTTGCACTGGAAATCCTTTGGATAAATATTGATTCCGCCCGGAACCTTCAGGTCTGCATAGCCCAGCTTTTTCAGATTGCCTTCATAGGATGCGTTTTCGTAGGACATCAGCGACATTAGCAGCTCCGACAGATCATCCTCATTCATATTCATCTGAATCGCACTTGCAAAAGCCTCCGGGTCAATGGCAAGGGCATTTTCCATACTGCTTCCCATCTGCCCCATTGCCTGGCTCATGGCAACCGTAATGCTGGAGGAAACACTTGTCATCATCGACTGGATTGCCTCCTGCATACCAGAGCTGACAGAACCTATCATCTGTTCCATAGAAGTCTGGATTCCCTTTGTAAGCTGGGTTTCCACCTGTCCCATCACATCAGTAAGCTTTTCTTCGATTGCCTTGGTAATCGTATCGGAAAATGCAGTCATCATGCTTTTCATATAAGTTTCCATAGCATCTGAGAACTGCTTCTTTGCTTCACTGATGTCGATCATGGAAGCCAGTCCCTTTGTCAGACGGCTTTGACCATCCTCCGACTGCATATATTCCACAAAATAGGTTCCCAGCCTGGACGGGTCCGGAAGCTGATTGGCCTTGGCATATTCTGAATACCCTTCGACTACATCCTTCATAAGAATATCCCTGATCTGGTCTGCAGTGATGGTAATCGTTACGCTGCCCTTGATCAGGTCATTTGCCTCCTGCCGGATCTGCTGCTGCACATCACTCTGGCTGAGAAATTTCAGAATACTGGACGCATCTGCTTTCTCGATGCCATTTGCCTTCGCATATTCCTGATACTGGTTCATCAGCCTTACCCCTGCTGCGATCATTTTTTCAGTAGAAACATCCACCTTAATGTGTTGGTTTACCAGATCTTTAATGTCAGTAAACAGCCGGTCTGTCACCTCCTTTGAGGTAAGATACTGCTGCAGGGCAGCCTGCACCTTGGAAAGATCAGACTCCGGCTTGTCCTGAATGCTCTCCTGATATCCGGTCAGAACATCCTTCAGAAGCGCTGCCGCCTTTTCTTCTGTAAAATCAAATTTCACAGCCTTCAGTGCCTGACTCATATCCGGCACCTGGTCTGCCGGAAGATTTTTCAGAATCTCATCCGGGTCAATAGCATCTGACAGATTCAGATCCAGATCCTTTAGGCTGATCAGCCCGGAAAAATCCGGCATACTGCCTGCAGCTATATTCATACTCCCCGAAAGATCCGGCACACTTATCCCTGAGAAATCCAACCCGGAAAGATCCATATTAAAAGCACTTTCATCGATCTGAAAGGCCTCCTTCAGGGCATCCTCATTGATGCCAAAAAGAGATTCCATATTAAATTTGCTTTCCTCCTGGTCTTCCTTCCCAAACGCCTCCCCTGTGAAAACATTGATTTTTTCATTTTCCAGCTGCTGCTTCACAATGTCACTGGACGCTGCCTTTTGGATCACATGTCTGGTAAGTGCCGGCGTATAGCCAATTCCTGCTGTGAGCATAGATGCTGTGGCACCTTCTGCAGGCTGTACGATTCCTACAATAGTAAGGTTCTCCCCATCTGCCACCAGTTTTTTCATGTAAGCACTGTTATCAGATTTGTCCTTCCAGACCTTGTATTCTGAGTCATATTCGTAATAATCCGCACTGTTTACAAGCTTGAAGCTGGTTCCGAGAATCTGAGCATAGGAATAGGTTTCTCCATTCTCTGGCATCTCAACTGCTTCCTCTGCCATAAATTTCTGCACCATATCATCCAGCTCTTTACTGTCCCGAAGGCCCAATGTGTACTGGAGAAAATCGCTGATATCTCCATGTGAGGTAAGCACCAGCACACATTCCTGGTAATTTTCCGGCCATCTGCCGGCTTTCACATCATACTGATTTTTGTACAATTCTTCATTCTCCGGCATTTCGTAGAACACATCTGTACTCATGGTAGAAGACATAATGCTGTTGGAGGAGCCGGAGCCAAGACCCATGGAGGAAAAGGATTTGTCCGGATTTACCTGGCGGATGCCGTTTTTTTCCTGGCGGAAAATCTGCGGGGAAACTAAATAGCTGTATTCCACAGAATTGGCATACTGGTCCACCTGACTTTCGTCACTGTCCAGAAAAGTTTTCAGAGATTCCAGATCATTGGAATTCATCTTGGAAAACATATTGGTGACCATCTGCGCCACCCCTACCTCTCCTTCTTTTTTCTCACTCTGGGCAGACGCCGCCCCCATCATCATGGAAGTCAGATCCACCCCTGTGCTCTGAATCTGCAGAGGATACTCGGAAAGGGTCTCCTCCTCCATGTCTGTAATGTATTTGTCTACGCCATTAGATATGGAAAGAATCAGGGCAATTCCGATGATGCCGATAGAACCGGCAAAGGAAGTGAGAAGGGTTCTTGCCTTTTTTGTCTTCAGGTTCTGAAAGCTAAGAGACAATGCAGTGAAAAAAGACATAGAGGATTTTCCCATGTTCTTGTGAACAGGTGCTGCCATCTGCTTTGTATCCACCTCAAAGGGATCTGTATCTGACAGGATTTTTCCATCCTTCACAGTCACGATTCTGGTTGCGTAAAGCTGGGCAAGCTCCGGATTGTGGGTTACCATTACCACAAGGCGCTCCTTTGCAACCTCTTTCAGAAGCTCCATAACCTGAACGCTGGTATCAGAGTCCAAGGCCCCTGTCGGTTCATCCGCGAGAAGAATCTCCGGGTCATTGACCAGGGCACGGGCAATGGCTACTCGCTGCATCTGTCCGCCGGACATCTGACTGGGACGCTTGTGAAGCTGGGCACCAAGCCCCACTTTCTCAAGAGCTTCTTTGGCTCTGCGCCTTCTCTCGTTTTTGGAAACGCCGGAAATGGTCAGGGCAAGCTCTACATTGGCAAGCACGGTCTGGTGGGGAATCAGGTTGTAGCTCTGAAAAACAAAGCCTATGGTGTGATTTCTGTAGGAATCCCAGTCACGGTCCTTATATTTCCTGGTGGAGATTCCGTTGATGATCAAATCTCCGCTGTCGTACCGGTCAAGGCCGCCGATAATGTTCAGAAGGGTGGTCTTGCCGGAACCGCTTGGACCTAAAATTGCCACAAATTCATTGTCCCGAAGGCTAAGGCTCACTCCATCCAGGGCTCTTTGCACCAGATTTCCGGTTCTGTATTCTTTATGTATGTCTTTAATCTGAAGCACTTGCAAATTCCTTTCTGCTATTTTTATGATTTTTCATTATATCCTGTAAATGTGAATATACTGTGTCTTGAAATTGAACCACGCCTATCGTATAATAAAGAAATATATTAACGCTTTAGCGAGATGAAAGGATGAAAGAACATGAAGGTTTTACTTTTAAACGGCAGCCCTCGTAAGGAAGGCTGTACCTTCACTGCACTTAGTGAGGTTGCAAAGACTCTGAACCAGAACGGAATTGATACCGAGATTTTCCAGGCAGGAGATCCTGATAAAGATAACGTAAAAGCTGCGGCGGCGAAATTAAAGGAGGCAGATGCTCTGGTTGTAGGTTCCCCAGTATACTGGGCTTCCCCCACAGGACAGATTATTGAGTTCATGGATAAGCTCTGCTCCATGGCAGGCAAAGACATGCTTCACAAGCCGGCTGCAGCAGTTGCCTCTGCAAGAAGAGCCGGAACTACTGCTACCCTGGATGTGCTTCAGAAATATTTCAGCTATCACGAGATGCCGGTTGTATCTGCAAACTACTGGAATATGGTACACGGCAATACTCCGGCAGAGGTACAGCAGGATGAAGAGGGATTACAGATCATGCGTACCCTGGGAAGCAATATGGCATGGCTTCTGAAATGTATCGAAGCAGGGAAAGCGGCGGGAATTACCATTCCACAGGCGGAGGATAAGATCAAAACAAACTTTATCCGATAAAAAACTTAAGAGAGGTATTTTATGCTGCAGATTATCGAAACCATTAATACAGCTGTCAATAATTTTATCTGGGGAGTTCCTGCAATGGTCTGTATTTTCGGCGTCGGACTTTACCTTAGCATCCGCACCGGTTTTCTTCAGATCCGCAAGTTCCCCTATGCGATCCGCACTACTCTTGGACGTATTTTCCGCAAGCGCAGCGCTTCCGACGGCGCTATCACTCCTTTCCAGGCTGTGTGTACGGCTCTTGCCGCCACAGTAGGTACCGGAAATATTGCCGGAGTGGCAGGTGCCATTGCCATCGGTGGACCCGGTGCTATATTCTGGATGTGGGTTTCCGCACTTTTCGGAATGTGTACCAAATTCGCAGAGGTTACCCTTGCCGTTCATTTCCGTGAGATCAATGCAAACGGAGAACTGGTAGGAGGACCGATGTACTACATCAAAAACGGTCTTGGCAAAAAATGGAACTGGCTGGCTTATCTGTTCGCGGCCTTCGGCGTTCTCACCGTATTCGGAACAGGCAATGCCACACAGGTAAATACCATTACCACAGCTATTAACTCCGCACTTTTAAATTATAACATTATTAGCGAAAGCGCAGTTTCCACATCCAATCTGATCATCGGTATTGTGATTGCCATCCTGATTGCCATGATCCTTCTTGGTGGAATCAAGCGTATCGGCCAGGTAACAGAAAAGCTTGTTCCGTTTATGGCGCTGCTTTACATTCTCCTTGGACTTGGAGTAATTCTTCTGAACATCCAGAATATTCCGTCCGTATTTGTTTCTATTTTTAAGGGAGCTTTCCAGCCCTCCGCTGTAACCGGAGGTATTATCGGAAGCATGTTCCTCAGTATAAAAAAGGGTGTTTCCCGTGGTATCTTTTCCAATGAAGCCGGTCTTGGTACCGGATCCATTGCACATGCATGTGCAGATACCAAGAAGCCGGTAAAGCAAGGTATGTTCGGAATTTTTGAAGTATTTACAGATACCATCGTCATCTGTACTCTGACCGCACTTGTTATTCTGTGCAGCGGCGTTCCCATCACTTACGGAGAAGCCGCAGGTGCTGAGCTGACTATCCTTGGATTTACTTCTACATACGGAAACTGGGTATCCATTTTCACTGCAGTTGCAATGTGCTGCTTCGCTTTTTCCACAGCACTTGGATGGGGACTTTACGGTGCACGCTGTATCGAGTTCCTGTTTTCCGAAAAAGTGATCAAACCCTTTATGGTTGTCTATGCTCTGGTTGCTATCCTTGGTGCCACTGCAAATCTTGGATTGATGTGGAATATTGCTGAGACCTTTAACGGCCTTATGGCAATCCCCAACCTGATCGCATTGTTCCTGCTCTCCGGAACAGTTGTAAGACTGACAAAGGAATACTTTGCAGGAGAAGGAAAAGAAAATTAAACCAGATATATAAAAAGACAGGCTTCCCGGAATCAATGTCATTTAATAGAAATGATATTGCCCGGGGCCTGTCTTTTTATAAGAAATATTGTAAGGGTTTACTTGTTAGCTGTGAAAATCAGTTTTTGGAATCCTCTGCTTCTTTTGCTTCAGCATCTGCTGTCTCGCTGTCATCCTCACCGATCACTACTGCTTTTTTCTCTTCCTCAGTCTGCTCTTTTGCATCTTTTACGCTGACCTTATGATCATACCATTTACCCTTTTTTCCAAGGATGGCAAGGTCAAACTCTTCGTCCAGCTTCTCAACGGGAACATTGAAGCCGTAAACCTCCTCTGACATTCCATCACTGTAGGTAACAGTATCTGTAGTAGGCTGGATCAGTTCAGCTCCATCCTTCTGTGCGTCCTCAGCTGTTCCAAGGAAAAGATTTACGATATTCTTGGAGACAAGTGTAATATGAACGGTCATTTTGCCATCCTTCACTGTAAGAACTGCTCTTCCATTGCATGCCTCATTTACATGGAACATGCCGCTGTCTGTGTCAAACTCCACACCGTATACGCCGTCTTCAAGCTCAGCTTCTGCGGTGTCCTCTGCTTTGGCAGCTTCTGTCTGTGCCGCTTCAGCCCATACAGGTGCAACACTTCCTGCTGTCATAGTGGAAATACTTACTGCTGATAATAAAATGACTAATGAACGTTTCATAATAACTTTTCTCCTTACTTTTTGATGAATTGAAGATAAAACATCAACAGATTATTTTGCAATAGAATCAATTGCTTCCTGAGTATGCTCTACATAAAGCTGCTCAACTGCATCAATTCTTCCAAGTCCTTCGATCTGGCAGTCGATCTCATCGAACTCTCCGGAAGCCTCGAACATGCTCTTCCAGGAATCCTCATCGTCACCGGCCATATCGTTGTTTGCATGGTCACCTGCAACAACCATAAGCGGACGAAGAACAACCTTCTTGAAGCCTGCATCTTTTACTTTGTCGATTACAACATCGCAAGCGGTATCTTCCGGCTCACCCTCTACAGTACCGATGAATGCGTTTGTAAATCCAAGCTTCTCCATCTGTGTCTGCATCTGGTTGTATGTAACATTTGCTGTGTGAGAGGTTCCGTGTCCCATGAATACGAATGCGGTTCCATCCTCAGCAGCAGCTTCCATGCTGTCATATCCTGCGCTCTTTACAGCTGCATCTGTAACTGCCTGTGCAACAGCAGCCTTGTCTTCGTTGATAGCAGTAGCGTCTGATCCAACCTCACCAAGCATTGGCTCAGCGATTGCTACAGACTCAAATTTATCCTTGTACTCATCGATAGCTTCTACCATCTCATCGTACTCTGCACCGTGCATAAGGTGTGTAGGCTGAACAACCAGATTCTTAACACCGTTTGCTACTGCACGGTCAAGTGCCTGCTGCATGTTGTCGATGTGCTCATCATCTCTTGCCTGTACATGGTTGATGATGATCTGAGCGGTAAATGCTCTTCTTACAGACCAGTCCGGGAAAGCTTCTGCAAGAGCATCCTCGATTCCCTTGATATCCTCAACACGGCTGTCGTTGAAGGAAGTACCAAAGCTTACCACAAGAAGCTCGTTCTCACCGATCTCATCCTGGTTACGAGGATCATCCTTGGAAGCATCTCCTGTATCGCGTCCGAAATATTCCGGGCTTGCTTCTTCTCCCTCTACCAGCTCTTTCTGAGCGTCTGTCAGAGCATCCCATGCTTCCTTAGCTTCCTTGCACTGTGCATCTGTGTCGTCTGTTCTCTCCTGAACATAGATTGCATCGATAAGTGCTGCAACTTTATCAGCTGCCTCCTGATCTGCGTCAGATGCCTCTGCATCATCTGTTTCCTCAGCATCATCTGCTGCTTCGTCAGTTGTCTCCTCGGTTGCTTCCTCTGTCTCTGCAAATGCAACAGATCCGGTTGCTACGGTCATGCTTGCTGCCATGGATGCTGCAAGAAGCAGTGCTAATAAAGATTTTCTTTTCATTTCTTTTTCCTCTTTTTTTCCTGTATTTCCGGATTGAATTATGTATAAGGACCCGGCCCAGCAGGGCTTTTTCTACAGCAGGAAGCTTCTGTGATTCCTGCTTTGTAAAAAAGCAGCCGCAAATTCTGCAGCTGCACTTTCCTCATAAACACATTTCCTCCAAACAGGATTACGATGATATGTGTGTCAAAATATCTTTTGACACTGGTATCATTCCTATATATTGCTATGAGAATAAGGTTCTGTGTACCGCAGACCCACAATTCCACGCCAAGGCAGTTCTCCTGACTTCGTTCAACACTGCTTCCCCTTCCCGGTTACCCAGTGGGCTCTGAAGCAGCTCCCTTACACAGTGACGGCATCGTTCCGGATTCTCACCGGATTCTCTTTTATGCATCATGTTCATGATGCGACCTTTGCGTTATATCATTATACATATTCGACTCGGATATCTAATAGATACCATAATTTTATGTATTTTTTATGAATATATTATGGATATTCTATGAATATACAATCTATATCAATGGACTTTCAGACAGATATATTTTAACCTGCTGCAACTCCACAATGAAACAAAAAAAGCTCTTGACAAATACCCTTATGGGGTATATATTAAGTGCATAAGCAAGATACCCCCAATGGGTATTTGAAAGTTAAAATGCCGGTTCGCAGTTTCCGGCCAATCATTTGTTTAATAAGAAAGGAGCCTGCCTATGACAGCTGATCATAAATCCGAAACCTGCTGCAGCCACACTGCAGCCAATACTGAAACCCTTTCCAGCCAGGAACCTGCACAGAAGGTCTGTTCCTGCTGCTGCACCAAGCACACCTTACGTTCCGAAACGGAGCGAAAGAAACTGGTCAACCGCCTGAAACGTATTGAAGGCCAGATCCGGGGCATTATAGGAATGCTGGAGAACGATGCCTACTGCAATGACATCTTGGTCCAGTCTGCTGCTGTAAATGCCGCAGTGAACGCCTTTAATAAAGAGCTTCTTGCCAATCATATCAGAACCTGCGTGGCAAGAGATATTCGGGAGGGTAAGGACGAGACCATTGATGAGCTTGTTGCAACACTGCAGAAGCTTATGAAATAAATGTTCGAGAATTGCGGGAGCAGCTTTGCTGCGGAGCAATTCGCAGATATCAAGTTAGGGCAAAAGTTCAAAAACCTTATCCAGATTGCATGATAAGGCGTGTCCCGTATAAGGAGGAATTTTATTATGGAACAATACAATGTCACCGGCATGAGCTGTGCGGCCTGCAGTGCCCGTGTGGAAAAAGCAGTCAGCAAGGTTCCGGGGGTTACAGCCTGCTCAGTGAGCCTGCTTACCAATTCCATGGGCGTTGAAGGCACTGCCACAGCCTCAGCCATTATTTCAGCTGTAGAGCAAGCCGGGTATGGCTGCTCTTCTAAGAGTCCATCCGGTCAGAAGGAATCTGTCTCTGAGGCAGAAAAAGCCCTGGAGGATCACGAAACCCCGATTCTGAAGAAGCGCCTTATCGCATCTGTAGGCTTTCTTCTGGTGCTGATGTACTTCTCCATGGGACACATGATGTGGGGCTGGCCGCTGCCTGCATGGTTTGACGGCAACCACGTGGCCATGGGACTTGTTCAGCTGCTTCTGGCCGGAATCATCATGGTAATCAATCAGAAGTTTTTCATCAACGGCTTCAGGAGCCTATGGCACCGCTCTCCTAACATGGACACCCTGGTAGCCCTTGGCTCCATGGCATCCTTTGTGTGGAGCGTCTATGCACTGTTTGCCATGACCCGTGCACAGGTAGACGGTAATTCTGAGCTTGTAATGCACTACATGATGGAGTTTTACTTTGAATCCGCTGCCATGATCCTGACCCTGATCACAGTGGGAAAAATGCTGGAAGCCCGCTCCAAGGGCAAGACAACCGACGCCCTGAAGGGTCTGATGAAGCTTGCTCCAAAGACTGCTACAGTCATCCGAAACGGTGCGGAAGCCACGGTTCCCATTGATCAGGTGGTAAAAGGCGATGTGTTCGTTGTACGTCCCGGCGAAAGCATTCCCGTTGACGGCGTGATCCTGGAAGGCTCCAGTGCGGTAAACGAGGCCGCCCTTACAGGAGAAAGCATCCCGGTAGATAAAGCAGCAGGAGACCATGTTTCTGCTGCCACTGTAAACCAGTCCGGTTTCATCAAATGTAAAGCAACCCGCGTAGGGGAAGATACTACCCTCTCCCAGATCATCAAAATGGTCAGCGACGCAGCTGCCACCAAGGCTCCTATTGCCAAGATCGCAGACCGGGTTTCCGGTGTTTTCGTACCTGCTGTTATCACCATTTCCATTATCACCACCATTATCTGGCTGCTTACCGGACATGAATTTGGCTACGCTCTTGCAAGAGGAATCTCCGTGCTTGTGATCAGCTGCCCCTGTGCCCTTGGCCTTGCCACCCCGGTTGCCATTATGGTAGGTAACGGAATGGGTGCCAAAAACGGCATTCTTTTCAAAACCGCTGTTTCTCTTGAGGAAGCAGGAAAGATCCAGATCGTTGCCCTTGACAAGACAGGAACCATTACAAGCGGACAGCCTGAGGTGACGGACATTCTTCCTGCAGAAGGCATCACCGAGAAGGAGCTTCTCACCCTTGCCTATGCTCTTGAGAAAAAAAGCGAGCATCCTCTTGCAAAAGCCGTTCTTGAAAAAGCCTTTGCACTTGGCCTTACTGCCCCGGAGGTTACAGATTTCCAGGCCCTTACCGGAAACGGACTTTCTGCCGCACTTGGTTCTGATAAGCTAATCGGCGGAAGCATGAAATACATCAGCACACTGGTTCCAGTCTCCAAAGCTTTTATGTCCCAGGCAGAAAAGCTTGCTGAGGCGGGCAAAACTCCCCTGCTTTTTGCCCGTAATAGCCAGCTTCTTGGAATCATTGCTGTAGCAGACGTAATCAAGCCAGACAGTCCACAGGCTGTAAAAGAGCTTCAGAGCATGGGGATTCATGTGGTTATGCTTACCGGAGACAATGAGCGCACTGCCAGGGCGATCGGTGCACAGGCAGGGGTAGATCAGGTAATCGCAGGAGTTCTTCCTGATGGAAAAGAAAGCGTGATCCGCTCCCTGAAGGAAAAAGGCAAGGTTGCCATGGTTGGGGACGGAATCAATGACGCTCCGGCACTTACCCGTGCTGACATTGGCATTGCCATCGGTGCAGGTACCGATGTGGCTATTGATGCAGCGGATGTGGTTCTTATGAAGAGCCAGCTTTCCGACGTGCCCGCAGCCATCCGTCTCAGCCGTGCCACCCTTCGGAATATCCATGAAAACCTTTTCTGGGCATTCTTCTACAACGTAATCGGCATTCCGCTGGCAGCCGGCGTATGGATCCCCATCTTCGGATGGACCCTGAACCCTATGTTCGGTGCCGCTGCCATGAGCCTTTCCAGCTTCTGCGTGGTAACCAATGCCCTGAGACTGAATCTGTTTAAGGTTCATAATGCAAGCAGCAATATTAATAATCCTACTGTAAGCAACACTATTAATAATACAAGTAAAAAGGAGAACACTACTATGATCAAGGTAACAGTTAACGTAACAGGAATGATGTGCGGACATTGCGAGGCACACGTAAACAAAGCCGTTGAGGCTGCATTTGGCGTACAGAATGTTGTTTCCTCCCATGAGGCAGGAACCACAACCTTCACAGCACCGGAAAAAGTAGATGAAGCTAAGCTTCGCCAGGTAATCACAGATGCAGGATATGAAGTAACCGGAATTACACAGGAGTAAGCTTCCCCTTTCTTTTTTGAACTGCAGCACTCTCCCGGGAAATATCTGTTTCCCGGGAGAGCTTTTATTTGCCTGTACATCTTGCAGAAAGCCTTTCTCAAACACACTTTAATGTTCTTTTTTTCATATTTCTCATCAATTTTCCCGGAACAATGTTATTTTTTCACGAATCTTAAACCATGGATTGAAATTCCTGTTTTTTTTCAGTATAATAAAGCCGATATGGGTTTCGCCACGAGACTCTGACGAGACGATTTTGTCTCAACCATTTAAAGGAGGAATTATATTATGGCAACATGGAAAAATCTTGACACACTGGCTTCTTTTGACAAGCTTTGCAGTCTTAAGAATCATGTGGACATTGCAGCTGCTCTGTCCGGTGAAGAGGGTGGCAAGCGTGTAGCTGATTATAGTACACCAATGGCAGCTGGGCTGAATTACAACTATGCAGCCAAGGAAGTAGACGAGACTGTTTTATCCGCTCTTGCACAGCTTGCTGACGAGGCACAGCTGATTGACAAATTTGAGGAATTATATAACGGAGCTGTGATCAATACAGGTGAGAACCGTATGGTCCTTCATCACCTGGCACGCAGACAGCTGGGCAATCCGGTTGTTGTAGACGGTGTAGACAAGCGTGAATTCTACGTTGCACAGCAGAAGAAGGCTGCTGATTTTGCAAACAAGGTTCATGCCGGCGAGATCACAAACGAAGCTGGGGAGAAGTTCACCACTGTTGTTCAGATCGGTATCGGCGGAAGTGACCTTGGTCCTCGTGCTCTTTACATTGCACTTGAGAACTGGGCTAAGGCAAACAACACATTCAAGATGGAAGCCAGATTCATCAGCAACGTAGATCCTGATGATGCAGCTGCTGTTCTTGCTTCTGTTGACCTTGCACATTCCTTATTTATCGTTGTATCCAAATCCGGTACAACTCTTGAGACTCTGACTAACGAAGCATTTGTTAAGGATGCCCTGACTAAGGCAGGTCTGAATCCTTCCAAGCATATGCTTGCAGTTACAAGCGAGACCTCTCCTCTTGCAAAGAGTGAGGATTACCTTACCGCAATCTTTATGGATGATTACATCGGCGGACGTTACTCTTCTGTTTCAGCCGTAGGCGGTGCAATCCTTTCCCTTGCATTCGGACCGGAGGTATTTGCACAGCTTCTGGACGGTGCTGCTGCTGAGGATCAGCTTGCAACTAACCGCGACCTTATGAAGAACCCGGATATGCTGGACGCTCTGATCGGCATCTACGAGAGAAATGTTCAGGGATATCCTTCCACAGCTGTTCTTCCATATTCACAGGCATTAAGCCGTTTCCCTGCACATCTTCAGCAGTGTGATATGGAGTCCAATGGTAAAACCGTAAACCGCTTCAGTGAGCCGGTAAGCTATGTAACCGGTCCGGTTATCTTCGGTGAGCCAGGAACCAACGGACAGCATTCCTTCTATCAGCTGCTCCACCAGGGCTCTGATATCATTCCGCTTCAGTTCATCGGCTTTAAGAAGAGCCAGCTTGGAGTAGATGTTGACATTGAGAACAGCACCAGCCAGCAGAAGCTTTGCGCCAATGTTGCAGCTCAGATCATTGCATTTGCCTGCGGCAAGGAGGATGAGAACCTGAATAAGAACTTCAAGGGCAAACGTCCATCCAGCATTATCATCGGTGATGAGCTTACACCGGCTTCCCTTGGTGCTCTTCTTGCTCACTTTGAGAATAAGATCATGTTCCAGGGCTTTGTATGGAACCTGAACAGCTTTGACCAGGAGGGTGTTCAGCTTGGTAAGGTTCTCGCTAAGCGTGTCCTTGCACACGATACAGATGGTGCCCTTAAGGTATTCAGCGATCTGTTGAATATTTAATAGTCACAGAGCTATGGCAATTTGAGTTTTTGGAAATGACAAGAAAAGGATTGATCAGTTTTTTGACTGACCAATCCTTTTTTTTACAAGAGCCTGCTGTTCTTTTATATTTTGTTGTCTTTTTTCGGAGATAGCTTAGGCAGCTCACAGCAATAGGCAATTCCAAGAGGCGTAACAAGAAGTGGATGCACCGGCTGATAAACGGGAAGCTTCAGATGCTTCTCAAATACGGATGTAAATTCCCGGAACATGGAAGAGCCGCCTACAACGTAAATAGCCGGAACCTCATATCCTTTGAGGAATTTTTCTGTGATCAAAGCCATCTTCTCCACCGTAGCTTTAATTACAGGAAAAATTTCATCCTGCTTATCTGGCTGTCTTTTTAGCAGCTCCGCTTCTTCATAGGGAATACGATAATGTCCCGCAACCGTCATCGTCATATGGGTTCCACCAGTGGCCTCATCATCTGTGTAGATGACTTTCCCATCCTTCAGAATGCTGATTCCTGTTGTACCGCCGCCAACGTCCACAACCGCTCCGTCACGAATCTTAAGTACAGCCGCTGCGGCACTTGGTTCATCTACAATATTAGTCACCTCAAAGCCGGCACCCTCCAGCACATAGCCTATGCTCTTAACGCTCCCCTCTGATACACCGGGAGGAATTGCGGCAGCTGCATAAGTAAGCTCTGTGCCAAGCCGCTCTTCCAGTGTCTCCTTCAGCCTGGTTACCAGCTGTACACATTCATAATAGTTTACGATCACTCCGTCCTGAATGGCATGGGAGGGTGCAGAAATTCCGGCTATCGGGCGGTTTGAAGTATCTACAACAGCCAGAACTGTATTGGCAGTTCCAAGGTCCACACCAACCTTTAATCTTCCTTTGAAATTTTTACACTCACCTGTTTCCACAAGTTCTGCAAAATTTGAAAGTGTTCTGTTTTTTAAATCCATTTTCCAGCTCCGTTTTTCTTATTTATTCTATGATACCAGTGTCAAAAGGTCAAAAAGCCTTTCGTGCTTGCACGATAAGGCGTTTGAACTTGGGACACGCCAAATATGAGAAAGTAGCGATTTACGTAGTAAATCAGCGGATTTCGAATATTTGGAGGATTGCGGGAGCAGCGTAGCTGCGTAGCAATCCGGGGATCAAATGAGTGTCAAAAGACCTTTTGACACTCATATCATTCTACTTATGATTGTAAAAGAATACAGGGGAAAATGCAATAAAAACATACCCGTTTGTTTAACAATAAAAATCCT
>CAKRKL010000025.1 GCA_934358405.1 uncultured Blautia sp.
GGCAAAAACTTTGCAGCAGGTATGAGCGGCGGTATTGCTTACGTTCTGGATGTGGAGAATGTTCTTTACAGAAATCTGAATAAATCCATGATTTCTATTGAAAAGGTGGATAATAAATATGATGAAAAAGAGCTTCGGGATCTGATTGAAGCCCATGTAGCCGCAACAGGCTCAGCCCTTGGCAAGAAGGTTCTGGATCAGTTTGATGAGTACCTGCCTCATTTTAAAAAGCTCATTCCAAATGAGTACAAGAAAATGATCACCTTAAGCGCAAAGCTTGAGGAAAAGGGTCTGAACAGTGAACAGGCACAGATGGAAGCATTCTACGAAAGCATAGGAGTTAAGCATTAAGGAGGCAAAGGATCGTGGGAAAACCGACTGGATTTTTAGAATATAACAGAGAGGTGGCAAAGGTTCTGCCGCCGAAGGTGCGAATTGCCAATTTCAAGGAGTTCCGTACCCCATTAAATAAAGAAAAACAGAAACTTCAGGGAGCACGCTGCATGGCCTGCGGCGTTCCCTTCTGCCAGGCAGGAATGATGATCGGAGGCATGGCTTCCGGCTGTCCTCTTCACAACCTGGTACCGGAGACAAACGACCTGGTATTTACCGGAAACTGGAAGCAGGCATTCCTTCGCCTGAACAAAACACACAGCTTCCCGGAATTTACTTCCCGTGTCTGCCCTGCCCTTTGCGAGGCAGCATGTACCTGCAACTTAAACGGAGACCCGGTTTCCACCAAGGAAAACGAGCGAGCCATCATTGAGACTGCCTATGCAGAAGGATGGGTAAAACCACAGCCTCCGGCTGTCCGCACAGGCAAGACCATTGCAGTAGTAGGAAGCGGCCCATCCGGACTTGCAGCCGCACAGCAGCTGAACCGAAGAGGCCACAGCGTCACCGTATTTGAGAGAAGCGACCGCATCGGCGGCCTGCTTCGCTACGGCATCCCCAACATGAAGCTGGAGAAATCTGTCATCGACAGAAGACTGAAGCTGATGGAAGAAGAGGGCGTGAAATTTGTGACCAATACAAATGTAGGCGTTGACATCACGGCAGAAGAGCTTCTGAAAAAATTTGACCGCGTGATTCTTTGCTGCGGAGCCTCCAATCCCCGTGACATCAAGGTACCGGGAAGAGATGCCAAGGGAATCTATTTCGCAGTAGACTTCCTGAAAAAAGTAACCAAAACCTTACTGGACAGCGACTTTACCAAAGCACCTTACGAGGATGCAAAGGGCAAGCATGTGCTGGTGATCGGCGGCGGTGATACCGGAAACGACTGTGTGGGAACCTCCGTCCGTCTGGGTGCCAAATCTGTAACCCAGCTGGAAATGATGCCAATGCCTCCAGTAGAGCGTGCAGCCTCCAACCCGTGGCCGGAGTGGCCGAAGGTTCTGAAAACCGATTACGGCCAGGAGGAAGCCATCGCTGTATTCGGACACGATCCCCGCGTTTACCAGACCACAGTCACCGAGTTTATCAAGGATAAAAACGGAAACGTGTGCCAGGCCAAGATCGTGAAGCTGAAATCTGAGAAGGATCCGAAAACAGGCCGTATGATGATGGTTCCCGTAGAAGGAACCGAGGAAGTGATCCCTGCTGACCTGGTGCTGATCGCAGCCGGATTTCTGGGAAGCCAGAAATACGTTACCGATGCATTTAAGGTAGCCACAAACGGACGCACCAATGTGGAAACTAAAGCAGGAGCTTATGAGACAAATGTCCCCAAAGTGTTCACGGCAGGCGACATGCACAGAGGTCAGTCTCTGGTAGTATGGGCAATCAGGGAAGGAAGGGAAGCTGCCAAGGCAGTGGACGAATCCCTGATGGGGTATTCTTATCTGTGATCCATCTAAAAGTCATCTGTAATACAGAAAAATATTCGCTTAGTTAAGGTAAAGCGTTAAAAAAGCAGTTGACAAACGCAGATCACGTTGCTATAATTACCCCCATGAACAAGGGCGTTCTTCAGATAGATATCTTTCTGAAGTGCGCCCTTTTTGTGTTCAGCCAGGATGAGGAAATGAATAGAAAAGGAGAGAGCAGGTTATGGCAAATTATACCAGAGACGAAGTATTACAGATGGCAGAGGACGAAGATGTAGAGTTTATTCGCCTTCAGTTTACCGATATGTTCGGTACCTTAAAAAATATTGCAATTACAGCAAGGGAGCTTCCAAGGGCCCTTGACAATGAATATGTGGTAGACAGCTCATATATTGCAGGAATCGCAGGAGAAAAGGAGCCGGATATGTATCTCCATCCGGATTATAGTACCTTTACCATTCTTCCCTGGCGCCCACAGCAGGGAAAGGTAGCCAGACTGATTTGTGATATCTGCCGCTTTGATGGAACACCGCTTGAAAAAAGCCCGAGACATATTTTGAAGCAGGTGGTAAACATGGCAGCAGAGGAAGGCTATGCCTGTGATGTGAATCCGGAATGTGAGTTTTTTTTATTTCATACAGATGACAATGGCGTGCCAACTACACTGACACATGAGAAGGCAGGATATCTGGATATCAGCCCTCTTGATCTTGGAGAGAATGCAAGAAGGGATATGGTTCTGAATCTGGAGGATATGGGATACGAGGTGGAATCTTCCCATCATGAAACTGCACCGGCACAGCACGAGATCGATTTCAAGTTTACAGGTGCAAATGAAATGGCTGACTGCGTAATGACCTTTAAGATGGCAGTGCGCACAATTGCAAAGCGCCATGGTCTTCATGCAACCTTTATGCCAAAGCCAAGGGCAGAGGTAAATGGCTCCGGCATGCACATTCATTTTGTTTTATATAAAGACGGTAAAAATATTTTTGCAGATCCTGCAGATGTAAACGGACTTAGCGAGGATGCCTATCATTTTATCGGAGGACTTCTGGCGCACAGCCAGGAGATGGCGGCAATCACCAATCCCCTTGTAAATTCCTACAAAAGACTGGTACCCGGCTACGAAGCACCTACTGAGCTGACCTGGACAAAGAATAACCAGAATTCCCTGATCCGTATTTCCCATTTAAGAAAGGACGGCATTGCCATTGAGCTTCGAAGCCCGGACGCAGCAGCAAACCCATATCTTGTTTTTGCAGTATGCGTGGCAGCTGGACTGGATGGAATTCATCATAAGCTGTACCCAACAAAAGCTTCTGACCGTTCTTTTTCTGAATCGGATCAGAAGGCTATGAATATTGGAAACCTTCCGGAAAATCTCAACGATGCGATTGTACATTTCGAAAACAGCACCTGGATCCAATCCATTCTTGGCAAAAAATTCTGTGAAGAATATGCAGCAGCAAAAAAAGAAGAGTGGCTGAATTACATGCGCCAGGTAAGTGAATGGGAAATCAGCGAATATCTGTATAAGATTTAAAACGAAAAGAGTGGCACTCATATGAACAGCAGCATAGTAATTGCATTACCGAAAATAGATGACGCCAGAAAAATACGTACCATATTGAATCGGCATGGTTTTCCGGTAGCTGCGGTATGCTCAACTGCTTCAACAGCGCTTGCCAGCATGAGTGAACTGGACGGCGGTATCCTGATCTGCGGATACAAGCTGCCAGACCGGTATTACCGGGATGTGCTGGAAGACCTTCCTTCCTGTTTTGAAATGCTGCTTCTGGCATCCCAAAGAGTGACAGCAGAAGCACCAGACTCCATTTTGACTATAGAGATGCCAATGAAAACAGCCGATCTGGTAAATACTGTAGATATGATGCTCAATCAGATCGAACGGAGACTGCGCAGGGAGAAAAAGAAGCCAAAGGCCCGCTCCTGGAAGGAACAGAATTATATTTCCAATGCGAAGCTTCTTCTTATGGAACGAAACCATTTAAGTGAAGAGGATGCACACCGGTATATTCAGAAATGCAGTATGGATTCCGGAACAAATATGGTAGAGACAGCACAGATGGTTCTGATGCTGTTATATGACGAGGTATAGAAATAAATTTGAAATAAATTTGAATTGGAGGATGAGGAAATGGAGTTTTTGGATGGAAGATGGAAAAAAGAAGTGAGCAGCTGGGATGAACTGATGGGAAAAGAGCTTCTGAATCAGGAAGCCATCCTGGAAGGTGCCATTCACAGTATCCGCAACATGGGTGATGTTGCATTTGTGATCATTAGAAAAAGAGAAGGTCTGTTTCAGACCGTATTTGTAAATGAAGAGGTTGGTTTCTCCATTCATGATCTGAAGGAAGGCATGACCGTAAGGGTAAAAGGAATTATAAACGAAGAAGAAAGAGCACCTCATGGCAGAGAGCTTCGGATACGCGAGCTGCAGGTATTATCTGCTCCTGCAGAACCCCTTCCCCTTGCCATTGATAAATGGAAATTAAATACTTCACTGGAAGCCAAATTAAATTACCGTTCTCTTTCCCTCCGCAATATTCAGGAACGCGCCAGATTCAAAATCCAGGAAGCCCTTACAAGAGCTTTTCGCGATTATCTCTATGAAAATGGCTTTACTGAGATCCACACCCCAAAAATCGGCGCAAGAGGCGCAGAAGGCGGCGCCAACCTGTTTAAATTAAGCTATTTCCATAAACCGGCAGTGCTGGCACAAAGCCCCCAGTTCTACAAACAGATGATGGTAGGTGTTTTTGACCGGGTATTTGAGACCGGACCTGTTTTCCGTGCAGAAAAGCACAACACAAAGAGACATTTAAATGAATACACAAGCCTTGATTTTGAAATGGGCTATATTGACAGCTTTGAAGAGATCATGGCAATGGAAACCGGATTTTTACAGTATGCTATGAAACTTCTGAAGGAAAACTATGGGAAGGAGCTGGAAATCCTGAAGGTACAGCTTCCTGATGCCTCCAAAATCCCGGCAGTCCGTTTTGATGTGGCAAAGGAGCTGGTAGCAAAGAAATATAACCGCCAGATCCGCAATCCTTTTGACCTGGAGCCGGAGGAGGAAGCCCTGATCGGACAGTATTTTAAAGAAGAATATAACGCAGACTTTGTATTTATCACTCATTATCCATCTAAGAAGCGCCCCTTCTATGCAATGGATGACCCGGAGGATACCAGATTTACCTTAAGCTTTGACCTTCTTTTCCATGGCCTTGAAATTACCACAGGCGGACAAAGAATCCATGATTACAATGCCCTTTTGAAAAAAATTGAAGACAGGGGAATGGATACAGAGGGTATGGAGCAGTACCTGGATACCTTCAAATATGGAATGCCTCCTCATGGCGGTCTTGGAATCGGTCTGGAACGTCTTACCATGCAGCTTCTTGGTGAGGAAAATGTCCGGGAGGCATGCCTGTTCCCAAGAGATCTGAACCGTCTGGAGCCGTAACAGTCAGAAGCATTTTATTTCAGGAGGATGAGGAAATGGCAAAACAGATAGACGATGAAACCATGGAAAATGTCTGCATTCTTGCAAAGCTTTCCCTTACAGACGAGGAAAAGGAAAAAGCCAAAAAGGATATGCAGGAAATGCTTGATTATGTAGATAAGCTGGACGAGCTGGACACTTCAGGCGTAGAGCCTATGTCCCATATTTTCGGAGATCAGAATGTATTTCGCGAGGATGTGGTTACAAACGGTGACAACCGCGAGGAAATGCTTGCCAACGCGCCAAAAGTAAAGGACGGACAGTATCAGGTTCCAAAGACCATAGGATAGGAGACATTCACATGGAATTAGCAGAATTAACAGCCTTACAGCTGGCTGATAAAATTAAAAAGCATGAGATCAGTGTCCTGGATGGAGTGAAGGAGGTCTTTTCCAGAATCGAGGAAAAGGACGGTAAGATCCACGCCTACCTGGACACCTACAAAAAAGAAGCATATGCCCGTGCAAAGGAGGTGCAAAAAGGCATTGAGGACGGAACCTACACAGGTCCTCTTGCCGGAGTACCCATTGCCATTAAGGATAACATTTGTGTACAGGGAAAACCAACTACCTGTGCGTCAAGGATCCTGGAAGGCTTCGTTCCCCAGTATCAGGCAGAGGTAATCGACCGTCTTGAAAAAGCGGGTCTGATTATCATCGGAAAAACAAACATGGACGAGTTTGCCATGGGAAGCACCACAGAAACCTCCGCCTACGGTGTCACCAGAAACCCGTGGAACACAGAGCATGTTCCAGGGGGGTCTTCAGGTGGCTCCTGCGCAGCTGTGGCAGCAGGGGAGGCCTATCTGGCTCTTGGCTCTGATACAGGCGGCTCCATCCGCCAGCCAAGCTCCTACTGCGGCGTCACAGGCCTGAAGCCAACCTACGGAACTGTTTCCCGTTATGGACTGGTTGCATATGCCTCCTCTCTGGATCAGATCGGTCCGATCGGAAAGGATGTGGCAGACTGTGCGGCACTTCTTGAGGTGATCGCAGGCCATGATCCCAAGGACAGCACCTCCATTGACAGACAGGATCTGGATTTTGGCAAAGAAATGACAGATAAAATTGTGGGAATGAAATTCGGTGTGCCTAAGGAATACCTGTCAGAGGGAATTTCACCGGATGTAAAAGAGGCCTTTATGGAGACACTTAAGGTGCTTACCCAGATGGGTGCCATTGTGGAATTTTTCTCTGTAAAGACTATGGAATATATGATTCCTGCTTACTATATTATTGCAAGTGCAGAGGCCAGCTCCAACCTGGAGCGGTTCGATGGCGTGAAATACGGTTACCGTGCAGCGGATTATGACGGTCTTCATGACATGTATAAGCGCACCAGAACAGAGGGCTTCGGCGAAGAGGTAAAGCGCCGCATTATGCTTGGCTCCTTTGTTTTAAGCTCCGGCTACTACGATGCTTATTATCTGAAAGCCCTGCGCACAAAGGCTCTGATCAAGAAGGAATTTGACCAGGCATTTGAAAAATATGACGTTCTTCTTGCACCTGCTGCACCCTATACTGCGCCAAAGCTTGGGGAAAGCTTAAAGGATCCTATGGCAATGTATCTTGGAGATATTTACACAGTTGCTGTCAATCTGTGTGGTCTTCCGGGAATCACCGTTCCCTGCAAAAAGGACAAAAACGGTCTTCCAATCGGAATCCAGATGATCGGTGACTGCTTTATGGAGAAAAAGATCCTTTGCGCAGCCCATGCTTATGAAAAAGCGAGAGGGGCTTTCGGAACACCAGAAGAAGGAGGCAGGGAAGCATGAAACAGTATGAGACTATAATCGGACTGGAGGTCCATGTAGAGCTTGCCACCAGAACCAAGATTTTCTGCGGCTGCTCCACTGCATTTGGAGGAGCGCCAAATACCCACACCTGCCCGGTGTGTACCGGTATGCCAGGCTCCCTTCCGGTATTAAATAAAAAAGTAGTAGAGTTTGCCCTTCGTGCAGGACTTGCCACCAACTGCAGCATCAACCAGTACTGCAAATTTGACCGTAAGAACTATTTTTACCCGGACAACCCGCAGAACTATCAGATTTCCCAGTTGTATCTGCCAATCTGCCACGACGGCTTTGTAGAAATTGAGACAGAGGCAGGAAAGAAAAAGGTGCGGATCCATGAGATGCATATGGAAGAGGACGCAGGTAAGCTGATCCATGATGAGTGGGAGGACTGTTCTCTGGTGGATTACAACCGAAGCGGCGTTCCGCTGATCGAGATCGTTTCTGAGCCGGATATGAGAAGCGCAGAGGAAGTAATTGCTTATCTGGAAAAGCTTCGCTGCACCATGCAGTATCTGGGCGTTTCTGACTGCAAGCTTCAGGAGGGCTCCATGCGTGCCGATGTCAACCTTTCTGTCCGTGTGGCAGGAAGTGATACGCTTGGAACCAGAACAGAGATGAAGAACCTGAACTCCTTCAAGGCCATTGCCCATGCCATTGAGGGAGAAAGAGAGCGTCAGATCGAGCTTCTGGAAATGGGCAGAAGCGTTGTCCAGGAAACCAGAAGATGGGATGACAATAAGGAATCCTCTCACGCAATGCGTTCCAAGGAGGATGCCAAGGATTACCGTTATTTCCCGGACCCGGATCTTCCGCCCATCCACATTTCTGATGAGTGGATCAAAAAGATCAAGGCAGAGCTGCCGGAGTTTAGAGAAGAGAAAGCAGCCCGCTACCAGAAGGAATTCGGTCTTCCGGAATACGATTCCAGAATTCTTACAGAGTCCAGACATCTTGCAGAGCTGTTCGAGGAGGTTGCAAGTCTTTGCGGCAATCCAAAAAAAGCGGCAAACTGGTTTATGGTGGAGGTGCTTCGCCTTATGAAGGACAAAGGGGTGGAGGCAGAGAAGGTAAGCTTTACTCCTTGTCACCTTGCAAAGCTTCTGGAAATGGTTGACAAAAAACAGGTCAGCCCGCAGAATGCCAAGAAGGTTTTTGAAAAAGTTTTTGATGAAGATATTGACGCAGTTTCCTATATTGAAGAGCATGGCTTGAAGATTGTAGAGGATACAGGACTTTTGACCGGCACCATCAGCAGGATCCTGGATGAAAACCCGGGACCACTGTCCGAGCTTCTTGGAGGCAAGGAGAAGGTTATGGGCTTTTTTGTAGGTCAGATCATGAAGGAAATGAAAGGAAAGGCAAATCCGGCAGGCGTAAAGGAAGCGCTTCTGGCTGAGCTTGACCGGCGAAAATAATTGTTTTCAGGAGGATTATCAAATGGTTACTGTAAATCACAATTACCTGAAATTACCAGGAAGCTATCTTTTTTCCACTATTGGAAAAAAAGTGCGTGCATATAAAGAAGTAAATCCGGATAAAGAGGTGATCAGCCTTGGAATCGGAGATGTGACCCAGCCCCTTGTACCGGCTATTATTGAGGCTCTTCACAGTGCCGTTGACGAGATGGCACATGCAGAAACCTTCCACGGCTACGCTCCAGATCTTGGCTATGAATTTCTGAGAAATGCCATTGCGAAAAACGATTATCAGGACAGAGGCTGTGACATTAAGGCTGATGAGATTTTTGTTTCTGATGGTGCCAAAAGTGATTCCGGGAACATTCAGGAAATTTTCGGAACAGACAATAAAGTGGCTGTGTGCGATCCTGTTTACCCGGTGTATGTGGATACAAATGTAATGGCTGGGCGCACAGGAGAGTATAATACTGCCCGTGAGAATTTTGACGGCGTAATTTACATGCCCTGCAGCAAGGAAAACGGATTTTTACCGGAGCTTCCAAAGGAAGTGCCGGATCTGATCTATCTTTGCTTCCCGAACAATCCCACAGGCTCTGCCATCACAAGGGATGAGCTGCAGAAATGGGTGGATTATGCAAACAAAAACGGCTGCGTGATCATCTATGATGCTGCTTACGAGGCGTATATTTCCCAGGACAATGTGCCTCACAGCATTTATGAGTGTGAAGGTGCAAGAACCTGTGCCATTGAGCTTCGCAGCTTTTCCAAGAATGCAGGCTTTACAGGAGTTCGTCTTGGCTTTACCGTAATTCCGGATGAGCTTGTAAGAGATGGTGTTTCCCTTCACAGTCTCTGGGCAAGACGTCACGGTACCAAATTTAACGGAGCTCCTTACATTGTGCAAAAAGCAGGGGAAGCCGTTTATTCTGAGGCTGGAAAGGCACAGCTGAAGGAGCAGGTTGGCTATTATATGCGAAATGCAAAGCTGATCCACGATGAACTGGAAAAGGCAGGATTTTCTGTTTCAGGGGGTGTGAATGCGCCGTATATCTGGCTGGAAACTCCGGACAAAATGACCTCCTGGCAGTTTTTTGACTATCTTCTGAAGGAGGCAAATGTGGTTGGTACCCCAGGCTCCGGCTTTGGCGCTCACGGAGAGGGCTTTTTCCGTTTGACTGCCTTTGGCACTTATGAGAATACACGGAAAGCCATTGACAGAATTAAGCGTTTGTAATTATAATTGAATAGAGCTAAAACAGGGCGTATCTCTGGCTTAGGCTGGGGATGCGCCCTGTTTTATTAACAGAACAAAGGAGGAAAATGACGATGAAGATCAGTCGTGTTGAGCATATGTGTGAAGGTAACGGACATGTGATTATTAAGGAGCTGCTTGACGAGAAGCAGCTGAATGGTAAATGCGGGCTTTATGCACAGGTAACTCTGGAACCTGGATGCTCTCTTGGTTTTCATATGCATTATGGCGAGAGCGAAACCTACTATATCCTCACCGGAGAGGGCGAGTATAATGACAATGGCACTTCCTGGAGACATGTGACGGCGGGAGATATTACATTTACACCGGATGGAAGAGGCCATGGTCTTGCGAATACAGGAAATACAGATTTAGTGTTTATGGCACTGATTATTAAAGATTGATATGAGGTTACTTTGAAATGAACAGTACAGCAGAAAAATTACTTACATTTATTAAAGAAAGTCCTACTGCATTCCAGGCAGTGGAAATGATGAAGAAGAGATTTACCGAGAACGGATTTACTGAGCTTAAGGAGGATGAGCACTGGGAGCTTGTAAAGGGCGGCAGATATTTTGTAACCCGGAATCATTCTGCAATGATCGCATTCACACTGCCGGAAGCTGCAAGTGATGTATTCCATATCATTGCCAGCCACAGCGATTCCCCTTCCCTTAAGATCAAAGAGAACCCGGAGATGGTGGAAAACGGTTATGTGAAGCTGAATGTGGAGCTTTATGGCGGTGCTCTTCTGGCACCATGGTTTGACAGACCTCTTTCCGTAGCCGGACGTGTGATCGTGAAGGAGAACGGACAGATTTGTGAGAAGCTGGTTACAGTAGATAAGGACATGCTGATGATCCCCAATCTTGCCATTCATATGAACCGCGAAGCGAACAGCGGATATAAGTATAATGTACAGAAGGATATGCTTCCTGTTTACGGACTTGAGAGTGACAAGGGAACCTTCTTTGATAAAGTGGCAGAGGCAGCAGGTGTTTCCAGGGATGACATTCTGGGACATGATCTTTTTTTGTATGACCGTATGCCGGGTACCGTCTGGGGCGGCGGGGATGAGTTTATTTCTGCGCCGAGACTGGATGACCTGCAGTGTGCTTTTTCCTCTATGGAAGGCCTTATCGCAGGCAAAAACGAGAAAAGCATCTGTGTACATATGGTAATGGATAATGAGGAGGTAGGAAGCGGCTCCAAGCAGGGTGCAGCATCCACCTTCCTTCGTGATACCCTTCTTCGCATTAATCTGGGACTTGGCAGAAGCTATGAGGACTATCTAATCTCTCTTGCGAAGAGCTTTATGATCTCTGCAGATAATGCACATGCCATTCATCCAAACTATCCGGAGAAGGCTGATCCTGTGAACCGTCCTCATATTAACGGCGGAATTGCAGTGAAATATAATGCCAATCAGAAATACTGTACAGATGGTATTTCTGCTGCAATATTCAAGGAGCTTTGTAAAGAGGCAGGGGTTGCCTGCCAGGTTTATGTAAATCGTTCCGATGTGGCTGGCGGTTCAACACTTGGAAACATTTCCAATACCCAGGTTGCCTTAAATACAGTAGATATCGGTCTGCCGCAGCTGGCAATGCATTCTTCCTATGAGACTGCAGGTGTGAAGGACACCTGTGATTTTGTGAAGCTTGCGGAGGTATTTTATGCCTGAAAACAAAAAAGCAGTTTTCTTTGATGCAGATGGAACCGTCTGTGATATGGAAAAGGGAACTCCCGCAAGTGCTGTGGAGGCAATTACAAAGCTGGTAAATAACGGTCATGAGGCATGGCTTTGCACAGGAAGAAGCAGGGCCTTTGTGCCGGATTATCTGGAGAAGGTTCCTTTTACAGGGATGATCACTGCATGTGGCTGTACCATTGAGAAGAATGGGGAACGTCTTTTTAACAAGGAGATGACTGCACAGCAGGCATGGCACTCTGTGGAGGTGCTGCGCAAATACGGCATGATTCCGGTTATGGAGGGTGCGGATTTCATGTATTATGATAAGGATGAATACCATACCGGAATAAACTGGTATGCAGATCTGATCACCAAGGCACTTGGAGACAAATGGCGTCCGATCAGAGGCTTTGAGCAGGAGCTTCATATTAATAAGATCAGCTCCAAAATCCTTCCCGGAAGTAATCCTGAGAAGGCATGTGAAGAGCTGGCAGATTATTATGATTTCATCGGTCATGTAGGAGAGGGGCTTGCAGGGGATACTATTGAAATGATCCCCAAGGGCTTTTCCAAGGCAGTGGGAATTGCTTCCGTGTGCCGCATCTTTAATATTGCCCATGAAGACACCATCGTATTCGGAGACAGCAACAATGATCTGTCTATGTTCGAATATGCAAAAACCAGGGTTGCCATGGGAAATGCAGCCCCTGGGATCAAGGCTCTGGCCGACTATGTGACCAGTGATATTTTCCACTACGGAATCCGAAACGGATTAGAACATCTGGGATTGATCTGATATGGAGAAAAATATAAATTATCCGTGTAAATTTAAAAAATATGAGAAAGAGCTTATAGAAATACGCCGTCATCTTCACAGACACCCTGAGCTGGGGCTTCAGGAATTTGAGACCTCCGCTTTTATCCGAAGCTATCTGGAAAAGCTGGGCTACCGGCTGACTGGGGTAGAGCCTACCGGATGGATCGCAGAGCATCCTTGTCAGGACACAGCCTGTTTTGCTGCCAAAAAGAGGGTGGTGCTAAGAGCAGAGATGGATGCGCTTCCCATACAGGAACAGACTGGGCTTTCTTATGCATCTGAGAGGGCCGGGGTCATGCATGCCTGCGGACATGACGGTATTGTAGCAGCTGCACTTATTCTGGCAAGGATTCTTGCAGAGGAGAGGGAGGCGTTTCCTGTGAAAATGCGCTTCCTTTTTGAGCCTGCGGAAGAAATCGGAGAGGGAGCAGGAAGAATGCTGGAAGCGGGTGCTCTTGACCCGAAGCCGGATGCTTTTCTTATGTTCCACTATGCTGTGGATGAGAGCTTTGGAATGGCAGTTCACAAAGGACAGGCCTCAGCTATGATCAATGGAATGGAGATCCGTGTCCATGGAAAATCCAGCCACTGGTGCCAGGCGTCCCATGGAGTGGACAGCATTTATGCGGCATCTCTGGTGGTGCAGGCTTTTCATGACCTGAATGAAAGCTATCAGGGAAAGGGCCCTTGTCTGGTGGGAATCGGAACTGTTCACGGTGGTGAGTATTCTAATATTATTGCAGATCTTGTGACTCTGAAGGGAAATATCCGGGCAGCCTATGAGGAGGATTATAATGCACTGGATGAGAGAATACGGGGTGCTTTAAAAGAAATTGAGAAGCGCACCGGAACCAGGATTGAGATGGAATATCCCAAGCCGGCAGTACTGCCCTTTGCCAATGATGATGAGCTTACTCATATTTGTGCTGCTGCCGGGAAAAAGGTGTTTGGGGAGCATTTTATTCTGGAAAACGAAGACCAGCTGTTTTTGTCAGGGGACAATGCATACCGGTATTTCCAGAGGGCAAAGGGACTTTTTGCGGTATTTCTCGGAGGAATACCGGGGAAGGCGTATCCCCTTCATCACCCGAGGTTTGAGATTGACGAGGCTGTACTTCCATATAGCCTGGAAGCTTTATATGAAATTCTTGTGGGAATTTCCGGCTGCTTTAAATAAGACCCAGGCTTCTGCAGATAAACAGCCATCCTGTTAATGTGAAAGAACTAAGCAAGGTGGTCAGCATGACCACGCTGGAAGAAAAGGATCCCTCGTGTCCCATATTTTTTGCCATAATATAGCAGGTTACTGTGGTTGCAGAGCCAAGCATGATCAGGATGGAAACCAGCTTGTCATGGGTGAAGCCAAGATGGATGGCAATGGGAAGAAAGATGGCGCAAAAGCCAACCAGCTTCAGGAAGGTGCATGCGACCGTTGCCTTTGGCCTGGAAAATACCTTTCCGAAATGAAGGGCACCGCCCATTGCCATAAGGCCAAGAGGAGTCGCGGTTTTCCCCAGATTGTTTACGGTATTGCAGACAACTGTGGGAAGCGGCAGGCGAAGCACTGACCACACAAGCCCTGTAACAATTCCCAGGATGATGGGGTTGGTGACGATTCCTTTCAGGGTTTTGCAAATTACCTGACGGTTCATGCCATGGCTTCCTGGCTTCATAAAGGAAAGTACAGTAACTGCCATAATATTGTAAAGGGGCACGCTGGCAATGATCATGAGAGGCGCCATTCCCACATTTCCATAAAGATTCTGGATAATGGCCATTCCAAGGATGGCAGCGCTGCTGCGGTAAGAGGCCTGCACAAACTCGCCCTGAATATCCCTGGGCTTCAGAAGAAAAGAAAGCCCGATGGAAATGGCAATGCTGCAAAAAGTGGCCGCAAAGCAGAAGGCTACCATTTTGGTATCCCACACCTGGTAGAAATCCGCTTCTGCTATGCTTAAAAACAGCATGGCAGGCAGGGCAACCTTAAATGCAAATTTATTCATCTGGGATACAAATGAATCATCATAAAGCCCGATCCTTCTGAAAAGATAGCCTAGCATTAAGGTTATAAAAATAGGGATAGTAGCATTCAGACAAAAAATCAAATTTTCCATAGTCAAAAACACCTTTCTGAAACTTCCGCAATAAAGCGGTAATAATCTTTTTTGATTATAAACACTTTCCCATAATTGTCAAATTTTGTTTTCTGTGGTATCGTATGAATAAGATACAGGATCCTGGAATAGCCGCTTGACTAATAACAGGGGACGAATGGAGGAAAATTATGAGATACGGTAAAATTCGCATAGAAGATGGCAACCTGATTTTTTTCAGGCATATGATACAGAACAATCTCCCGTGCAGGGACATTGTCTGGGCATATATCCATCGGGAAGGCGAAAATTCAGAAACTGCTGTAAAGCAGATGATTTCCAATTATCTTGTGATCATAACCAGAAGAAAGAAAAGATATCGCTTTGAAATGACAGAGCATGAGGCGCAGGATTGCCTCAGACTTTTGAAAATATTGAACCCGGATATGGCAACCGGTTTTCCAAGAGGCGGCAAACTGCCCCTTTTGAATTTGCCAAATACAAGGGATCTTGGTGCACTGGCAACAAGGGATGGCCGGCATATTATCCCTCATAAGCTCCTCAGAAGCGGAAATCTGTATCATGCTTCGCAGCAGGATCAACGAGTTCTGTTGGAGGATTATCGTCTGAAGGCGGTAATCGACCTTCGCGATCAGACTGAGAGGAAGGAGAAGCCGGATGCAGTGCTAAAGGGTGTGGAGTATTATTATATTCCTGTGATTGACGAGGAGACAGTGTCAGATATGCCAGGAAGCAGTCTTGGAATCCTGCAAAGAAATGAAATACTTCCGCAGATTTTGTCATACGATGGGGATATAGAAGCATTTATCGGAAAGCAATATGAGAACTTTGTAAAGGATCAGTATTCTGTGAAGCAGTGCGCCAGATTTATGGATGTTCTTTTTCATCATGAAAATGGAGCAGTGTTGTGGCATTGCAGTCTTGGAAAAGACAGGGCCGGGGTGATGACAGCTCTTCTTCTTTGTGTTCTCGGAGTGCACAGGGATGAGATCAGGGAGGATTACATGCGCTCCAATATCTGCCTTGCATCAGATCTGGATTACATGCTTCGCTATCTGGAAGCAAATAAGCTGGACAGCATTGCAAATGTCAGAAAAGTATCCGCTCTTTTTAAAGTGCGGGAAGAATATCTGGATCGTTTTTTTGGAGCTATTTGCTCCGAATACGGCAGGGTAGAGCGATTTTTGCGCAAAGGACTGTATCTGAATTCAAAGACTATTTCAGATTTGCAGAACAAATATCTGATCTGAAAAACTTTAATGCGATAAAACATTAAACTTTTTTTGCTGTGTAGCATTGACAAAATAAATTATATTGTTATAATGGTTAACATATCAATCTGAAGTACGAAAGCAGGATTATATTTATGCAAAACAGGATTTTATCATTATTAGTTGACAACACTTCAGGCGTGCTTAGCCGGATCGCCGGTCTGTTCAGCCGTCGTGGTTATAATATTGACAGTATCACTGCTGGAGTTACAGCAGATGTGAATTACACCCGTATTACGGTGGTATGCAGTGGAGATGACGCCATTCTCGACCAGATCGTGAAGCAGCTTGCCAAGCTGGTGGATGTAAGGGATATCAAGGTTCTTGATCCGGCAGACAGCGTGGTTCGCGAGACGGTTCTTGTGAAGGTTGCGGCAGCACCAGAGCAGCGGCAGGGAATTGTTTCCATTGCAGATATTTTCCGCGCTAAGGTCGTGGATGTGAGCAAGGATTCTCTGATTGTGGAGATGACAGGAAGCAAATCCAAGCTGGAGGCGTTTATTAATCTGATGGGAGACTATGAGATCCTGGAGCTGGCCAGAGCCGGTGTTATGGGTCTTGAGAGAGGCTCTCACGGAGTGAAGTATTTTTAGTTTGCTAAGGGACATGTATATTTATTCCCTTAACGATATATAGATGCCAGGATCGGAGAATCAGAATACAGCCAGAGTTTTTTACATGCTCTGGTATCTGTATAGCAGGTCTTTGTTTCTGACATCACAGATTTAAGTTCTAATACAGTAGGAGGAAACGAAAATGTCAGCAAGAATTTTTTACCAGGAAGATTGTAATCTCTCTTTATTAGATGGAAAAACAATCGCAATTATCGGCTACGGCAGCCAGGGTCATGCTCATGCTCTGAATCTGAAGGAATCCGGATGCGATGTCATTATCGGTCTTTATGAAGGAAGCAGATCCTGGAAGAGAGCTGAAGAGCAGGGATTTAAAGTATATACAGCAGCAGAGGCTGCAAAGAAGGCTGATATCATCATGGTTCTGATCAATGATGAGAAACAGGCTGATATGTACAAAAATGATATTGAGCCAAACCTTGAGGAAGGCAATATGCTTATGTTTGCTCATGGCTTCAACATCCATTTCGGATGTATCGTTCCGCCAAAGAACGTAGACGTTACCATGATCGCTCCTAAGGGACCTGGACATACAGTAAGAAGCGAGTATCAGGCAGGCAAGGGTGTTCCATGTCTGGTAGCTGTTGAGCAGGATTACACAGGAAAGGCACTTGACCTTGCACTTGCATATTCACTTGGTATTGGCGGAGCAAGAGCCGGTGTTCTTGAGACAACCTTCCGTACAGAGACAGAGACAGACCTGTTCGGTGAGCAGGCAGTTCTTTGCGGTGGTGTATGTGCACTTATGCAGGCAGGCTTTGAGACTCTTTGCGAGGCTGGCTATGATCCAAGAAACGCTTATTTCGAGTGTATCCATGAGATGAAGCTGATCGTTGACCTGATCTATCAGTCTGGATTTGCCGGAATGAGATATTCTATCTCTAACACAGCTGAGTATGGTGATTACATCACAGGACCGAAGCTTATTACAGAAGAGACAAAGAAGACCATGAAGAAAATCCTTTCCGATATTCAGGATGGTACTTTTGCAAAAGAGTTCCTGCTTGATATGAGCCCGGCGGGACGTCAGGTTCACTTCAAGGCTATGAGAAAATTAGCTGCTGAGCATCCGTCAGAGAAGGTTGGCGAGGAGATTCGTAAGCTTTACAGCTGGAATGGCGAAGACAAGCTGATCAATAACTAATTAAAATAAAAAATCCGGGGCGACCCGGATTTTTTTATGTAACAGAAGCTTTATGGTGTAATTTCCTGTTACATTCAAAACATTGCATCGGATTTTTGACCTTTTGACCCTGGTATCATCATCAAATTATATAAACAGGCTTTGGGAGGATGTCACCAGCTCCTGTGCTTTGGTTCCGCTGCGGCAGACAAAGCCGATTTCACGGGAGGGGAATACAAGTCCCAACGGTACTTCAACAAGGGTGCCTTCATCCAGCTCTTTTTGCACAAATTCCTTGATCACGCATGCAATTCCAAGACCTACCTGGGCAAACTGGATCAGAAGATCCATAGATGAAACCTCCAGAATATGCCCAAGCTGGAGCTGATGGTCGTGAAGCATGATATTTACGGACTGCCTTGTAATATTCTGTTCATCAAGAAGCATGAAGGTTGCAGTATGGGACAGAGGCTCCAAAGGGAAAAGCTTATGTTGATTTTCCAGATATTGCTTTGTGGCTACAAAGGTATCCTGAATCTGCAGCAGAGGAAGAAATTCATATCCGGATAATTTTCCTGGACGCCCAATAAGACCAATATCGATTCTGTCTTCTTCCAGAAGGCGCAGTGTCTGGTAAGTAGACTGACAGGAAATAGTGATGCGCATCTGCGGGTTTGCAGAAATAAAATTTTTCAGCCTTGGCATCAGCACATATTTACACAGTGTGGTGCTGGCACCAATACGCAGCCTTGGAATTTCCCTGGAACGATTGTGCAAAATGGAGTCTTCTCCTTCCGAAAGAAGCTCGAAGGCTGCTTTTACTTTTTCATACAGAAGCTGTCCGTCCGGAGTGAGAGTGACACCTCTGGAGCTGCGCTTAAAAAGAATAGTGTCCAGATTATCTTCTAATTTTTTGATGGCGCGGCTGATAGCCGGCTGGCTGATGTATAGCTCTTTGGCAGCCTGGGAAATATTTCCTGTGCGGCTGACTATATAGAAAATATGATAAAGCGATAGATTTTCCTGCATATGTGATTCTCCCTTTTATTCTCATATTATTATAACTACTGGTTATAATAAATATGATTAATATGTATTGTTATTATAACAGAGAATGTGCTAAAATAGCAACATACAGTGATAAAGAAGGAAAGAATCACCTCGCGGTATATATTTGCTGAAAAATACCATGATGTTGGGGTCAAAAGGTTTTTTGACCCCCTTTGACCCTGGTATCATACCATTATACAATAACTAGGAGGAATACAAAAATGGGAATGACAATGACTCAGAAGATTCTGGCGGCTCATGCAGGCCTGGATCATGTAGAAGCAGGACAGCTTATAGAGGCACAGCTTGATCTTGTTCTTGGAAATGATATTACTTCTCCGGTTGCAATCCATGAGATGGATAAGATGACCGTAGATACTGTATTTGATAAAGATAAAATTGCACTTGTTATGGATCATTTTATTCCAAATAAAGATATCAAGTCTGCAGAACACTGCAAATGTGTCCGTGAATTTGCCTGTCGTCACGATATTACCAATTATTTTGATGTGGGACAGATGGGAATCGAGCACGCACTTCTTCCGGAGAAAGGACTGACCGTTGCCGGAGATGTGATCATCGGAGCGGATTCTCATACTTGTACATACGGCGCACTTGGTGCCTTTTCCACAGGTGTGGGAAGCACAGATATGGCAGCCGGAATGGCAACCGGTAAAGCATGGTTTAAGGTACCGTCTGCTATCAGATTCAATATCGTTGGCAAGCCGAAAAAATGGGTCAGCGGCAAGGATGTGATTTTGCACATCATCGGAATGATCGGTGTAGATGGAGCTCTTTATAAATCTATGGAATTCGTAGGAGAGGGAATCAAAAATCTGTCTATGGATGACCGCTTTACAATTGCAAACATGGCAATTGAGGCTGGTGGAAAGAACGGAATTTTCCCGGTTGACGAGCTTGCAATCGAATATATGAAGGAGCATTCCAAACGTCCGTTTACTGCATATGAAGCGGATGAGGATGCTGTTTACGATGCAGAGTACACCATTGATCTTAGCACACTTGAGCCGACAGTTGCGTTCCCGCATTTACCGGAGAATACCAGAACGATTTCCCAGATCAAGGAGCAGGTTGTTGTGGATCAGTCTGTAATCGGTTCCTGTACAAATGGCCGTATTGATGACCTTCGTGTTGCTGCCGAAATCCTGAAAGGCCGTAAAGTGAAGAAGGGACTTCGCTGTATCGTGATTCCGGCTACTCAGGCAATTTATCTTCAGGCAATGGAAGAAGGACTTCTTAAGATCTTTATTGAAGCAGGTGCAGTTGTAAGCACACCAACCTGTGGACCGTGTCTTGGCGGATATATGGGAATTCTTGCGGCAGGAGAGCGCTGCATTTCCACTACCAACCGTAACTTTGTAGGCCGCATGGGACATGTGGATTCTGAAGTTTATCTTGCAAGCCCGGCAGTAGCCGCTGCAAGTGCTGTAACCGGATATATTTGTGCACCGGAAGAATTAGGATTATAAGGAGGAATATCCATCATGCAGGCAAAAGGCAGAGTATTTAAATATGGAGACAATGTAGATACAGACGTAATTATCCCGGCCCGTTATCTGAATTCTTCAGATCCGGCTGAACTGGCAACTCATTGTATGGAAGACATTGACAATACCTTCGTAAAAAGAGTACAGAAGGGTGACATTATCGTAGCAAGCAAGAATTTTGGCTGTGGCTCCTCCCGTGAGCATGCGCCTATCGCTATCAAGGCAGCTGGTGTAAGCTGTGTAATCGCTGAGACATTTGCCAGAATTTTTTACCGAAATGCTATCAATATCGGACTTCCGATCATCGAGTGCCCGGAAGCAAGCAAGGGAATTGATGACGGTGATCAGGTGGAAGTGGATTTCGACTCTGGTATGATCTACAATCGTACCAAAGGAACCCAGTTCAAGGGTCAGGCCTTCCCGGA
>CAKRKL010000026.1 GCA_934358405.1 uncultured Blautia sp.
TTGCGTCTCTTGTCTGTAATTCCTTAATTGCGTCCTGTTCGCTGATTCCCATGTCTTTATCCTCTCAGTCCTGGTTTCCTTACATAGCAAAAACCTGATATATGAATCATTTTATAACAAAATCATAAAAAAGTAAAGCATAAGGCTCAGATTTTTTATGCAATTTACTATGAAAATCCCGGACGGCAGCATAAGCAAGCTTATAGATATCGCTGTCAGGCAATATCTCCGTTTGTCATGAAGTCGACAATCCTGTCAAGCTGTTCCAGCTGATTTTCCTTCAGGGCAGATTTCACACTTACAGTTTCTTCATAAATTTCCATATCCTTCATGGATGAAAGGATTTCCTTTATCTGTTTGCCAGCTGTCGGAGCCCAGGTTCCATTTTCAAGAACTGCCACTTTACGCTTCTGCAGATTATGTGCAGCCAGCTCGTGAAGCAAGGTTTCCATCTTAGGGAAAAGACCGGCATTATAAGTTGGGCACGCAAATACAATTCTGTCGCAGCGGAATGCCTCAGCTACCAGATAAGAAGGGTCTGTTACAGATACATCGTAAACTGCAATATTTTTCTCTCCTGCATCGGCAAGCTTACCTGCCAGAACATCAGCTGCATTCTCAGTATTTCCATAAATAGAAGCATAAAGAATCAGCACATTATGATCTTCTGGTGTATATGTACTCCATTTCTGATATTTCTCAATAAACCATCCAAGATCCTCTCTCCAGATTGGTCCGTGGAGCGGGCAAATCATGGCAATATCAAGAGTCAGGGCTTTCTTTAATGCAGCCTGGACAGGACTTCCATATTTACCTACAATGTTTACCAGATATCTTCTTGCATCTTCCAGCCACTCTTCTTTGAAATTCACCTGATCTGCAAATATATTTCCATTTAATGCTCCGAAGGTTCCAAAAGCATCTGCGCTGAACAGCACTTTGTCATATGCGTCATAGGTTACCATTGCCTCCGGCCAGTGAACCATAGGGATCATAGCAAACGCAAGGGTATGTTTACCGGTGCTGATTGTGTCTCCTTCTTTGATCACAACAGCATGAGCATCCACATCAAAAGTAAAGAACTGCTTCATCATGGTAAAAGTCTTGGCATTTCCCACAATTTTCACTTCGGGATATCTTCTTACTACTTCTTCTACCACAGCACAGTGGTCCGGTTCCATATGATTCACGATCATATAGTCCAGCTTCTGATTTCCAAGTACATGCTCCAGATTCTCAAAAAACTGTCCGCTGACTGACTTATCAACTGTATCAAGGAGCACATTCTGCTCATCCAGGATCACATAAGAGTTATAAGAAACGCCTCTAGGAATTGGATAAATATTTTCAAACAAAGCCAGCCTTCTGTCACTTGCTCCAATCCAATATAAGTCTTCGTTTATTTTTTTCACATTGTACATAATAAGATCTCCTTTTCTCAAAAGCTTTACACCTTTGTATTAATTATCTTAAAATACCAAAAGGCAGAAAACCAGATCACCAGTCTCCTGCCTATTTTATACCACTTATTTATGCTTCGTCAATCGCTTTTCCAATATCGTGACGCATATATTTATTTGCAAAAGTAATCCACTCGGTTGCTTCATAAGCATTCTTTCTGGCATCCTTCAGATTAGCACCGGTTGCAGTGATTCCCACTACGCGGCCGCCATTTGTGACAATCTGTCCATCCTTGAATTTAGTTCCTGCATGGAAGCAATAGTATCCATCTTTATCTTTGAAATTTTCAAAACCATACATAGGGATTTCTTTTTCATATTTCACCGGATATCCTTCGCTTGCAAGAACCACACATACAGCTGCATTGTCTTCAAACTGTAAGTCAATCTGATCCAGTGTACCATCAATGCAGGCTTCCATTACCTCTACAATGTCATTCTTCATACGCGGAAGAACCACCTGTGCCTCCGGATCCCCGAAGCGGGCATTGTATTCCAGAACCTTCGGACCGTCTTTGGTCAGCATAAGTCCAAAGAAAATAATCCCCTTAAATTCTCTTCCCTCTGCAGCCATTGCATCAACTGTTGGCTGATATACATATTTCTGGCAGAATTCATCCACTTCCTTTGTGTAGAACGGGCTTGGGGAAAAGGTTCCCATGCCGCCTGTATTCAGCCCCTGGTCTCCATCCAGCGCACGCTTGTGATCCTGTGCGGAGGTCATAGTCTTGATTATCTTTCCATCTACAAAGGATAAAACAGAAACCTCACGTCCTGTCATAAATTCCTCAATGACCATTGTGTTTCCTGCATTTCCGAATTTCTTATCTTCCATGATCTCTCTGACGCCGTCTTCTGCCTCCTGAAGATCCTTGCAGATCAGAACGCCCTTTCCAAGGGCAAGACCGTCTGCCTTCAGAACGATAGGAAATCTTGCTTCTGTACGAAGATATGCAAGAGCTTTTTCGGGGTCATCAAAGTTCTCATATGCAGCTGTAGGAATGTTATACTTTTTCATCAGATCCTTTGAAAATGCTTTAGAGCCCTCCAGAATAGCTGCATTTTTGCGAGGTCCGAATACCCGCAGGCCACGTGATTCAAATTCATCCACGATTCCGCCTACCAACGGATCATCCATACCGATAATGGTAAGATCCACCTGGTTCTCCTTTGCAAAATCAGCCAGCTTTTCAAATTCCATAGCACCAATGCTTACGCATTCTGCATATTCTGCAATTCCTGCATTTCCCGGTGCACAATAAATTTTATCCACCTTCGGGCTTTTTGAAACGCTCCATGCAATGGCATGCTCTCTTCCGCCGCTTCCTACGATCAGTACTTTCATAATAATCCTCCTTAATCGCTGATGGTTACAATGTGATTATCCACAGAGACCTTTCCATTAGCAATCAAATTGATCGCTTTAGGAAGAATCTTCCACTCAGCCTTTTCCATTACGCTTCTCTGAAGAGATTCCGGCGTATCATCCGGTTCTACCTTCACTGCCTTCTGCAGGATAATAGGACCTGTATCCGTACCGGCATCCACAAAATGAACTGTAGCACCGGTCACCTTTACACCTCTTTTCAGAGCTGCCTCATGAACATGAAGTCCATAATATCCCACCCCGCAAAATGACGGTATCAGAGATGGATGGATGTTAATGATCTTATTTGGAAATGCCTCCACGATCATTGGAGGAATTGCCACAAGATATCCGGCGAGAGCAATAAGCTCTGCACCGCTTTCCTGTAATTTTTTCAAAAGTGCCTTATGGAACTGCTCACGGCTTTCAAATTCCTTAGGAGAAATACAGACTGCCTCGATCCCACGATTTTTCGCTCTTGTAAGGGCGTAGGCATTAGGATTGTTGCTCACTACCAGGGATACCTCTGCATTTGTAATTCTGCCAGAATCAACAGCATCCAGAATTGCCTGAAGGTTTGTTCCGCCTCCTGATACCAGAACAGCAACCTTTAGCATAATGTCACTCCCTTTTCACCTGCTTCAATACGTCCTACAACGTATGGAGTCTCACCTGCTGCCTTGATTGCTTCCATAGTCTTATCTACATCTGCAGGATCAACAGCCAGAACCATTCCAAGTCCCATATTGTATGTATTGTACATCATCTGCTCTTCAATATCTCCGGTCTTTGCAAGGAGCCTGAAGATTGGAAGTACCGGATAGCTGTCTTTTTCGATCACAGCTCTTGTTCCTTCTTTAAGCATACGCGGTACATTCTCATAGAATCCGCCGCCTGTAATATGACTGCATGCATGAATCTTCACACCTGCATCTTTAATGCTCTTAAGAGCCTTTACGTAAATCTTGGTAGGAGCGATCAGCGCTTCCCCAAGGGTTGTTCCAAGTTCATCATAATAAGTATCAAGAGATTCCCTGGTCATTTCAAAGACCTTACGGACAAGGGAAAAACCGTTGCTGTGTACACCAGAGGATGCCATTCCGATAAGAACATCACCCTGTTTTAAATTTTCTCCTGTGATCAGATCCTTCTTGTCTACTACACCAACTGCAAAGCCTGCAAGATCATACTCATCCACCGGATAAAATCCCGGCATTTCAGCTGTTTCACCACCGATCAGTGCAGCATTTGACTGGCTGCAGCCTTCCGCAACACCTTTTACGATCTCGGCAATCTTCTCCGGATAATTTTTGCCACAGGCAATGTAATCAAGGAAGAAAAGCGGTTCTCCTCCTGCACATGCAATATCATTTACACACATTGCAACACAGTCGATTCCAACAGTATCATGCTTATCCATAATAAATGCCAGCTTCAGTTTGGTTCCTACGCCGTCAGTACCTGAAACAAGTGTAGGCTCCTCCATATCCTTAAAGCTGTTCATAGAAAAAGCACCTGAGAATCCACCGATTCCTCCAAGTACTTCCGGTCTCATTGTCTTTGCAATATGCTGTTTCATCAGTTCTACTGATTTGTATCCTGCCTCAATATCAACACCTGCGTTCTTGTAATCCATGCCTTTTTCCTCCCAGAAATTGTTTGTTTTCACAGCTGCTTTTATTTTTCAGCTGCCTTGTTTCTGTAAATCGTCAGACAGTAGACTGTCCTTTTAAAATCAGATTATTTATATTCTCTGTGACCAACTTCCTGTAGTCTTGCATCCTTGGCTTCTACCTGTTCTTTTAATCCCTGGCTGTATGCCTTGAGGCGATCAAGAAGCTCCGGATCTGATGTTGCAAGGATCTTTGCTGCAAGAAGACCTGCATTTGCGCCTCCATTAATAGCGACAGTTGCTACCGGGATACCGGATGGCATCTGTACAATGGAATACAGGGAATCTCTTCCGCCTAAAGAAGTAGTGTGCATAGGAATTCCGATAACCGGCATCGGGAAAATTGCTGCGCACATTCCTGGCAAATGCGCTGCCATACCTGCACCTGCGATGATAACCTTAAAGCCTTTCTCTTCTGCTGTCTTCGCATACTCAAAGAACACATCCGGTTCTCTGTGTGCGGAGATAATACGCATTTCGTAATCAATTCCAAGCTTCTCCAGAATGTCTGCCGCCTTACTCATAACCGGCATATCTGAATCACTTCCCATTACAATTCCTACTTTTGGCATAATATTCTCCTCTTTTATAAAATAATAATGATGCCAGGAGCAAGGTCTTTTTGCCCCTGGCTGGAACGACCATTCGGATAAATTCTACTAAGAATCCTATTTTCTGTCAATATGAATAACACAAAGAAAATTTTTTGATGCACTAATAATTTTTGTTATAGCTTTCTTAACGCCTTTTAATCTTCAAAAGGCTTATTTAATTCCTCGGTTCCTGCAAGCACAAACCTTCCATCCTCAATAATGGATATCTCCTTTTCGCCGCTGCCAATCACACGAATGCTTCCCAGCTCATCATAAGGAATGGTAATATCTGTATGACAGCCCAGATATGCTTTACTTATATCTTCCTTTCGCAAAATGGAAACCTCATTATCTCTTGCAATAATTTCTTTTCCGTCCGGATTAAATACAGGTGTGTCCTCAGACCAGCTATAGCAGGTATCTCCTACTGCAAAATGAGGTCCCATTTTCTCAGCGATCAGAATCGGCAGTTTGTCTGCAATGCTGTATTTCTTTGCAGCCACATAAGCTGTGGTATTGGTTCCGATTGCGAATTCTCCCATCGGAAGAGTAGGATGATGATGCAGAATATTATCTTCAATGTATTTCTTATTTTCTTCCTCTGTCTCAAAGTTGCCGCAGGAATAGGCAGTGATCTTTCCATCCTTAAATTCCAGCTTCAGATCACAAAACTGCAGTCCGTTTAAATATACCTTTGATACATGAAGCACACCGTTTGTTCCTGACAAAACCGGGGAAGTAAATACCTCTCCCACCGGAATATTTACATCTGCCACACAATTTTCAAAATTACTCTGTTTCTCTGGATCCTCCAATGTATGAAGATGGATCTTAAGGTCAGTAACATTGTTGCCTTTTCCCTTCACAGATACCCACTTGCCTGTATCCAGCGCGTCTATAATTGTCTGCTGGATCTTCTGATACAGCTGATAGTCAAGCGTATTGATCCTTACAATCTCACGGAAAATTTCCTGATAATTTCCACCAATCTCCGGTACCGGATAGGCAATAATCGTAAAGCTTCGCTCATCACCCTTAATATAACGGTTTGTAATCTGTCCGGCTTCGTTTGACATTTCAAGCTCAAGCTTCTGCTGAAGCTCAGAGTACTCCCATGCCTCCCTTGTTCCGGCAGGAGAAAAAGGTGCTTCACCGAAAACCTCAATACAGGCAGGACCTGCATGGACTGCCGCCAGGTCCTTATATTTCTCATAGGAAATCTGAAGTGCACGAAGACGCCGCTGTACAAAATCCGCATCCATATAAAGAGCACTGTCCTGACGATGATCATAGTCAAACTGTGGGTTTGCCGCAGCTCCTGTATAACCGATTCTGAGCATTCCTCTTTTATTCACTGTGTGAACTCCATAGCGGAAGATCACAGGCTTCAGACCCATTTCTTCGAACTGATAAACAGCTGCCTTTACCATACGCTCAAAGCCAAGATTGTAGCGAATGTTGACTGTTTTCTTTTTACTAAGATCCTTACGTCCATTGACAAATCCCATGCGGAAGCCCTCTGTGTAGGTTCTTGCACAGGCATCAATCTCATCCTGGGAAAGACTGTTTAAAAATGCTGCTGCCCCAAGCTCATTTTCTGTAACATATTCTCCATATTTATACAGATAACGAAGGTCTGTAAGATCAGAATCCATGATGATCCTTAATGCAAAATCCACCTGAGGATCTATACTTGCCCGGGTCCGTTCTTCTATCATATCCTGACAGTAGTCATTGATATAAGAGCTTAAAATCCCTCTCAGCTCTGCTTCAGCCGGAAGCTCTTCCTGGGCAAAAGCACTGTACACTTCCAAAAACAGCTCCAGAAGCACCGTCATATCCCACATTCTTTTTTCATGGGAGAAGGCAACAGCACCTCTTAATTCTGCATAAAGAAAAGTAAAAGCCTTCCCGTATTCCCCAAGCTTTTCGCAGGCATAAGCCGGATTTCCGTAACTGTTTTTGTAGTTCTTCGGAAGAATGTCCTCATATAGTTCATCATTCAGATTTTTCCATTCATCCAAGGTTAAACCAGCTTTATCCTCATTCATTACCTGCACGGTTTTGGAAAGAAAGGCAGCCGTTTTTCTAAAAAAATCCAGATAGGGCTCCCTGACTTCCTTTTCATTCATAATCTCTTTGACACGCTCACTGGAAAGAGCATATCGTTCAGCTAATAATTTATCCAAAATTCCCTCTCGCTTTCTTTTATATATCTCCGATCACATGTCCCTTTTCCACATGCTTGTCAATTAATTCCTGCATATATTCCCATATTTTCGGCGCACCCTCACCTGTACGGCTGTTGCGCTTGTAAATCTGGCTCTTTTTCACACTATGCTCAACCCAGCTGGCTCCATCTGTAGCGTCATTAAGAAAAAGAGGCTGGCTATTATCCAGCATATGCGCATATTTGGCTTCCAAAGTTTCGTAGGCCTCAAATTCTTCCCACAAATCATAAAGCCATTTTCCCTGATCCTCCGGAAGTAATCCGTAAATGCGGTCTGCCGCTTTTTTTTCGCGGGAGCGCTTTGTCAGGGCACCGGCATCATCATAAGCATAGGTATCACCGGCATCAATTTCCACCAGATCATGAATCAAAACCATAGGAATTACTTTGGAAAGATCCACCTCCTCCGGTGCATACTCCTTCAGAAGTACTGCCATAAGAGCCAGATGCCAGGAATGCTCTGCGTCATTTTCCTTGCGTTTCCCATCTGCCAGGTAAGTCTGTCTCATAATATTTTTCACTTTATCAACTTCCAGAATAAAGTCCATCTGCTTTTTTAAACGTTCGTCCATACTGCTCCCTTCTGGCAGCCTCAGCTTTTTTTATAGGAATCAGTTCAAAGTCCGGTCAGGTAAACACCAAGCCATACCACCATAATAAGACCGTTAGCAATGGACCCGATCATACTGGTTTTGTGACTTTTCCCTTCCTCAGAAAAGCTGAGCAGCCCCATAATAAATCCGTACACAGAAAGAAGAGTGGCAAACAGACTCACTCCCCCCACAATAAATCCAAGGCTGCCATCCAGGCAATACGCCAGAACCACAGCCGTTATAAACAGCAAAAAGGACGCTGCTGCCAGACCGGCAGACAGCTTCCCTTTTTTGGCTTCTTTTTTCTTTGTAAATGAATATCTATATCTTCTTGCCATAATGGAATTTTCTCCTAATATGATTGCAGATGAGAAAAAGGACATATCCAAGGGCTGCCCCTAGAGTGTTCAAAATCAGATCATCTACATCAAAACATCCGACCTTCGTGACAAGCTGGATCACTTCTACTGTCAGACTTAATATAAATCCTGATACGCAGATGAGAAAACCATTGTTCATTCTTCTGAAAATAACAGGAAGAATAAAACCAAAAGGCAGAAAGCCGATCACATTTCCGAAAATATTGGTAAATACCGCAAATGCGCCCAGCTGTCTGCGGTACACCCAGAACCTTCTGATTTCAAGAAAAGGCACCAGATTATACCGATATACCCGTTCCGCCTGTGCCACTCTGCCGTACTCTTCTGAAAAAAACAGAAAATAAACAAGCAGAACTATATAAATCACAAATATCAAGATTCCTGCACGGCGAATCAACGATTTCGTTTCCTTTTTCAAAATAATCCCCTTAAATCATGATATCGGATTTGCCCTTCAAAAGTCTGGCACCATTTACGATCATGAGGATTCCGGTTGTAATACCGGTTACCAGGGTAATAATTCCAAGGGCAATGCTTCCTGCTCCCACTCCTGATACAATCTTAAAAAGCTTCTCGCTCATCAGAATTTGCCTCCTTATACCATTATTCTGCGCCGTACTGACTGTAATATGCATCAATAGCCGCTTTTAAAGTATCGTCAATGATAACCTTTCCTTTGTATTCTTTGTTATAAAGATGTTCTACTACCTCTGCCATGGTAACAATAGCAGTTGTCTTAAGACCATAGTTCTCTTCAATTTCTTTAAGTGCGCTCTTAGTTCCCTGTCCACGCTCCATACGGTCTACAGATACCACAAGACCGATAGGGGAAACATCACCCTGTGCCTTAATGATTGGCAGGGTTTCCTGAATAGATGTTCCGGCTGTGGTAACATCCTCAATGATCACAACCTTATCTCCGTCTACGATCGGGCTTCCAAGAAGGATTCCCTTATCACCATGATCCTTTACCTCTTTACGGTTGGAGCAGTAACGGATATCCTTGCCATAGTCTTCGCTGATTGCCATAGTTGCAGCAACAGTCAGCGGAATTCCCTTATATGCAGGTCCAAAAAGCACATCAAAATCCAGACCAAATTTGCTTTCAATTGCTTTCGCATAATACTGTCCCAGTCTGCGAAGCTGTGCACCTGTGCGGTAAAATCCTGTATTTACAAAAAACGGAGTCTTTCTTCCTGATTTAGTTACAAAATCCCCGAATTTAAGTACATTGCAATCGATCATAAATTCAATAAATTCCTGTTTATACTGTTCCATTTCTATATCCTCCTTAAATCTTATCTGATTTTACTCTGTCTTATTTTACACAGCCGATCAGCTGATTGATATCCTCCACCTTCTGGTTCTGTAAAAAGGCTTCAATGCCGTCCACAACCTCCTGAGTGGTATATGGATTAATAAAATTAGCAGTTCCAACCGACACAGCAGTAGCTCCTGCCATAATGAACTCCAGCGCATCCTCAGCACTTGCAATTCCGCCCATTCCAATAATAGGGATCTGAACTGCATTTGCCACCTGGTACACCATGCGTACTGCCACAGGCTTCACAGCCGGACCGGACATACCGCCGGTTTTGTTGGCAAGGGCAAAGGTTCTTCGATTAATGTCAATCTTCATTCCTGTAAGAGTATTGATCAGAGAAACAACATCTGCTCCACCGCTTTGGGCTGCTCTGGCCATCTCTGTAATGTCCGTTACATTTGGACTAAGCTTCATGATCACAGGCTGTTTCGCATATTTTTTTACCTCTTTTGTGATTGCCTCAAGAGCCTTTGGATTCTGGCCAAAAGCGATACCGCCTTCTTTTACATTCGGGCAGGATACATTGATCTCCAGCATGTCTACCGGCTCATTTGCCAGACGCTCTACAACTGCACAGTAATCCTCTGTTGTCTTGCCGCATACATTTACAATAATCTTTGTGTCATATTTTTTCAGAAATGGGATATCTCTTTCACAGAAAACATCGATTCCCGGATTCTGAAGTCCGATGGCGTTAAGCATACCTCCAGTCGTCTCAGCAACACGGGGCGTAGGATTTCCAGGCCACGGCACATTTGCCACACCCTTTGTAACCACTGCACCCAGATTATTCAAATCTACAAACTCGCTGTATTCTGCACCGGAGCCAAAGGTTCCGGAAGCTGTCATCACCGGATTCTTAAGGGTAACACCGGCAAGATTTACACTCATTTTGCTCATAACTCTACCTCCGTACTAAGGAACACCGGACCATCCTTGCATACTCTCTTGTTATGTACATGAGAATGTGAATCCACCTCTTTTGACTGACATACACAGCCAAGACACGCTCCAATTCCACATGCCATACGTTCCTCCATAGATATCCAGCATGGAATCCCCTTCTCAAGCGCGTAAGCTTTGATTGCACGAAGCATAGGCTTTGGTCCGCAGGCAAAAATCACATCTGCTTCCAGCCCATTCTCGCAAATGGCATCCATTACATTTCCCTTTGTTCCGGCAGAGCCGTCCTCTGTTGCAATATATACAGCACCATTTTTCTCAAACTCTTCATTTAAAAACAACTGGTCACGATAACCAAGGATTGCTGTTTTCTCTGCATTTAACTGCTTCATGGTCTCAAGCATAGGCGGAACACCAATACCGCCGCCCATAAGAAATACCCTCTTACCTTCCGCTTCTTCTAATGGGAAGCCATTTCCAAGCGGTCCGAGAATATACAGCTGCGCACCTTTGGTAAGCCTGGAAAAGCCTTCTGTACCTGTATTTTTGCCTGTCACACGATAAACAAGGCGAAGCGCGTTATTTTCTTTATCAATCTCACAAAGACTGATCGGACGGGGGAGCAGTTTGCTCCCATCCTGTGTATATACAGAAACAAACTGTCCCGGTTTTGCATTCCCTGCTATGGTCTTTGTCTGAATCCACATACTGTAGATATCTTTTCCGATGCATTCCTGACTGATCACTGTGCAGGCTTCTTTTACCTTTGTTCCCATTTTCTTCCTCCTAGCGGCTTTCCAGTGCTTCACTGATATCCTGAATCATATCCTTTACAGCCTGACGGGAAGCATCTGCATAGTTTTCTTCACCAAACTGCGCATATTTTTCCTGCTTGTAGGCCGCAATGATTCCTCTTGAAGAGTTTACGATCGCGCCAAGACCATCTTTATTAAAGAAATGTACAAGATCCGCACCTTTGCCGCCCTGTGCACCGTATCCAGGTACCAGGATAAAGGTTTTCGGCATCAGTTTTCTTAATACTTTACCCATTTCCGGATAAGTTGCTCCTACAACTGCGCCTACATAGCTATAGTCATCACCCATAAGCTCATCGCCCCACTGAGCAACCTTTTCGCCAACCCACTCATAAAGAGGGCGTCCTTCAACAATTCTGTCCTGGAACTCACCGCTGGATGGATTTGAGGTCTTAACCAGCACGAAAATTCCCTTCTTCTCTTCCTTGCACACATCCATAAATGGCTTCACACCATCTGTTCCAAGATATGGATTTACAGTTGCAAAATCTTCGCCAAACGGCACATAGGTCTTACTGCCAATCTGAATTTTTCCAAGGTGTCCTGTAGCATAAGCTGCGGATGTGGAACCGATATCGCCACGTTTAATATCTCCGATCACAACCAGGTTCTTCTCTTTGCAGTAATCTACTGTACGCTTATAAGCTGCAAGCCCCGGAAGTCCGAATTGCTCATACATGGCAATCTGTGGCTTCACTGCCGGGATCAGGTCATATGTAGCATCCACGATTCCTTTATTAAACTGCCAGATTGCCTCTGCAGCGCCTTCTAAGGTCTCTCCGAATTCCTTGAACGCATTGTCCTGAATCTGCTTCGGAATATAATTCAGCATAGGATCCAGGCCCACCACAATAGGAGCTCCTGTTTTTTTAATATTTGCAATAAGTTTGTTAATCATGAAAGTTTCCTCCTGGATATGTTTTATAAATTGTTATTTCGCTGTCAATGGATCCGTATATACAATCTTTCCATCACAGATAGTATAAAGGATCCTGCCTTTTACCTCTTTGCCCTCAAATGGCGTATTTTTTCCTTTAGAAACAAAGTCAGCTTTATGAATCACATACGGATGCCGGATATCTGCAATCACAACATCTGCCGGATGGCCTTCCTGCAAGGTTCCGCATGGCAGATTCAGAATCTGCGCCGGATTGTAGCTCATCTTTTCAATCAATTGAGTAAGAGTCAGAATTCCGGTTTCAACCAATGCCGTATAGCTAAGTGCAAAGCTGGTCTCAATTCCTACAATTCCAAATGCTGCAGTACGCATAGAGCCTGTCTTATCCTTCAAAGTATGGGGTGCATGATCCGTACTGATTACCTGAATATACCCCTCCTTCAGGCCTTCAATTAAAGCATCCACATCCTTCCTGGTACGAAGAGGAGGATTCATTTTATAATTCGGATCATCTCTCTTAATATCATCAGATGTGAGAATAAAATGATGCGGGCAGACTTCTGCTGTTACATTGCTGATGCCCTCTTCCTTCAGCATTTTCATCATAACAGCCACACCTCTGGTGGAGCAATGGCACAGATGCAGTCTGGCTCCTGTTTCAATAGCAAGGAGCGTATCTCTTGCTGCAATGGTATCCTCTGTTGAATTACAGATTCCCGGAAGGCCCAGGCGCTTTGCATTCTCATCATCATTCATACATCCATTACCGCGAAGCGTCATATCCTCACAGTGATCAAACACAGGAAGACCTGCCTTCACAGCTTCTTCCATAGCCCTTTTGCAAAGACCTGCTTCCATAACAGATTTGCCATCCTCAGAAAGAGCCGGTACACCAGCTTCTGCCATTCCGGCAATATCGGAAAGCTCTGTTCCAAGCTCGCCTCTGGTCATAGCCCCTGCCTGAAGAACATGGATCAAAGAAACCTGGGCTGCTTTATGCTTCACATAATTGGCACGATCCGGACAATCAATTACCGGAGTTGTATTTGGCATTGCAACAACTGTTGTCACACCGCCTCTGGCAGCTGCCCTGGAGCCGCTTTCAATGTCCTCTTTCTCAGTCTGTCCCGGATCACGAAAATGAACATGAAGGTCTACCAGTCCCGGCATTACAACCATGCCCTTGGCATCTATGATCCTGTCATCCTTACCCTTTGTCTTTAGCTTCTCGCCAATTTCCCGGATTACGCCGCCATCCAAATAAATATCTGCAATCTTATCCATCTGAGTCGCCGCATCCACAACACGCCCACCCTGAATCAGAATTCCCATTTGGTTCTCTCCCTTCTGGTATATATAAAAATACACTAGAGCGTGCAGATCAAGGAAATGATTTTTCAAACACGTTCCAGGCATATTTTATTCTTTATCACAACTATCATACACGAAAAACGCCATTTAATAAAGCCTTTTTTTCTATGACTATATTTTTTGTCACACTACTTTAATTCTCCTTGACTTTTTGAAGTACAGGTTATATAATCAATCCTGTTAAGAAGATTATTTAATGTAAAATCACTAGTTTTTAGAGATTATATATTTACATGATATAGTCTGTAAAATCTGGTGATTTTTTTTCGCCAGAACAGCTTTTTAATTTTTTATTTTTTATGGAGGTAACTCAAAATGAACAAGGGCACTGTAAAATGGTTCAACGCTGAAAAAGGTTATGGTTTCATCACAGGAGAAGACGGAGCTGATGTATTCGTACATTTTTCTGCAATCAATGGTGAAGGCTTCAAATCTCTTGAAGAAGGCCAGGCTGTAACATATGACTTAACAGAAGGCGCTCGCGGAATGCAGGCAGCTAACGTTACTAAGTTATAATTGAAGCAAAAAATTTCCCCTCGGATGATTCCGAGGGGATTTTTTTAATCTTTTATAAAAAACTGTCATCCAAAGCCTTCTGGCGCTAACCACCTACTCAGTGTCCGCACTCAGACCGCTCAGATATGAATCCAGAGCAGATGTATCCATAACTGTTTCTGTCTGTACATCTTCCTGTCCTTCTGTTACTTTACCGTAAACAGAGTAACCAATCCAGCATACAGCCACAATACATACAACAAGTGCTGCAAGCTTCTCAAGCCTCAGGATCAGCTTCTCTCTTTTCATGATTTTCTCACGGTTTGCTTTCTCTGCTTTATAAGCATCTACTTTCTTCTGACTCATAGTAGCACGTCTCCTTTGCGATGAAATATCGTCTTAAGTGAGTATAGCACACTTTTTTCCAAAAAGGAAGCGCATTCATTATACCGCTACAATAATTCCGCCGTCATTTGCATACATGCTGCTCACACCAGCTGTATTAAGCACTACAATATCCATCAGCTTCATCTTCTCCTGGATAGCCTCCTTAAGCATCTGAGCTTTCTTCGGACTGTTGCAATGAGAAATGGCAAGTATCTTGTTTTCACTGTTCTCAGTGGCTTCCATAATCTTTTCCACCATTTTTACAAGTGCCTTATTCATACCTCTTGCCTGATCCAGCTGGCAAATGGTACCTTCCGGTGTGGAGCCCATGATCGGCTTAATCTTAAGCGCAGTTGCTACAAGCGCCTTCGCACGGCTGAGACGACCATTTTTACGCAGGGTTTCCAGATTCTCCAGAACAAAAAAGGTATGCTGCTCTTCAATGTATTTATCTACAGCGCTGATAACCGCTTCGAATGGAAGTCCTGTCTTCTCACACTCTACGATCTTCATAGCAATCAGAGTCTGTCCTATTGAAGCGGAACAGGAATTAAACACATGAATCTGCTTGTCCGGCTTCTCCTCGTGAAGAAGACTTGCTCCCAGAACAGCACTATTATAAGAACCACTTAATTCGGCAGAAAGAGTAACACAATATACATGATCTGCCTCACAGTCAAAAGCATTTCTATAACTCTCAGGAGACGGGCAGGCTGATTTCGGGCACTCCGGGCAAGCCGCAACCTTACGCAGAAAATCCGCCTGGTCAAAGGTCTCGTCATCTATAATATTCTCACTTCCCACAGTAAGTGTCAGCGGCACAGATGCAAACCTCTCATCCTGCTTCCATTGCTCCAGAAGTTCTCCACAGCTATCTATAACAATTTTATAACTCAATTATATCGTCCTCTTTTCCGTAATATGTAGTTTTAAATACCACATCTATATTAACACATTACTACATGTTTGAAAAGAGTTTTTTCTTTCCTTTTTAGGCAATTTGCCTTATAATGATAAATACTTATGAATTTGTTTTCCAACCAAAGGAGGTACCTATGCTTGCTCTTAAAATTACCGATCTTAAGGATTTTACCAATAAACTTTTTCTTGGAGATACCTTTGATTTTTTCTGGCTGAATCAGGCCGAAATCGTCACAAGCAATATTTTTTCCATTGATGGCAGGCTCCAGACCGATTTTTTTGATAATGATGAACAGGATTTTTTAAGCACCAGCCATCGTACCTGCTCATTATGGAAAGAGGTTAAGCACATCTGTCATTCCATCATCCGAGGGAAACGTGCACCCCTTTCCTTCAAAATCGTGCTCCAGTTCTCTCCCAACAAGACAGCGGCTTTACTTCAGAATTCCCCACTCTCTGTTTCCGCAGAACAGGTAGGTGGTCTGTTCCTGAATCTTCAATATAAAAATAAGACGCTTCTTTGCACTACAGGCACTTCCCTGAAAACCTTTTTACCGGGCAAGGAACTGGATCATCTCTGGGATCAATATATAACCGATTTTTTTAATCGATCTGAAATCTCAGCTGAAAACCTGTAATTTCAGATTTCCTCATCAGTTCCCAGATAAAAAGCGATCATGTCTACAAATTCACTGTTTGTTGGTCGGTATTCCAGAGGATATCCGGCGATTTGTTCCAGCCTTTCCCGATGATTTTCCCAACATACATTTACAATTGTACGGATATCATGCTCTATATTAGATGGTTTCGACTTAAATTTCTTTGCCAGTCTTGGATAAATATCTTTGGTAATTTTCATTGGCCTTTCCTGAAATTCCATCGTCATCCTTATGGCTTCTGCCACAAAATAATATCCTTTGTATTTCGATGTTGCACCTAATTTACGTATCGTTCCGTATACCTCTTTCATTTTTTTCCCTCCCACAATCAGTTACTTCTGCATCTGCAGTTAGCCAATTATTTGCCTCTATATATAATACGAATTATTTTTCTCTTTTTTAGCTTTTTACGATAATTTTTATATAAAATTGTAATTTTTTTGCCTTTTTCATCTCTGAACTACGCATTTTTTTAATCCTCATAGATCTGGGTTTGTCCTTGTGGGCTTCTGTTACATCAAAAAAATACCTCCAAAGTAACAGACTTTATATGTTATCTGTTTCCTTTAGAGGTATCATATCATATATTTCTTCGCTTATTTGGTAAGCATAAGCAGAATTTCATTACTTCTCTGTACGAATCTGGTCATCTCCTCCGGAGACAGCTGTTTGTGACTTAACATCGCAAGATCATACAGTTCTTCACAAATCACAGGAGTTTTCTCAGAATCCTTATGATCTGCTACAAACTGAACCAGCGGATGCTTTGCATTGAGAACAAGTGTCTCCTGACCACCAAACATAGATGGATCCATACCGTACATATTGTACATCTTCATCATATCCTGCATACGACGGCTTTCTTCAGAAAGTGTCATCATAGCTGCAACCTTCTCATTTTTCAGATTTTCCACTTTCACTTCCAGTTTATCGTTTTTAAGTGCACTGCGGAATACTTCTGTAAGAGTCTTGGAAGTCTCCTCATCAGCTGTGCCATCCTCGCGAAGCTCTTCAGAAAGATCAGCATCGATTCTCTTAAACTGGATATTCTGATCCTTTTGCTCCAGGTGGGAAATAAATGCGCTGTCAATGTTGTGTTTCAGAATAACAGCATCTTTTCCGGCTTCACGGAACATATTGATATACTGGCTCTGCTGAACCTCATCTGTAATATAGAAGATTGTAGTTTTCTCAGACTCTTTCGCCTTAGAGTCCTCTTTGTTCTCTTCCTTCGCTTCAGCAGTATCCTCAGCTTTTATCTCAGTGCTCTCTTCCGGCTTCTTATTTTCTTCAATGCAATCTTTCAGAGTAAGATATTTGCCATCAATGTTCTTGAAAAGAATATAATCATTCATCTTGTCGGCAAACTTGCTATCCTTGATACAACCATATTTAATAAATGGACTGATATCATCCCAATATTTCTCATAGGATTCACGGTCTGTCTTACACATTCCGGTAAGCTTGTCAGCAACCTTCTTGGTAATATATTCAGAAATTTTCTTTACAAATCCATCGTTCTGCAGAGCAGATCTGGATACATTCAGCGGAAGATCCGGACAATCGATCACACCTTTCAGAAGAAGAAGGAATTCCGGAATTACCTCTTTGATATTGTCTGCAATAAATACCTGGTTATTATAGAGCTTGATTGTTCCTTCAATGGAATCATACTCTGTATTAATCTTCGGGAAATACAGAATACCCTTCAGGTTAAACGGATAGTCCATATTCAGATGAATCCAGAACAGTGGTTCCTTATAATCCATAAATACCTTACGGTAGAAATCCTTATACTCCTCATCTGTACAGCTGTTTGGATGCTTCATCCACAATGGCTGCGGATCACTTAAGGATACCGGACGTTTATTAATCTTAACCTTATCTTTAGCCGGAGAAACCTCTACTACTTCTTTCTCACCTTTGTCGTTCTCTTTCTCCTCTGTCTTGGCATCTTCGTGGATATGCTCTACCACCACATCATCCTCGCGAAGCTCGGACTCATCGATAGTCTCATATTCCTGAGGTGCATTCTCCTTGGAAAGATAGATATTCACAGGCATGAAGGAACAGTACTTCTCAATTACTTCTCTCATGCGGTATTCATTGGAAAATTCTGCGCTCTCATCATTAAGGAACAGGGTGATCTCAGTACCAACTGTAGTCTTATTTCCGTCCTGCATGTCATACTCAGTGCCGCCATCACAGGTCCAATGTACCGGAGTTGCTCCCTCTTTATAAGAAAGAGTATCAATCTGAACCTCATCGGCTACCATAAATGCAGAATAGAAGCCCAGTCCGAAATGTCCAATGATCTGGTCATCTGTTGTTTTGTCTTTATATTTAGAAAGGAACTCGGTTGCGCCGGAAAAAGCAATCTGCGTAATATACTCCTCTACTTCATCCGCTGTCATACCAAGACCTGTATCAATAAATTTCAAAGTCTTCTCTTCCGGATTAACAATTACATGTATCTCTGCTTTATAATCATCCGGAAGTGTATACTCACCCATAACATCTAACTTTTTCAACTTGGTTATAGCATCACAACCATTAGAAATCAGTTCTCTTGCAAAAATATCATGATCAGAATACAACCATTTCTTTATAATTGGAAAAATATTTTCACTGTTAATTGATAAACTACCATGCTTCTCAGCCATGCAGCTCACTCTCCTTTATCTTCTAAATTATACAAACTATAGTAATACCAAAGTAAAAAAAAGTCAAGAAAAATTTAGCACTCATTTAAAATGAGTGCTAGCAATACTTTGATATTATTAAGGGAAGCTGTTTCCAGCTTCCCTTCTGACAATGAATACTTAGTATTTCTTATTATTTCTTTTTATTACGATAAACAAGAATTCCTGCAATCAGCACTACTGCTACCACCAAGATAATTACAAACGGAAGAATCGGTGTATTGTCGCCTGTCTTTACTGCATTCTTCTTATTCGCATCAGATTTGTCGGCAGCAGGTGTCAATGTCTGATTCGGTGAAGCAGCAACTGTAAAGTTCACCTTCTTAGTATCCTGTGTACCTGTATTTACCCAGTTGCTTCCATCAAATTTCTGCTGATTATAGGTTACTGTTAATGTATAGTTTCCGCTCTTACCCATGCGGAAGGTTGCAGAATACGGAGCTTTATCCCAGCTTCTTGCTTCCAGAACCTCCCAGTTCAGCGGCAGATATCTTACATCTCCCTTAATTGGATTCTCAATATCTGTTCCGGCTCCTATTGCTGTAAAAGTAATCTTTGTCTCTGTAGTATAAGAACCATCAGAGCTAATTCCTGTAATTGTATTCTTAGAAGCATCGGACACGATTGGTTCACGGCTTACAGAAACATTTACAGAGACAATCAGGTTCAGATTATCCGGATTCGTAATACCCTCCGGAAGAGCAACTGTACCATTTACAGAGAACTTCTGTGCCTCTGTACTGTTCTGGTTATAAGCACATCCATTCACATCCCATGTTACAGAAGCATCCATTTCACCTTTACTTGTTGTAATCTTAACAGCGGATGGAAGCTGTAATCCTTCAACAGATTTCTCTACGCCGTTTGCCACACTGATATCTGCTGGTTTTCCTACTGCTGTCAGCTTGACTGCTGCTTCGTTTACTGTAAATGTAACAGGAATTGTAATCTCAGAAATCTGATCTGCCTTGATGGAAATTGTCTGACTGTAAGAGCCAGCGGCCAGACCAAGCACTGGTGCCACTGAGAAAGTTGCAGTCTCATCAGGATTCAGTTCTGACGCAGACAAATTGCCTACGGCAAACTCACTTCCGGAAACGCTTACTGCAAGACCTGTCAATTCTACATTTCCAATATTTTCAAGAGTTACGGTTTCAGCTTCCGGAGCTTCTGTATAACCAGCGTCCTTGCTGTCAAATTCTACTTTTAAGAAATCTGCTGTTAATTCAGGCTGCGGTATT
>CAKRKL010000027.1 GCA_934358405.1 uncultured Blautia sp.
CATGGCATCTCCAAAGGAAAAGAACCGATACCTCTCCTGCACTGCCACTTCATAGGCATGCATGATCTTCTCTTTCCCTGCCAGGGCAGACACCAGCATCACCAGGGTGGATTCCGGCAGATGGAAATTCGTGATCAGTCCATCAATCATCTTGAATTTGTAACCCGGATAAATAAAGATCTCCGTCCAGCCGCTTCCGGCCTTTAAGATTCCATCCTCTCCTGTTGCAGATTCCAGTGTACGGCAGCTGGTAGTTCCAACAGCGATCACGCGACCGCCGTTTTTCTTGGTGTCATTGATCAGCTTCGCCTGATCTTCATCTACAATATAGAATTCAGAGTGCATATGATGCTGCTCTACATCATCCACCTTAACCGGGCGGAAGGTTCCAAGACCTACATGAAGGGTCACATGGGCAATGTTTACTCCCTTAGCCTTTACCTGCTCCAAAAGCTCCTTAGTGAAATGCAGACCGGCTGTAGGCGCTGCTGCTGAGCCTTCATTCTTTGCGTAAACAGTCTGGTAACGGTTCTTATCCTTTAATTTATGGGTAATATAGGGCGGCAGCGGCATTTCACCCAGCTGATCCAGGATTTCCTCAAAAATACCTTCATAGTGGAACTGGATCAGACGATTGCCTTCATCAACCACGTCAATGATCTCACCCTTTAAAATGCCGTCACCAAATGTAAGCTTCGCACCTGGTCGGGCTTTTTTGCCTGGTTTTACCAGACATTCCCAAATATCATTTTCCCTTCTTTTCAGAAGAAGAATCTCAATTACAGCACCGGTTTCTTCCTTGTGTCCGTAAAGTCTTGCAGGAATAACCTTGGTATCATTAATCACCAAAGTATCTCCTTCGTTCAGATAGTCCAGTATATCTCTGAAATGGCGATGCTCAATGCTTCCATCTGCCATTGAAAGATGCATAAGTCTGGAAGAGCTTCTGTCCTCCAGCGGATCCTGGGCAATCAGCTCCTCAGGAAGATCATAGTAAAAATCAGCTGTTCTCATCTTTCGCTTCCTCCTCTTTCCACTGCTTTCTCAGCTGTCGCACAAAATTCCATTCTTTGTTAGTCAGATCTGCCTTTTTCAGCAGATCCGGGCGTCTTTTTGCAGTACGGATAATAGACTGCTCTCTGCGCCATTTCTCAATGTTTGCATGATGACCGGACATAAGAACCTCAGGTACCTTTTTCCCATGCCACTCCTCCGGGCGGCTGTACTGGGGATATTCCAGAAGATTTCCGGCAAAGGACTCTGTCTCTCCGGATTCCTGATTACTAAGCACCCCCGGTACCATACGGGAAATGGAATCCATCATTACCATAGCAGGAAGCTCCCCGCCGGTAAGTACATAATCTCCAATGGACACATAATCCGTCACAATTTCTTCCAGAACCCGCTCGTCGATGCCCTCATAATGACCGCAGAGAAAAACCAGTTCCTCCTCTTTCGCCATATCCCGTGCCATCTGCTGGTTAAACACCTGTCCCTGCGGTGTCAGGTAAACCACCCGAGGACGCTTTCCTGCCTTTCTGGCTATATCCTCATAAGCCAGATAAACCGGCTCTGCCTGCATCAGCATTCCGGCTCCGCCGCCATAGGTGTAATCATCCACCTTCTGGTGCTTATTAAAGGCATAGTCCCTGATATTCACAGCCTCCACAGAAAGTATGCCTGCGTTAATCGCACGGCCTGTAATGCTGGTATTCATCCCATTCTGGATCATTTCCGGAAAAAGAGTCAAAACATGGAAATTCATTTATAAAAGTCCTTTCATCAAATGTACAGTCATCACATTTTCTTCCAGATCCACATCGAGGATACATTCCTTAATTGCAGGAAGCAGTACCTCCTGATGGTCCGGAAGCTCTACAACATAAACATCATTGGCTCCAGTCTCCATAACATCCTTCAGGGTTCCGAAATGTGTATTATCCTCCAGAACCACTTCCATGCCGATCAGATCGCCAATGTAATATTCATCCTCATCAAGCTCCTGGGCTTCCTCCCGTGGCACCCACAGGTCTCTGCCCTTGTACATTTCAATATCATTTATATTATCGATCCCGTTAAATTTCAGGATCACAAGATTTTTAAAAAACTTCACATTCCGGATTTCAAGCTTCTTCATCTCTCTGCCTGCATCCAGAAGTAAATATTCAAGCTCCAGAAAACGTTCCGGATCTGTGGTAGGGAATACCTTCACTTCTCCCCTTACTCCATGCGTGGTGGTAATCACACCAACCTTTAATAAATCTTCCATTTAATACTCCTCTATTAAAAACTCCTCTATATAGTAAAACAGGAGCCATGTTTCCACAGCTCCTGCACCATTATATCTTGCTTATCATTGCAGAATATCTACAATCACTTTTTTGCTGCTTTTGGAAGAAGCCGCTTTTACTACGGTACGGATTGCCTTGGCAATTCTGCCCTGGCGTCCGATGACCTTACCCATATCAGATGGTCCTACCTTCAGTTCAAGGACAACTGCGTCATCCTTTTCTGTTTCGGTAACGACTACTTCGTCCGGATTTTCAACAAGAGATTTTGCAATTACTTCTACTAATTCTTTCATTACACACCTCCCTGATCCCGCCCTCATCTGGACGTTACAGAAATACCCCCTGAAAATTACTGTTCAGAGCCTGATCAGCAATCTCTAAGATACTTCTTATTATTTCTCGATTCCGGCCTGTTTGAGGATCTTAGCAACAACTTCTGTAGGCTGAGCACCGTTTGCAAGCCATTTCTTAGCTGCTTCTTCGTCAACCTTGCATACGCTTGGCTCACAGTTCGGATCATATGTTCCGATCTCTGCGATACATTTTCCATCACGTTTGCTGCGGGAATCTGCAACAACGATTCTATAGAAAGGTGCTTTCTTCTGTCCCATTCTTCTTAATCTGATCTTTACTGCCATTTTAATTTTCCTCCGATTTACTTTTTCTTTATTATTAGTTTAATAGGATGTCAGGGGCAAAAATCCTCACTCCCGACTTGATATCACGGATTGTTTCGCAGCCGTGCTGCTTCTACCCTGGTATCACATATGTTAAAAAGGAAGCTTGAAGCCGCCTCTTTTACCACCCATTTTGCCGTTCATCATTCCCGGCATCTGTTTCATCATCTTCTTGCTCTGCTCAAACTGCTTTACAAGACGGTTTACCTCAGAAACATCCACTCCTGCACCCCTGGCAATACGGTTCTTGCGAGAGACATTCAGGATTCCCGGATTGGAGCGTTCCTGCGGGGTCATAGAAAGGATAATGGATTTGGTTCTGTCCATTGCCTTCTCATCGATCATGCTCTCCACATCCTTCATCTTGCTTCCCATACCAGGGAGCATGTTCAGGATACTGGAAATACCGCCCATCTTATTCATCTGCTCAAGGCTGGTAAGATAGTCATTGAAATCAAAGTCCATCTTCTTCAGCTTCTTGGACATCTCCTGGGCTGCTTCCTGATCAACGGCAGCCTCTGCCTTCTCGATCAGGCTCATCACATCTCCCATACCAAGTATACGGGATGCCATTCGCTCCGGATAAAACTGCTCCAGATCGGAAAGCTTCTCTCCCATACCTACATACAGGATCGGCTTGCCTGTTACGGACTTGATGGAAAGGGCTGCACCGCCTCGGGTATCACCATCCATCTTCGTCAGGATCACGCCATCGATTCCCACCTTCTCCGTGAAGGTCTGAGCTACATTGACTGCGTCCTGTCCTGTCATGGCGTCAACTACAAGGATTGTAGCATCCACCTCAATATTTGCTTTAATATCAGCAAGCTCCTGCATCATATCCTCATCAATATGAAGGCGTCCTGCTGTATCAATGATCACTACATTCTGCTGATTCGCCTTGGCATGGGCAATCGCTGCCTTGGCAATGTCCACAGGCTTCTGCTTATCACCCATGGTAAAGACTTCCACACCCTGCTTCTCACCATTTACCTGCAGCTGAGTGATCGCTGCCGGTCTGTATACGTCACAGGCTACCAGAAGAGGTCTCTTACCCTTGGACTTGATCTTACCAGCAAGCTTGGCTGCGGTGGTGGTCTTACCAGCACCCTGAAGACCTGCCATCATAAATACAGTCAGATCATTACCAGGCTTGATCGGAAGCTCCGTAGTCTCGCTTCCCATAAGATTAACCAGCTCTTCATTTACAATCTTGATGACCATCTGGCCCGGATTCAGTCCGTTCATAACGTCCTGTCCAACCGCACGCTCCTGTACAGATTTCGTGAACTGCTTCACCACTCTGAAGTTAACGTCCGCCTCAAGGAGTGCCATCTTAACCTCCTTAAGAGCGATCTTAACATCCTCTTCGGTCAGGCGGCCCTTGCTTCTAAGCTTCTTGAATACATTCTGAAGTTTATCTGTCAAGCTTTCAAATGCCATGAATTATAACTCCTCTAAAATCACATTGGATATTGCCACGATATCATCAGCATGATACCCGGATGCAAGCTCATGTATCCTCTGTACCTGTCCCCGTATATTCACAAACTTCTCAACCAGATGCAGCTTCTCTTCATATCCCTCCAGTGCCTTATCGCAGCGTCTGATCATATCATGTACGCCCTGGCGGCTGATATTTTGCTCCTCTGCAACCTCACTTAAGGAATAATCCTCCAGAACCACGCTCTCGTAGATCTGCTGCTGTCTCTTCGTAAGAAGCTCTCCGTAAAAATCATAGAGCAAAGTACGTTCTACAAACTTTTCCATTCGTTATCACCTTGGGTATCATACCTTATTCCGCGGTATGTGTCAAGTGTTTTTTCTTTACAAACTTAAAATTATTATAATGATCCGCAGTAACCTTGAAAATGCCGCCCGCAGGCGACATTTTCAGGATGTATTTTTTCTGCCGTTTTACTGAATCAGGCTGTTGTCGTCAAAATAATTGATTCTCATAGAAGCCTTTACGTCCTTCAGAGTTTCTGCTGCTTTCGCCTGGGCAACCCTGCTGCCCTCTTTTAAGATGTCGTAAACATCCGGAATACGCTGTTCCCACATTTTACGGCGTTCACGAATAGGTCCAAGCTCTGCCTGAAGAACATTGTTCAGGAATTTCTTAACCTTTACATCTCCAAGTCCGCCGCGCTTATAATGCTCCTTCAGCTCATCCAGGTTCTGATAATCCGGAAGGAATTCCGGGAAATACTCCGGCTTGCAGAAGGCATCCAGGTAAATAAATACAGGGTTTCCATCAACATTTCCCGGATCCTCTACGCGAAGATGATTGGGATCTGTAAACATGGACATAACCTTCTTCTTCACCTCAGCTGCCTCGTCAGAAAGATAGATGCAGTTTCCAAGAGATTTACTCATTTTTGCCTTGCCATCAATACCAGGAAGGCGCAGGCAGGCCTTGTTGGAAGGAAGCACGATCTCCGGCTCTGTAAGAGTCTCGCCGTATACAGTATTGAATTTGTGTACGATTTCCTTACACTGCTCCAGCATAGGAAGCTGATCCTCTCCAACCGGAACTGCTGTAGCACGGAAGGCTGTAATGTCTGCTGCCTGGCTGATCGGATAGCAGAAGAAGCCAACCGGAATACTAGCCTCAAAATTACGCATCTGGATCTCGGATTTTACAGTTGGATTACGCTGCACCCTGGCCACTGTAACCAGATTCATATAATAGAAGGTAAGCTCTGTAAGCTCCGGAACCATAGACTGGATAAAGATCGTGGATTTATCCGGGTCAATACCGCATGCAAGATAATCCAGTGCAACCTGGATAATATTCTGACGCACCTTCTCCGGATGCTCTGCATTATCAGTAAGAGCCTGCGCATCTGCGATCATAATAAAAATCTCATCATAATTGCCGGAATTCTGCAGTTTAACTCGCTCAGATAATGAGCCTACATAATGTCCAACATGAAGACGGCCGGTTGGTCGGTCTCCTGTTAAAATTACTTTTTTCATAGTTTGTATACTCCTTATTTTCACCGCTGCTTTCTTATGAGATACAGCTATATTTATCCTTATAAGCTTGCGCGGATTACCTTCGGTCTGCAGCCGGCAGTCTCAAGAGCCTTCACGATCTGGTTCTTGTGATCTGTGCCAAATGCCTCCAAAGTAATCTTCAGCTCCACAGCTGCGTTACGGTTGGTGCTTACAAACTGGTTATGATCCAGCTTAATAACATTTCCCTGATTCTCAGCAATAATAGAAGCTACACGCACCAGCTCTCCCGGCTTGTCCGGGATCAGAACAGATACTGTGAAGATTCTGTCACGCTGGATCAGACCATGCTGTACAACCGAAGACATTGTGATAACATCCATATTTCCGCCGCTTAAAATAGAAACTACTTTTTTATTTCTGAAATCAAGATGACGAAGGGCTGCCACAGTCAAAAGGCCGGAATTTTCAACGATCATCTTGTGATTCTCAACCATATCAAGGAATGCAACGATCAGTTCATCATCCTCAATCGTAATAACACCGTCCAGATTTTCCTGGATGTACGGGAAAATCTTAGAGCCAGGAGTCTGAACTGCTGTACCATCTGCAATGGTATTTACATGAGGAAGGGTTACAACCTCGCCCTTCTCCAGAGAAGCTTTCATGCAGGCTGCCCCCGCAGGCTCAACGCCGATTACCTTAATATGAGGATTGAGAAGCTTGGCAAGTGTGGAAACACCGGTTGCCAGTCCGCCGCCGCCGATTGGCACCAAAATATAGTCAACAAGAGGAAGCTCCTGAACAATTTCCATAGCAATGGTTCCCTGACCGGTTGCAACTGCCGGGTCATCGAAGGGATGGATGAAGGTATAGCCCTTTTCCTCTGCCAGCTCAAGTGCATATGCACAGGCCTCGTCGTAAACATCACCGTGAAGGATTACCTCTGCACCGTATCCCTTGGTACGTTCTACTTTAATAAGAGGGGTAGTGGTAGGCATTACGATCACTGCCTTCACACCGAATTTATGTGCAGCATATGCAACACCCTGTGCATGATTACCTGCTGATGCAGTGATCAGACCCTTACTTCTCTCCTCATCAGAAAGAGTACTGATCTTATAATAAGCTCCTCGCACCTTGTATGCACCGGTTCTCTGCATATTTTCCGGTTTAAAGAAAACCTTGTTTCCTGTAAGCTCAGAGAAGTAGCTGCTCTTTACCAGCTTAGTCTCCTGGGTTACCTGCTTAACTATTTCTGCCGCTTCTTCAAAACTCTCTAATGTAAGCATTTTATTTTCCTCCTGCTTGGTACATTTTGTCGCTGCTCACTTAATTCTCTTCCGGGTGGATATCAAACAATGCATCCACAAAAGAATTTGCATCAAACTTCTGCAGATCATCAATGCTCTCACCCACTCCGATATACTTCACCGGAATATCCAGCTCAGACTGAATTGCAACTGCAATACCACCCTTGGCTGTACCGTCCAGCTTGGTAAGAATAATTCCTGTTACATTTGCTACTTCTGCAAACTGTCTTGCCTGTACAAGCGCATTCTGTCCGGTAGTTCCATCCAGGACCACCAGAGTTTCCAGATAAGCCTCCGGGTACTCCTTCTCCAGAATACGGTATATCTTACGAAGCTCCTCCATCAGGTTCTTCTTATTATGAAGTCTTCCTGCAGTGTCACAGATGAGAATATCTGCGTTTCGTGCCTTGGCAGCTGCCACAGCATCATAAACAACAGAAGCCGGATCTGCGCCGTCCTGGCCGCCAATGATCTCCACACCGGCACGGTTAGCCCACTGAGTCAGCTGCTCCCCTGCTGCTGCACGGAAGGTATCTGCCGCACCAAGAATCACCTTCTTGCCCTGATCCTTCAGCTTGCCGGCAAGCTTTCCAACGGAGGTTGTTTTACCAACACCGTTTACTCCGATCACAAGGATAACGGATTTGCGGTTCTCAAACTCGTACTCTGTGCTGTCTACCGTCATCTGCTCCTTAATGGTATCGATCAAAAGCTGCTTGCACTCTCTTGGATCCTTGATGCCGCGGATCTTCACCTGATCCTTTAACCGCTCCAGAATAGCTGTGGTAGCATTGATTCCAATATCTCCCATGATCAGAATCTCTTCCAGTTCCTCGTAAAAATCATCGTCTATGGTAGAATAGCCTGTGAAAAGAGAATCAAATCCTGCCACAATGTTGTCTCTTGTTTTTGTCAAGCCGCTGACAAGTCTTTTAAAAAAGCCTTTCTTTTCCTCTGCCATTTGCTCTCCTCCTTTTACTGCGTAAGCTGGTTCTCCACCAGATCGACGGAAACCAGAGCTGATACGCCTTTCTCCTGCATGGTAATACCATAAAGCCGGTCTGCGGCATTCATAGTACCACGCCTATGTGTTATTATAATGAATTGGGTGTTCTTCGTCAACTTCTGAAGATAACCTGCAAACCGTCCAACATTTGAATCGTCAAGCGCAGCCTCAATCTCGTCAAGAAGACAGAATGGGGACGGCTTCAGATTCTGAATGGCAAAAAGAAGAGCAATGGCAGTCAGCGCCTTCTCTCCACCGGAAAGCTGCATCATGTTCTGAAGCTTTTTGCCCGGAGGCTGGGAAATGATACGGATTCCTGCTTCCAGAATATCCACATCCTCCTCAAGCTCCAGCGTACCCTTTCCTCCGCCGAACAGTTCCTTAAATGCCTTATCAAATTCCTTCTGAATATCCTGAAACTTCTCTGTAAACTGTCTGCGCATTCCCTCATCCAGCTCCTGAATGATGTTCTCAAGCTGGGCCTCTGCTGTTTTCAGATCCTCATACTGGTCGGACAGGAACTTGTGACGCTCTGAAATTTCCTTATATTCCTCAATTGCATTTACATTTACATTTCCAAGCCTTCGGATTTCATCCTTCACCTGGGCAATATCCCGCTTCATGGCATTTAAATCCGTAAGCTCTTCCTTTTTGTACTGAAGAGCATTGTTAGGGGTGATCTCATATTCATTCCACATATAGGAAATCTGAGCTTCCCTGTGCTCCTCCAGCTTCTCCATCTGGCTTTTCAGACGGTAGCACTCCTTATCCAGAAGTGAGATTTTTCCGGACAGCTCATCTCTTTTTTCAAAAAATGCCTTGTGACTGGTATTTTTCTCATCCTTCGCAGACTGCCATTTCTCTAACTGAACCTTTGAGCTTATTTCCTCTTCTTCCAGGGTTGTGATCACAGCCTCCAGCTGTTCAACAGACTGGCGCTTCTTCTCATTCTCCTCACTGCCAAGCTTCAATGTCTCATGAATATCTGTTTCTTCCTGGCAAAGTGTATCTATCTCTTTTTTCAGACGATCCAGTGTCTCAGCTGCAAAGCTCTCCTTCTGCTGTGCTGTGCTTGCTTCCAGGCGAAGAGCTTCCAGCTTCTTTGAAACCTCCTGCTCCTCGGTCTTCCATTCCTCCAGTTCCTTCTGTCGTGTCTGGATAAAAGCTTCCAGCTCCTTCTCGTCCTGCTCGGAAGCCTTAAGCTCCTCGGCAATCTTCGTATGATCCGCCTTCGCAGCATCAATCTGGCGGCGGATTTCCAGCTGTTCTCTTTGGATTTCGCCATAGCCTGCCTGGATTTCCTTTGTCTTGGCTTCCACCTGGTTCATGTTCATCTTTGCAGTATTCTGGGCGACATACTGCTGCCGCAGCTTTTCCTGCAAGTCAGCAATGGTCTCACGGATTACATTTCGTTTGCTTCTGTTATCATCAATTGCCCTTTGCATGTTGCCCATGTCTTTTTTGAGAGCCTGAACACTGGATTCCAGCTCCTCAATCTCACGTCGGCGTCCCAGAAGGTTGCTGTTATTTTTAAAGGAACCTCCCGACATGGAGCCTCCCGGACTGAAGGATTCTCCCTCAACCGTTACCATGCGCAGGCTGTGCCTGTATTTTCTTGCAATGGCAATGGCGTGGTCAATGTGATCTACCACCAGCACTCTTCCAAGAAGGTAGGTGGCCAGACCTGTATACTCTGCGCCTGTTGTCACAAGCTCGCTGGCAAGCCCGATCACTCCCGGTTCCTTTAGTGCTTCCCGCTGGTTAAAGCCACTTTTTGTATTGATGCTGTTCAGCGGAAGAAATGTAGCTCGTCCAAAACGGTTCTTTTTCAGAAATTCGATCATCTGCTTGGCTGTCTGCTCATTGTCTGTGACAATGTTCTGAATGCTTCCCCCAAGAGCAGTCTCAATGGCAATCTCGTATTCCTTGTTTACCTGGATCAGATCTGCCACAACACCTTTGATTCCCGGTGTGCGCTCCTTCTGCTCCATTACCCGGCGGATGCTGTTTCCATATCCGTCATAACGTTCTGTAAGATTCTTTAAGGATTCCAGCCTGGAGGCTTCCCTGTGATATGCACTCTGGCCCACCTCCATCTGGGTGTTCTGCTGCTTTAATTCATTTGTAAGCCTATGTACCTCATCATCCAGGCGCCTGCACTCTGCATTCATCTCTTCAATAAGAGCGGTGATGCCACGGAATTTCTCCGTTGCCTTCTCCATCTGAGACTGCTGTCTGGCCTCTTCTGTTTTCAGATGAAGCTGTCTCTGGCTGATGCCTGCCTTGCGGATGTCGATCTGCTCCATCATAGTGTCAAAGCGCTGAGCTTTTCCTCTTGTAGTGGCACGGGAATTGAGAAGCTCAATGATCTCGTTCTTGCCATTTTCCACAGCCTGAGTGCACTCATCAATCTGTGCCTGAATATTGGAAAGACGTTTCTCCTCATCTCCCTGGCGCTTTTTCGCCTGGAGAAGGGCTGCGTGAAGCTGGGATTTCTCCTGCTCCTGTCCTTCCAAAGAGGTCTTTCGCTGATTTAAATCTGTCTCAATGACCTGCAGGCGGTTTTTATAATGCTCTTCATTCTGTACGCCTGCAAGGATCTGCTCTCTTAAAACCTTAATCTCGCCGTCCAGCTGCTGTCTGCGGATGGCCTTGTTCTGGGTTTCCTCACGAAGCTGCTCCATCTGACTGGTAAGGTTCTCCAGCTCCTCTTCCAGACGGTCATATTCCACCTTCGTCTGGTCGTATGCCTTCCGGTTCTCTTCCAGCTCTTCAGACGCCCTGGCATTCTTCCCATCCAGCTCCTTAAGCTCCTGGCTGGTCTTCTCGTTTTCCACAAGGAAACAGTTTACATCCAGCTCACGTAAGGTATCCCGCTTGGCAAGATAAATCCGGGCAGTTTCTGACTGCTTCTCCAATGGTCCCAGCTGTCTGGTAAGCTCACTTAAAATATCTGTTACACGCACCAGATTGGCCTGCTCGTCCTGAAGCTTCTTGATCGTGGTGCTCTTACGTCTTTTAAACTTAACAATTCCCGCAGCCTCATCAAACAGCTCCCGGCGCTCCTCCGGTTTACCGCTTAAGATCTTATCGATCTGCCCCTGTCCGATAATGGAATAGCCTTCTTTTCCGATACCGGTATCATAAAACATCTCATTGATATCCTTTAGCCTGCAGGCACTTCCGTTAATCAGGTACTCACTTTCGCCGGAGCGGTAAAGCCGTCTTGTAACCGTCACCTCGTTAAAATCAACCGGAAGCTTGTGGTCGCTGTTGTCAAGCGTAATGGCTACAGAAGCAAAGCTTAGCGGCTTCCTGGTCTCTGTGCCTGAAAAAATAACATCCTGCATGTTGCCGCCTCGAAGCTGTTTGGCGCTCTGCTCTCCAAGCACCCAGCGGACAGCATCGCCTACATTACTTTTCCCGCTTCCGTTTGGACCCACAATTCCGGTAATTCCGTTATGAAATTCGAAATTAATTTTCTGTGCAAAGGACTTAAATCCCTGCACTTCGATATTTTTTAAATACATGTATCCGAATCCTTGTCATTATTGTTATAAGAAGGCCTTCATCTCCCTGATTGCCTGATAAGCAGCCTCCTGCTCAGCAGCCTTCTTAGTGTGACCGACACCGGTTCCCATTACCTGTCCGCTAACCAGCACAGCCACAGTAAAGCTCTTATTATGATCCGGTCCCTCTTCCTTCATAAGACGGTATTCCACAAGATGGGTTCCCTTTTCCTGTACGATTTCCTGCAGGATGGTCTTGCTATCATAAAAGAGCTGTTTATTTTCAAGATCGTTCAGGATAAATTTCAGAACGAACTCCTTTGCACTAGCAAAACCACCGTCCAGATATATAGCTCCAAGCAGAGCCTCTGTTGCATCGGAAACGATAGAATCACGATTTCTTCCACCAGTCATATCCTCGCCCTTACCAAGAAGGAGATATTGCGGCAGCCCAAACTCTCTTGCACAGTAGGCAAGGCTTGGCTCACATACCAGGCTGGCTCTCTTCTTTGTCAGCTCTCCCTCCGGGATCTGTGTGTATTTCTTATAAAGGAAATCACTGCTGATCAGCTCAAGCACTGCGTCCCCAAGGAACTCCAGACGTTCGTTGCAGCCCACCTTGCCAAGCTTTTTCTCATTTGCATAGGAGCTGTGCGTCAAAGCCAGAATCAGAAGATTTCTGTTCTTAAACTCATAACCGATTCTTGCTTCCAATGCTTTTAACTTTTTTTCCATAATTGTTTAATTCCTTCCTTCAGGCAGTTAAAATATCACCTTGTGCGCTGCAAATATACAGCGCACAAAGGGACTTTTATGCCTCTTCTTTTGATGTTTCTTTCGTCTGTGCCTCTTCTACCATGTGGGCAGCAATTTTCTCATTGATCTTCTGCTGCCTGAACTGTACACACTGGAAAATCGCATGACGAATCTCTATAGCCTTGGCACTGCCGTGGGTCTTCACTACCAGTCCCTTCAGGCCAAGAAGCGGTGCTCCGCCGTATTCACTTGCGTCAAACGCCTTCATGGTCTCTTTAATAGCCGGCTTCACCAGCAGTGCGCCCAGCTTGCTGCGGGTATCTCTCATAAGTCCGCTCTTGATCAGCTTAATAAGCGTGCCTCCAAGACCTTCATAAAGCTTAAGGATCACATTTCCCACAAAGGCCTCACAGACAATAACATCTGCATAGCCTGCAGGAATCTCCCTGGCTTCAATGCTTCCGATGAAATTGATTCCCGGGCATTCCTTCAGAAGCGGAAATGTCTCTTTCACAAGAGCATTGCCCTTCTCCTCCTCTGCTCCGTTATTTACAATCGCTACCCGTGGATTCTTAATTCCCACAACGTCTTCCATATAAATAGAACCCATCTTGGCAAACTGCACCAGATGCTCCGGTCTTGCATCTACATTGGCACCGCAATCGATGAGAAGGGAAACGCCCTTCTCCGTAGGAATCAGCGGTGCAAGGGGAGGACGCTGTACTCCCTTGCTTCTTCCTACGATCACCTGACCGCCAACTAAAATAGCTCCGGAGCTTCCTGAGGAAACAAATGCATCTGCCTCCTGCTTCTTCACAAGGTTCAGGCCTACCACAATGGAAGAATCCTTCTTCTTACGGATTGCAACAACCGGAGGCTCCGCCGTCTCGATCACCTCTGTGGCGTTAACCACCTGGATTCTTTCTTTGGGGTAATTCTGAAATTTACCCAGCTCATTCTCTATTACTTCCTGCTTACCGGTAAGGATCACCACAATGTCCTCCCGCTCTGTAACAGCCTCCACAGCTGCCTTCACAGGCTCTGCCGGGGCGTTATCCCCGCCCATGGCATCTACTACTACTCTAACTGTCTCTGCCATATTTTTCTCCTCTTAGTCTACCTCTTTATCACTGTACTTCGTTAGTGTAAAATACACGTTTTAAAATACCAGATCAACCGTATCCCGAATAATACTATTCTACTGTATCTGCCCCTGATAAGTCAATGAAAAACTTTGCTTTTCCCTTGACTCATGATAGCAGCTCAGGTATACTCTCTTCGGGAGCAGATAGGTGCCGGTGTGCCTCCTGGTCTTCAAAACCAGTGTGGGGCGCTAATCCCGTCCCGGATGGGTTCGATTCCCATATGTTCCCGCCAAAAAATCAGAGATGGGAAACCAATATCCGTTCACCATCAGTCATCCTGGTAATTCTGTCCTTGTCAAAGCCTTCCAGCAGCGTAATCGCACATTTCCTGGATATCCCCAGCCGGTCACGAAATTCCCCTGTTTTGATCACGCCATTTTCTTTATATAATGTAACGGCCATATCCAGTGCCTTTTTCCGAATCCTTTCATGCATGTAATGCTTCTCATCATATCGCACAAGCACCCCACTTCGCACCATCCTGAAAAATACAGCTGAAAATTCTTTTTCCCCGGAAAAATCAGACTTCACAGTATCTGTAAGCGGTGGAGTAAAGCCTGCATTTAAATACAGGTTCTGGATTTTGATAAATACAGTGTTATCTTCCGCAGCATTTTCTTTCATCTGAAGGCGTTCTTCCAGCTTCTTGCTTTGCTTTCTTTTTCTTTTCACTGCATTGGGGTTTAGCACCACCCCTCCACCAATGGTTTCCACTGGCGAATAAAACCGAATGACGAAACGATCGCCTGCTTTCATTGCAGTCTGCTGCTCCATGCGAAGCTGCACTACAGCTTCTTCCCCTGGTTTCATCACCTCTCTGTCAAATAAGATCACCTTGCAGATCAGTTCTGCTGCCCCATGGTACAGATGCACCCGCGCACCGCTTTTCAAAGACCGATGACTGTTCTTCAAAAGCCGCAGCCTTACGTCCGCCATCATAGTGCTTTTCATGCTGTCCGCAGCAGCCAGGATTTCTCCTCTTTTGATGTCCTCTTTCCCAATGCCAGCCAGATTCACTGCTGCACGCTGCCCTGGAAAGGCACAGCTTACATTCTGTCCATGGACCTGAATCCCGCGGACTTTTACCTTTTGGTCCTTTGGATACAGCACGGCACCTGTATCCATATCCAGTGCTCCATCCAGCAGCGTTCCCGTCACGATCGTACCAAAGCCTTTTAAAGAAAATACACGGTCGATGGGAAGCCGAAAACCACCTCGAAGCCCATTTTCCATTGAAGGGGACTGTTCCTGACACATCTCCCATAAAATCTGCCGAAGGTTTTCAATCCCGCTTCCGTCTGCGACGCTGGTCACCACCACTGCACTACTCTCCAGAAATGTCCCGGCTGTAAACCTCTGGATTTCCCTTCTCAGCCCCGGCTTCCACGGTAAATCACCCTTGGTAATCACCACCACGCCTCTTCTTATTCCCAGCAAAGAAAGAATATCCAGATGCTCCCTTGTCTGCGGCATCACCCCTTCATCTGCCGCAATCACCAGCATGACAATGTCAATCCCACCGGCTCCCGCCAGCATATTTTTTATAAACTTCTCATGCCCAGGCACATCAATGATTCCTGCCTCTTCCCCATTTGGAAGCTTCAGAAAGGCAAAACCGTTCTCTATGGTGATTCCCCGTTTCTTCTCTTCTGCCAACCGATCTGTATCCGTGCCGGTCAGAGCCTTCACAAGCCAGGTTTTCCCGTGGTCAATATGACCGGCCGTGCCGATTATTGTGTGTGGGGAATGGACTTCAGATGATTCATTCTTTTTCATATTGCTCAATGATACATTCATGCTTTTTACTTTTCTTATCGTAGTTTATTCCAACCAGCAAAATATCCCCAGTGTAATTCAAAATAGAAGCCGGATAGTTTCTTTCTTTAATCTGCCGCAATGCAGTCTTCGCATTTTGATTCCATTTCAGTTCTATTACCAGTGCCGGATAATTTAACTTGTATTCAGGTTTCGGGATAAAAACAAAGTCCGCAAAGCCACGTCCTGTGGGCAATTCGCGGATTGGCTTGAAGTAATACTGCATGGCACTCAGATAAGCAATTGATAAGGTACTGCTCAGGGAATTTTCATCATTGTACTCAATTGCAGATGCATACTCTGAATGAATTTTTTCTAATTGCTCTGCAACCATCCTTTCATCAGAAAGTAATGTAGCTTCCAATAAGCGTCTTGACTCCTGCAAAAATGCGCTCAATTCATCCCAATTGCTGCTTTTAACAGCTGCAGCCATTTCCTGTCTTATTTCTTCATTTGGAACAAATGCTGTTCCTTGTTCTTCGTTATAGCCTAAATACCCCAGATGAATCAGATAAGTAATAACATCATCACGATTTTGAATTTTTGCAGGATCATTTTTAAAGGTCAAAGTATTAACCTTAACCTCTAACCCTGCAAGCATTTCAACAATTGCACTCTTCAACCCATCATAATTCATGCTAATCAATGGTACAATCACTTCATAAGAACCTGTTTCCGACCAATAACTGCGAAACCGCCCTCTTAGCATAACACTCACAACTGCTTTCGGATTATAAACCTGGTAGTCTTCCAATAAGTATCCATCATACCACTTTTTCACCTTTTCAAAATCTCTATGATATTTTTCACATAATTTTTTCACTTCAGGTTCTGTAAATCCAATATAGGGAGCTAATTCATATCCCTGCAGCATTGTAAATTCTTCCAGATTATTCAGTGCCGACTGTGTCTTCTCTTTTTTTATGGGCAAAATTCCTGTTAAATATGCCAGTTGAATGTATTTCGTAGGTTCTGTTCCTTTAAACATACTTCTTAAGAAATTAATATATTCATCCTGAATTTTCTTATTTGCCACCTCATCTCGAATCAAAACATCCCATTCGTCGATAATAATAATGAATTTCCGCCCTGTTTTCTCTCTCACTTCAGAGAAAGCACCTGGCAAAGTCTTTATGTTTTCATCCAAAATATCAGGGTAAAATTCCCTCAACTCCGTCAGTACATTCCGGGCAGCAAACTCCACCACCTGATCTTTATCTCCGCAGGTAGTCAAAAACCACTGCATATCTATATGAACCACATCATACTTATTAAGATGGGTCTTAAAGTCAGGAGATTTACTGATTTCCAACTGGGAAAACATTTCTTCTGATTCAGCACCTTTACTATAGTACGCAGCAAGCATATTTGCCGCATAGGACTTTCCGAATCTGCGCGGACGGCTATTGCATATATATGCTTCTGGAGTATTAAGGACACTATTCGTATATTCCAAAAGCCCTGTCTTATCTACATAAATCTTAGAATTCAATGCGACCTGAAACGCACTGTTATCCGGATTCACAAATCTTCCCATCTGACCAACCCCTCTGCGTAATTATCTATTTATTCAACAAAGCTTCTACCAATAGTTCCTATTATAGGAACATTAGGGTATAATTTCCTATTACAAAAAAATGGTTCCATGATACCAACTATCTTATGTAGATGATACCATGAAACCAAATTATACTCAATATTTATTTAAAATAAAATAACTATTCAACGCCAGCAATTCCACCAGCGCATACACTTTTTACTCTACTGTTACAGACTTCGCCAGGTTTCTCGGCTTGTCCACATCCAGACCTTTTGCAACACTGACATAATATCCCATCAGCTGCAACGGAACAATTGCAAGGCTGGTTGTAAAGTAGCTCTCTGTTTTCGGAACATAAACTGAGAAATCAGCAGTATCCTCAATGCTGTAATTGCCGTAGCTGGTCAGCCCCATCAGATACGCACCGCGGCTTTTTACCTCAACCATGTTGCTTAAAGTCTTTTCAAACAGAGCCTTCTGTGTCATCACACCGATAACCAGAGTGCCGTCCTCCACAAGGCTGATCGTTCCATGCTTCAATTCTCCCGCTGCATACGCCTCAGAATGAATGTAGCTGATTTCCTTCATCTTCAGGCTTCCCTCCAGGCTGATGGCATAATCAATGCCTCTTCCAATGAAGAAAATATCACGAGCATTTGCATATTTACTTGCAAACCACTGAATACGCTCCTTATCATCCAGAACCTTGCTGATCTTATCCGGAAGTGTTCCAAGTTCAGCAATAAGCTGCTCTACACGGCTTTCTTCCAGTTTTCCCTGGACAAAAGCACTCTGAATGGACAGCAGATACATGGCAATCAGCTGTGTACTGTAGGCCTTGGTAGTGGCAACAGAAATCTCAGGTCCTGCATATGTATACAATGTGTAATCACTTTCTCTTGCAATACTGGAGCCAACTACATTGACAACACTAAGCACCGGCACATTTCTCTCCTTTGCAAGGCGAAGAGCAGCCAGACTGTCTGCTGTCTCACCAGACTGGGAAATGATTACAACCATTGAATCTTCTACAAGAATCGGGTTGCGGTAGCGGAACTCAGAAGCCACATCTACCTCCACCGGAATTTTCGCCATGGACTCAATAACATACTTACCAACCATTCCCACATGATAAGCAGATCCGCAGGCAACAATATAAATTCTCTTAAGAGCTGCCAGCTTCTCATCGGTAAGACCGGTCTCTGACAGGTCTACATGTCCGTCCTTCACATAGGCACCAATGGTATCCTGAACTGCCTTAGGCTGCTCATGGATCTCCTTGAGCATGAAATGCTCATATCCGCCTTTTTCAGCAGCTGCTGCATCCCACTGGATTTCCACAACATCCTTCTGGATTTCCTCTCTGTCAATGTTATAGAAATGGATCTCATCACGGGAAAGCTCTGCAATCTCAAGGTTACCGATATAATAAACTCTTCTGGTCTGATCCAGGATTGCCGGAACATCTGATGCGATCAGACAGCCGGAATTCTTCTGTCCAATGATCAGCGGACTGTCCTTACGTGCTGCAAACAGTTTGCCCGGATAATCCTTAAACATAATACCAAAAGCATAAGAGCCACGGATACGAAGCATTGCTCTTGAAATAGCCTCAAGCGGTGTACCGGTTTTCTTATAGTAATAGTCCACCAGCTTCACTGCCACTTCTGTGTCAGTCTGTGAATAAAAAGCATAGCCGGAACGAAGAAGCTTGGTCTTCAGTTCCTGATAATTCTCAATAATTCCGTTGTGAACCAGAACCACAGATTTATCCTCTGTACAATGAGGATGGGCATTGGTCTCAGAAGGCTCCCCGTGGGTCGCCCAACGTGTATGTCCAATACCACAGGTTCCCGGTACAGCACCGCCGCCGTCTGTCTTCTCAACCAGAGTCTTCAGACGTCCCTTCGCCTTTACAATGGCAATCTTGTCTGTTTCCTCGTTGCGCACCGCAATACCGGCAGAGTCATAGCCTCTGTACTCCAGCTTGGAAAGACCCATCAGCAAAATCGGCGCCGCCTGTTCATCTCCTACATAACCTACAATTCCACACATAAAATTTTTCCTCCAGTAAAATCTCCTCTAAAGTTTACGGTTTGTGTAAGTATA
>CAKRKL010000028.1 GCA_934358405.1 uncultured Blautia sp.
GTTGGGAATAACAGGATGGGAATGCAAAGGATGTGAACGACATGAAGATTGCCCTTGTGGACGATGAAAGGATTTATCTGGACGAAATGCAAAAGCTCTGCCTTGAATTTGCAGCGCAGCACACCATCCAGCCAGAGATTTTCCGTTTTTCCAGCAGCGAAGATTTTTTGAAAAGCTGGCAGCCCGGTTTTTATTCAATTATTTTTCTTGACATTTTTATGAAAAATGGAAATGGCATTGAAACAGCCCAAAAGCTCCGTGAGGGAAACGACAATTCTCTTCTTGTTTTCCTCACATCCAGCAGTGATTTTATGCCGGATGCTTTTTCCTGCCATGCCTTTGATTATATTTTGAAGCCAATTACCAGAAGCAGAGTTTTCCAGGTACTCCTGGATGCACAGAAGCTTCTCCCTGGAAACTCACGCTATATTGAAGTGAACAGCAACAGACAGAATATTCCGGTCTTTTTGTCGGACATCCAGTCTGCCGCCACAGATGCCCATTATCTGGATATCCATCTGAAGGACGGCAGCCTTGTACGCACCCGCATGACAGCCTCGGAATTTCTGAAGCTTACAGGCAAGGACTGCCGCTTTCTGGTGATCAACAAAGGCCTGATCTTGAACATGGATTACATTTTCAATATGGAAAACAACAGCTGCATTATGACAGACGGCTCCCGTTTTCCCCTGCGGATCCGTAAGGCCAAAGAGCTTGCCCTCACCTTCCGTCAATACCAGTTCAGCCAGCTTCGCCAGGAGCAGAAAAACAAAGGCTGGAATACATAGAGCGCACCCGACATCACATCAGGTGCGCTCTGTTTTTTTATTACAAAAACCGAATCTCCACTTCCGGTTCTTCTCCTTCGTACAGTTCCATCACTGCATAGCTTGGCTGACGGCCCTCCTGCCTTGGAAAAGAAAGGCTGCCGGGATTGATTACCAGTACGCCATTTTTCTTCTCAATTACCGGCTTGTGAGTGTGCCCGAAGCATACCATCTCGCATTCTCTGGCTGCCGCCTCCTCTGAAATTCCATAAAGATCCATGGAAACGCCGTAATTATGTCCATGAGTCACCATGATCTTATGTCCTTCTAGAACGATCTCATCCTCTCTGGGAAGGTCGCTGAAAAAGTCATTGTTTCCAGCTACGATGGTGCATGAACATTCTGCCAGAGCCTCAATAAAGAACTCTCTTCCCTCCACATCGCCGCAATGGATCAGATAATCAAAGGGCTGCTCCACTGCGACCGCAGCTTCCAGCTTCTCGTCTCTTCCGTGGGTATCGCTGACAATCAGTATTTTCATCGCAGTTCTTCCTTTATTGCCTGCAGAGCTTTTCCTCTGTGACTGATCTTATTTTTCTCTTCCATTGACAGTTCTGCTGAAGTGCAGCCATACTCCGGCAGGAAAAAGATAGGGTCATAGCCAAAACCATTTGCACCTTTTTCCTCATAGCCAATTCTGCCTTCCATAGTTCCTCTTACAGTTTCCACTTTTCCATCCGGAAAAGCCGCTGCAATGGCACAGACAAATCGGGCAGTACGCTTTTCATCCGGAACTCCATCCAGTCTCTGGATCAAATTGGCATTCTTAATGTGATAGTCTGTATTTTCCCCCATATAACGAGCGGAATAAACTCCCGGTTCCTTATTCAGGTAATCAATTTCAAGCCCGGAATCGTCGGCAAGTACAATTTCTCCTGTAAGCTTGCTGATAGCGGTTGCCTTGATCACAGCATTTTCCTCAAAGGTTTTGCCATCCTCCACGATATCTGCCTGAATTCCGGCCTCCTTCATGGACAGAATTTCCGCATCCAGATCAGAGAGAATCTCTCGGATTTCCTTCATTTTATCAGCATTTCCTGTTGCAAAAATAATCCTTTTCATTATACAGTGCCCTCTTTCTTTTCCTGTGTCTGGCCACGCTTCGGAGGCTTCGGTCCAAGGAACTGGTAAAAATATGTTTTCAGCATTCCATTGTAGATCTTACGGTTTTTGTCCGCCTTGCGTCCAATATCATTCTCAGCTTTATCATAAGAAGTAATCAGATACATAGACCACTTGTCAAGATTTCTGTAGCTCTCGCCGATTTCCCGGTAAAGCTGGGGCAAGGCTGCTTTTTCCTCCAGACGCTCACCATATGGAGGATTTGTAATAATAAATCCATACGGCTTTGGATGATGAAGCTCCTTCACAGGGCGCTGTTGAAAATGAATCAGACTGTCTACCCCTGCCAGCCTGGCATTTGCACGGGCTGCTTTAAGTGCCTCCGCGTCAATATCGTAGCCCTGAATATCTGTTTGAATGTTCAGATTTATCCGGTCCTGTGCCTCTTCATTGGCATCGTACCAGCACCTTCTTGGAACCACATGTTTCCATTCCTCTGCCAGAAAAGAACGATTCATTCCAGGTGCAATATCGGCAGCCATCATGGCAGCTTCAATGGGAAAAGTCCCGCTTCCGCAGAAAGGGTCTACAAGACTGCGGTCTTTTTTCCACGGAGTAAGCATAATTAGTGCACTGGCAAGTGTTTCCGTAATCGGTGCTTTAACAGTCATCTGGCGATAGCCTCTTTTATGAAGAGATACTCCTGAAGTATCAATACCAATCGTTGCCACGTCCTTCATAAAGGCTACCCGGATAGGAAAGCTTGCGCCATCCTCCGGAAACCAGGACACATTGTAAACGCCCTTCAGACGCTCTACAATGGCTTTTTTCATAATAGACTGGATATCAGATGGGCTGAACAGTTTACTTTTCACAGAGTTCGCCTTTGCTACCCAGAATTTACCATCCTGAGGGATATAGCGCTCCCATGGAAGGGCTTTGGTCGCTTCAAAAAGCTCGTCAAAGGTTTCTGCCTTCACTTCTGCGACCTTTAAAAGAATTCGCTCTGTTGTGCGCAGAAAAACATTGGCATCTGCAATTCCCTGCGCATCAGCCCAAAATGTGACCTTGCCATCTTCCACCTTGCTGATCTCATATCCAAGATCCAGTATTTCCCGTTTCAGAACCGCTTCCAGGCCAAAATGACAAGGTGCGATCAGTTCAAATTTTTCCATACCCATTTACAGTGTTTTCCCTTCTTAAAGTGCAATACTTTTTACAACATTTCCCTCAAAATCCTTAATAGAAAAAATCCCATTCTCAAGCACTGCATATGTAGGCGGGTTTCCTTCCTTGGGGATGGAAACGGAGCCAGGATTCAGAAGGACGTAACCATCCATCTGCTCTGCCTTCAGTACATGAGTATGTCCGTGAATGAGAACATCCCCCTGGCATAAAGGCGGAAGGTTATTCTGGTTATAAACATGTCCGTGAGTAGCATAAAATGTTTTCCCTTCAATAGCAAGAATGCAGTAATCTGCCATAACAGGAAACTCCAAAACCATCTGATCTACTTCAGCCTCACAGTTGCCTCTTACTGCATAAATTTTATCCTTCATGGAATTCAGCATGGGAATTACCTGCTTAGGCGCATACTCCCTTGGTAAATCATTGCGAGGGCCATGATAAAGCAGATCGCCCAGAAGAACCAGGCGCTCTGCCCCTTCTTTCTCAAAAGCATCCAGCATTTTTCTGCAATAGTAAGCAGATCCATGGATGTCTGATGCAAACATATATTTCATAAATTTCATTTCTCCTCAGTTTTTAAGCTTTAGAACATTCCAGCCAGCTTTTATATTTCCAATAGCTGAAACATTTTTCTTCTTTACATTATCATGCCAGACGAAAAATTACAAGAGAATACGCATGAGGATTTTTATACAAACACATTCTAATCAGTATGTTTTGCAGCATCATAATTCACGTCGCATACCAGGTTTCTTCCTCTGTACGCGTTCATTCCTCCAATCACAGTTCGCGTCTCATATCCTCTTTTTGCCAATATTTTTGCGGCCAAAAGGCTGGCGCCTCCACGATCACAGTACAGCACCAGAATCTTTTCTCTTGGAAAATTATATTCCGTCAGCTCTTCAAACTCCTCGTAAGGCAGGTTTACCGCCCCCTTAATGTGACCGGCATCATACTCCTCCTTGTTTCTTAAATCTATCAGAAAGGCATTTTTTCGCCCAACATAGTAATCCAGCATTTTGGCTGAAATGGGTTCAACGGGAAACATGGCAGATCCCCTTTTTAATCAGTATATGCCTTTTTTCCTGACAATGTGAAAAGGCGCAGGACTTAAAACCCTGCACCTTTTTCTTTTAATATCTGGAGGTAGTATTTTCTTCGGATTCGTATGAATTACGACTCTTATTTTTGCTGCTGTTTTTTGTACCTGTACTTCTGCAATCCTGAGAATTTGTCTCATTTTCGTAAGAACTGTTTGTAGAATTCTTGCTGTTTCTGTTTTCAGTTTCGTAATTTTTAGCCATTTGTGTATTCCTCCTATTAAATGTTATCGGATTACTTTGTGTATTCTCCCCAAAACCAGCAAGAATATTCATCAAAATGATATTGCTTTTTTTTCCAGTTTATATTATAATTGCTTTTGTAAAAAGAATTTACCCTTCAAAAATTTTTTTTACATAACCCCTTATTTAATTATTTATACTCCCCTCGAAATGCCCGGTAGCTCCCCTACCGGGTATTTCTCTTTTCAGACAAAAGGAATGCCGGCAAAGCTATTGCCGGCATTCCTTTATTATCTTACAATGAAAAACTATGCAGCCGGAGCCTCATCCTCCAGCATGTCACCTGCCATATCAGTCTGATCTTCCTCAATTCCAAACTCTTCTGCACCACTTCCGGATGCAGCCTCCATTACGCTGTCCAGCCATCCCTCCGGCATTCCGGCACTGGTAAGATTTGCATTGATCGCATCCAGATTCACGTTCTGACTATATTTCTCTACATCTGCATCATTACTGAAATCATAAACATCTGTCAGGGAAGCAAAATCAACCACTTCCAGATCTGTACCTTCATTGCCGCCTGCAATAGATACAGAAGCAAGGGAAACGCCTCCTGATGCAAGTGAAATATTCCATTCCATATTATTTGCATCCTTGCCATCTGTAGTAAAGATCAGCTGCATTCCGCCAAACGGGTCATAAGAATTACCAGATTCATCCTCAGTCATAACACCAGAAACCGTATAGGTACCTCTCCAGATGCCATCCTCAACAGCCTTGGTGTCGTAGTCTGTAACATCGATCAAAGCTGCGCCCTCTTCACCTGAGGTAAGCGTATAGGTTCCGTTTAAAACATCACCACTTAAGGTTCCGCTTCCCTCAAGTCCGAAGCTTTCGTCACCAGAGCCTACCATAAAGGAAAATCCTCTCTTATCTCCCTCTTCTGTGCACAGATAACGGAAAAGACTCTCATCTTCTCCTCCATCATTTGAAAGGACTTCACGACCTGCAACTTCTCCGTCACCATCCACCCATGCTCTTAAAACAAAGCCGGATGTATCCTCCTGGTCGATATCGCCCTCCAGATCACTCTCCAAATCTTCAATGGTCTTGATAAAGGTATCATAAGTATATTCCGGATCGTTCATAGCTGCTGTCCAGCTCTCGACCAGTCCCTTCAGTTCCTCATCATTCTTAGCAGTGTCCAGAATCTCCCTGAACATTGGAATACCTTCCTTCTGAGTCACATGACCTTCCAGAACAGTCAGCTCCTGGCTTACGTCTCCGGCAGCCACACTCTGTGTTCCCGGATTCTCTCCATCTGCTACATTATCAAAAATAATGTCTGAATATCTGGTAAGAATAGATGTAAGAGTATCTGCTTCCGGCAGATTATCCAGGGTAGAAAAATAGCTGTCCATAGCATCTGCCAGATCCATGCTTGCTGTGAAAGAAGAATCAATTCCTTCATCTTCCATTTCAGCTTCTGCTGTCTCGGTCATCTGCTCCATGTTCATTTTAATATAGCCTTCATTTAACTCTGGAATTCTCATATAAATTTCAGAATTCTCCGTGTCAAAATAATATTCAACAGTACAAATCTTCGTACCATTTACCTTCACATCCATGCTTTCTGCCATCGTATTGTCATTCACATTTACGTTTGCATAAACAGATGCATCTGCAAGCCAGGAGATATCCACAGGAGTCAGCATTCCAAGGATTGCTTTTCCACCGTCCTCCAGACTTAGTTTGATTTCTGCATTTCCCTTCACCGTATCTTCATTGATCTGTGCAAGACTCTTGGCATAATCTGCCCCGATTTCCTGAATAATTTTGGCAAATGCTGCTTTTTCTGTTTCTTTGTAGGAATCTGCTGCCCATACAGCTGTAGGTACTGCACTGATTCCCATAAAAGCAGCCAGTAAAATAGCTGTAATTTTTTTCTTCTTCATATTCTTACCCTCCTTCAATCAGAGTCTTCCGATATACATCATCTTTTGTCAGTTATGACAGACAATTAAGCTATTATCAGAATATCATCTGACATATTCAATGTCAACAGCTTACCAAATTTCCAATTAATTTTTGTAATATTTATTTTCTTATTTCTCGCAAATGTATTGATCCAGATTTTCCATATATCTCTGATTCCGTTCCACAGTAATCACTACCACATCATCCGGCTTATATTTTTCCAAAAGCTCCGGTGTAAAATCATCAATTCTTACAAACACTGCCCCACTGTATCTGTATGGCAGAAATTTTTCCAGACGCAGACGGAAGGAATCTCCGATCACAAGAACCGTTTTTTTATTGGATGAATCAGAAGAAAAAACCTTCAGCGTTTCCTCCTGATTTTCACTTTCTTCTTTTTCCACCTCATAATGGACTCCATCATGAAAATCGCTTAGTCCATACTCCCGATCGTCATTCAATTCCTCATATTTTCCAATCATTCTGGATAAATCACCACGGCAGGGATTTTTGCCTTTTTCAATGACAATGTTCTCAATAGGCAGAAATTCCCCGGTCATGTCCTGTGCAATTTTCTCACTGGTAATATAACCGCCCAGATTATTCATGTGGGTATCGTATTTCCGAAACAGCTGATACTGATCGGAATATTCTTCCAGATAAGCATACAGATAATCAAACTCCACATCTGACTCTGTTTTCATATAATCAGCGAAGACTTCCATTCGAGAAGGGCCTTCTTTGATTATTTCCGGTTTTTCCGGCATATATTCTGAATAGATACTTTCTTTATTTGGCGCCACATAATAATGGAATTTCTCTACTCCACAGTCATAAAGCCAGTCTCTTACCTTCTCAATTTTTGACGCAATTTCACTGCATTCTTCCTGGCTGTACAAATTGGTTTTCTGATAATCTGCCATTGCATTTTCACCATCTTTAGAAGGCAGATAAAAAAGCCAGTTATCCTTTCCGATTATCACATCGCCAATTCTGGTATTCCGAAAAAGACTGGTGTCAATAAAATTATTCAGACTCACCAGTGTGTTTTTAAAAGGCAGATGATCCTTGTAAAACGCCTCAAATGCCTCCGGAAATTTCCCAAGTGAAGTCAATTTTACCTCCGGAAATGAGGCCAATTCTCTGTTTTCATTGTTCTGCGTGTCAAATTTATTGGAAAAGGCCCCAAAAATCACATTGGGCAATATCAGACTTCCCACAAATAACACAATTAAAGCTTTTTGTTTTTTCATATTCGTCCCGTCAAAATCTGAAATAAATAAAAGGGTTGTAGCTGTTATTCACCAATGCGGTAATGCAAAGCCAGAGAATCGCCATACATGCTGCAATTCTCGGAACCGTAACCACACCGTTTTGAGGAAATTTTTCCGGCAGCTTCTTTTGTAAAATCCCATAAAGCTTCTGAACACCTCCGGCAAACAAAATTCCTGTAAGCAAAAGGAACTGCAGCTTCTTGTCAAGATAGGCAGAGAGAAGAATAATTCCTCCGTGGGATACAACCATGTTTTTTATATAAGAAAGAAACAGGCCAAGATCCTCTGCACGGAAAAGAATCCACCCAAAAAATACCACCATCATTGTGTAAGTCCATCCCACAGCTCCTGGCAGCTTTTCCAGTTTTTTCCCAAGCCACACTCTTTCCAGAATCAGAAACAATCCATGATAAAGTCCCCAAAGAATAAATCCGGTTCCTGCACCATGCCACATTCCGGTAAGGAAGAAAATAATCAGAAGATTCCGATAGGTGCAAAAGTTTCCTTTTCGGCTTCCTCCAAGGGGAATGTATACATAATCACGGAACCAGGAAGATAAGGAAATATGCCAGCGTCTCCAGAATTCCCTCACGGAACGGGACACATATGGATAATTAAAGTTCTCCTGAAACCGGAAGCCAAACATTTCTCCAAGCCCGATTGCCATATCAGAGTATCCGGAAAAATCATAATAAATCTGAAGCATGTAAAGAACTGCACCAAGCCACAGTGCTTTTCTGGATACTGCATCCGGTCCGTACTTAAAAATATCATCTACGACCTCAGCAAATGCATTTGCCAGAAGTACCTTTTTCCCAAGCCCCCAGCAGAAACGCATAACCCCTGCTGCAAACTGCGCAGCCGTCTCCCTTCGTTCCAGGATCTGCTGTGCAATATCCCGGTACTTTACAATCGGACCTGCAATAAGCTGAGGGAAAAAAGCAATATACAAAAGCATATGCCAAAAATTCCGCTGTGCCTTCACTTCCTTTCTGTACACATCGATCACATAGGATAATGCCTGAAAGGTATAAAAAGAAATTCCAATAGGCAGTGCCACCTGCGGAACCGAAATCCCCGCTGTTCCGGATGGTAAAATTTTTCCGATCATTTCGGCCAGAAAATTAAAATATTTAAAATATCCAAGAAGACCAATATTAATCAGAACCGTTCCACACAGGATTCCCTTTCTCCCAGCCGGATGATCTTCCATGAGAATTCCTCCCATAAAGTTAACCAGAACGGAACACAGCATAAGAAGAATATAAACAGGCTCTCCCCAGGCATAAAAAAGCAGGCTGAAAAATACCAGAATTCCATTGCGGATTTTTCTCGGACTCAGATAATAAATTACCAATACCAATGGCAAAAAAATCCACAAAAAAAGCATTGAACTAAAAACCATTTGCCTCTCCTTTCTGTTGTTACAGTATAACAAAAAAACCCTCTGCATACCAGAGGCTATCAGAAAAAAGCCACCTGTATGCAGAAGGTCTTGTTATAATTTCCCGGTGTTACCAGATTTTGGAATCCACTGCTGCCCGCTCAATGGAGAGACCTTTCATATATCTTTCCATAAACATGTTAAAGCCTTCTACGCCTTCCGGATCCGGATTTAAAGTACTTCCCTGATTTCCTGCAAACACCTTGGTATCCAGGAAATCCTCCAAAGTTTCATTTCCATCTTTATTCACAAGGTAAGAAGCCAGAACTGCAATTCCCCATGCACCGCCCTCTCCGGCAGTCTCCATAACAGAAACCGGGGCGTTTACTGAATCTGCAAGAATCTGCTGTCCTACACCTTTTGTTTTAAACAGTCCTCCATGTCCGAGAAGGCGGTCAACCTTTACACCCTCTTTTTTGAACAGAATATCAAGTCCCACTCTCATGGCGCCAAGGCAAGTATAAAGATGAGTTCTCATAAAGTTTGCCAAATTGAATTTGCTCTCCGGGGAGCGCACAAATAAGGGTCTTCCTTCAGAAAATCCAGTCATATGCTCTCCTGAGAAATAGCAGTAGGATAAAAGTCCGCCGCAGTCTACATCGCCTTCCAGAGCCTTATTGTATAAGGTTCCGAACAGCTTGTTCATATCTGCTTCCATACCCATCGCCTCTGTAAACTCACGGAAAATATTTACCCATGCATTCAAATCACTGGTACAGTTATTAGAATGCGCCATTGCTACCGGATGACCGGATGGAGTTGCCACCATATCGATTTCAGAATATGGCGCTGATAATTCTTTCTCCAGTACAATGGACGCAAATACAGAGGTTCCGGCAGAAACATTTCCTGTACGCTTTGCAACACTGTTGGTTGCCACCATTCCGGTTCCTGCATCTCCCTCCGGAGGACACATTGGAATTCCAGCTTCCAGTTTTCCTGTTACATCAAGAAGTCTTGCACCCTCTTCTGTGAGACAGCCTGCTGCTTCGCCGGCAACCAGACATTTTGGTAAAATCTCACGAAGCTTCCATGGAAATCCGTAAGAAGCAATCAATTCGTCAAATTGCTGCACCATTTTCTCATTATAGTCCTTTGCGCTGCTGTCAACCGGAAACATTCCGGCAACATCACCGATTCCAAGAACTCTTTGTCCAGTCAGTTTCCAATGTACATATGCCTCAAGAGTAGCAATATAGTCGATATCCTTTACATGAGGTTCCCCATTTAAAATTGCCTGATACAGATGAGCAATGCTCCATCTCTGCGGAATATTGTACTTGAAAAGCTGGGACAGCTTTCTGCTTGCCTCTCCGGTAATATTGTTTCTCCAGGTTCTAAAAGGAACCAGAAGATTACCTGCCTTATCAAATGGCATATAGCCATGCATCATGGCGCTGATTCCGATCGCACCTACACAAGTCAGCTCCACACCATATTTTTCCTGAACATCCTTTGCCATCTGCTGATAGCAATCCTGAATGCCAGACCAGATATCCTCAAGGCTATAGGTCCATACACCATTCTCATAACGATTTTCCCACTCATGACTGCCGGATGCGATAGGTATATTATTTCCATCTACCAGCACTGCCTTGATTCTTGTAGAACCAAATTCAATTCCAAGAGCCGTTTTATTCTCCAGAATTGCCTGTTTTGCTGTTGTTCCCATTGTAAATCCTCCCTTTTGTTTACGGAATACGTAACTGTCTGGCATGTTTGCAGTTATCTGAATGCAGCCTCGTTCCAGCGAAGTTCATTCTTAAAATTACGAATTGTAGTGTCCTTGTCAATATAAACAGCTTCGATTCCCATTGCTGCAGCCCAGTCACCCATCTGTTCTGCTGTAAGATCATAAGTAAATGCGGTGTGATGTGCTCCGCCAGCAAGAATCCATGCCTCTGCACCTGTTGCCAGATCCGGCTGCGGTGTCCAGAATGCACTTCCTACCGGAAGCTTCGGCATAGGCTTCTCAACCTTCTTGCAATCCACATCATTGATGATCAGACGGAAGCGATCTCCTAAATCTACTAAGGAGGTAGCAATTCCAGGGCCTGTCTTAGATGTAAATACCAGTCTTGCCGGATCTTCTCTTTCTCCCATGCTAAGTGGGCAGACCTTAATAGCCTGCTTTCCATCTGCTACAGATGGGCAAACCTCAAGCATATGAGACTGCAGGATTCCTTCTTTTCCTGGAACAAGATTATAAGTATAATCCTCCATCAGAGAGGTTCCCTTGGCATCCTTCATTCCTGAAGTCATGATTTTCATCAGACGTACCATTGCAGCTGTTTTCCAGTCACCCTCTGCCCCGAAGCCATAGCCCTTTTCCATAAGGCGCTGAATTGCCAGGCCAGGAAGCTGCTGTAATGCTCCAAGATCACCAAAATGGGTAACAATGGCCTGATAATTTTTTTCCTCAAGGAATCTTTCAAATCCAATCTCAATCCCTGCCTGCACTGCTACATGACGTTTAAATTCTTCCGGATCTCTTCCCTCCAGAATAATATCATATTTATTATAATATTCCTCAACAAGAGCGTCAATATCACCCTTTGAAACAGCACTTACATATTCTGCAATTTCGTTTACCGGATAGGCATCCACTTCCCAGCCGAATTTAATCTGAGCCTCTACTTTATCGCCTTCTGTAACTGCAACATTACGCATGTTATCTGCAACACGGCACACACGAATATGGCTGCTTTCCATAATGCCGATTGCAGTTCTCATCCAGGACGCAAGACGCTCCTGAACCTTCTTGTCTGCCCAGTGTCCCACAATAACCTTACGCTCAATTCCCATACGGGTAACCATATGTCCATATTCACGGCCGCCATGTGCAGACTGATTCTCATTCATGAAATCCATATCAATGGTATCGTATGGAATTTCCTGATTAAACTGTGTATGGAGATGGCACAGCGGCTTTCTGTATTCCTTCAGTCCCAGAATCCAGGATTTTGCCGGTGAAAAAGTATGCATCCAGGTGATCACACCTGCGCAATCCTCATCTGCATTTGCTTCGTTAAAGGTTTTACGGATCAGTTCATTTGTGATCAGTGTAGGCTTCCATACAATTTCATACGGAAACATTCCGGATTTATTCAGCTCATTTACAATAATCTGTGAATGCTCTGCTACCTTGCGAAGACATTCATCTCCATAAAGATCCTGTGATCCGGTGCAAAACCAAAATTTGTAATTTCTTCCTGTTTTCATTGATAAGCTCCTCCTTAAATTTTATGTTCCTTACAAGATCCCCGTATAATTAATTCCGGTTGTATCATTCGTTCCACCTTGCTGTCTTTTTCAGACACACCATTGATTTTTTCCAAAATCAATTCTGCGGCCATCTGTCCCAGCTTTTCCTGAGGATGTGCAATGGTTGTGATTCCGGCTCCTCTTTGAGCATAAAGAGAATTATCGTATCCCGTAACAGATATATCCTCCGGAACTTTTAATCCGCACTCTTCCAGTGTCTCTATTACCTGAACAGCAATCTGGTCATTGTAGCAAACGATTCCATCAGGCAGTTCCTTGTTTTTCACTATTTCCCGTACCATCATAGCAGGCTTGCTTCTGCGGTCTTCTGTGTGAAACCATACAACTGCATCAGGGTCATAGCTGATTCCGGCTTCCTGTAAAGCCTTTACATACCCTTTATGTCTGTTCATCCCCTGAATATCATCTGCCTTAAAAAATCCCATGATACGGCGATGTCCTAATTCCAGAAGATACCTGGTAACCAAATATCCTCCCTGTACATCATCCATGAGAATATGGGGTTTTTCTTTCATTTCCGTATAAATTCCCTGAATAAACACATATGGAATCTGATACATGTCTAAATTTTCATAGAGATTAGGATGACGGCAGCTAAGCTGGCTTTTGCTTGGTTCAATGATCAGTCCGTCAATATCCTTCTGCAAAAGCTCTTCCAGACAGCGTGCTTCTTTCTGACGGCTGTTTCCCGTATTTTTCAGAATAATGCTGTACCCTTGCTCAGACAAAATATTATCTATCCCCTGAATCAGTCTTGGAAAAATATAATCAGAAATATAAGTAGTCACCACTGCAATATTTCTTGACTTTTTCATGTGACGCATTTTTTCCGAACAGAAGGTTCCCTTTCCGTGATATGCTTCTACATATCCTTCTTTTTCCAGATATGCTATTGCCTTGCGCACGGTATGCCGGCTTAGAGAATATTTCTCAGTAAGCTGGTTCTCTGAGGACAGCTTCTCACCTGGCTGTATTTTACCGGAAAGAATTTCTGCTCTTAGTTCTTCCATTAAGGTAAAATATTTGGGTTTGCCATTTTCCGTCATATTTCCTTCCTCCTGGTACATATTACAACTTGTACGCACATATGGACAAGTTGTTGTTCATGACAACTTGTAACAAAATGAAATCATAAATTTGTGAACTTTTCTTATAGTTCGGAGCCTATTTCAAACATATTTAAAAATTATAAAATTGCTATGAGAGCTTCAATATCATCCATTTTTGTTGCCCAGCTGGTTGCAAAACGGACTACTGTATGAGTTTCATCATATTTTTCCCAGAAACTAAATCTCACCTTTTTACCCAGTTCTTCCATTTTCGCATTTTCCAGAATAACAAAAATCTGATTTGTAGGTGAGTCAATAAACAATTTATAATTCTTTTCTTTCAGAGCTTTTTTTAATTTTGCTGCTGTATCAATGGCATTTTTACTGATTTCCAGGTAGAGATTGTCTGTAAAAAGAGTATCAAACTGAATTCCCAGAAGTCTGCCTTTTGCAAGAAGCGCTCCCTGCTGCTTGATCATGGTAAAGAAATGTTTCGGTGCTTTTTCAGGAAAAACAACCGCTTCGCCGCATAAGGCACCTACTTTTGTTCCGCCGATATAAAATACATCTGTATATTCAGCAATGTCCTTTAAGGTTACATCTGTATCTGCTGCCAAGCCGTAGCCCAGTCTTGCGCCGTCCATAAACAGCGGAATTTCATACTTTCTGCACACTTTGGAAATATCAGCCAGCTCCTGTCTGGTATAAAGAGTTCCGTATTCAGTCGGATGAGAAATATATACCATCCCCGGAAAAACCATATGGTCAAAGCTTCCGTCTGCATAATAGGTTTCCAGATAAGCTTTCAGATCAGCGGCTGATATTTTGCCCTCCTTCTGGGGCAGCGGCAGTACCTTGTGTCCTGTAAATTCAATGGCTCCTGCTTCGTGGGAATTCACATGGCCGGTTACTGCAGAAAGTACTCCCTCATAGCGATTCAGCATAGAAGCGATTACAACTGAGTTTGTCTGAGTTCCGCCTACCAGAAAATAAACTTCTCCGTTTGGGCAGCCACAGGCTTCTTTGATTTTTTCTTTTGCCTGGTCGCAATAAAAATCCTGCCCATATCCCGGTACCTTTTCCATATTGGTCTCTGCTAATCTTTTTAAAATTGCCTCATGTGCGCCCTCGCAATAATCATTTTCAAAAAATAACATATTCTGCTCCTTCTGTTTTTGTTTTCACTTGTACCATTACTTGTATGTTTTAATGTTTTGAACTTATGATACCCCTGGTAAAAAATTTTTACAACCCTGTTTTTTCTCATTGACAAATTACAATTTCCGGAATTATAATGACCTCAATGAAAGGGAGTAGCTGGCATAATGAATTTCTGCTTTTTACAGGCATTCATTATGGATTTTCATGCGTCAGAACGGTAAGCGGCATAGAGTATATTCAAGAGAATCTCTGAATCGCAAACCCGCATAGAATTGAAATAGCAAGACTTTTATTACAATAGTTGCATTCTGAAAAAGCTTTTCAAAGGACAAGCTTTAAGTATGTATTATTGTAATAAAAGTCTTTTTTTATATATTTCAAACCAAATAAAGGAGGAATCTCTATGGAATTTTTAACTGATGGAATTATGGCTTTAACCTGGCAGCAGCTGGTAATGTACGCTGTAGGAATTACCCTGATCTGGCTGGCAATCAAAAAAGGCTTCGAACCAGCCCTTCTTCTGCCTATGGGATTTGGTGCCATTCTTGTAAATCTGCCGTTCTCCGGAGCAATAAATCAGACTCTTTCCGGAGGACTTCAGACAAATGGCGTTATTGAATGGATGTTTCATGTAGGAATTGAAGCATCAGAGGTGATGCCGATCCTGCTTTTTATTGGAATCGGTGCAATGATTGATTTTGGTCCTCTGCTTTGCGGACCATCTCTGTTTTTGTTTGGTGCAGGTGCACAATTTGGAATCTTTGCGGCAATTCTTCTGGCTGCCTTACTTGGCTTTGGACTTACAGATGCAGCCTCTATCGGAATTATCGGTGCCGCTGATGGTCCAACCTCCATTCTGGTATCTCAGGTTCTGGGCTCCAGATATATCGGAGCCATTGCAGTAGCAGCCTACTCCTATATGGCTTTGGTTCCCATTGTGCAGCCCCTGGCAATCCGTCTTGTTACCACAAAAAAAGAACGCTGCATTCACATGGATTACAATCCGAAATCCGTTTCCAAAACCATGAGGATTGCTTTCCCTATCGCAGTTACTATGATCGTTGGGCTGGTTGCCCCTCAATCTGTTGCCCTGGTAGGCTTCCTCATGTTTGGAAACTTAATACGTGAATGCGGTGTTCTTGGAACTCTGTCTGATACTGCTCAGAATGTACTTGCGAACCTGATCACCTTGCTTCTTGGAATCACCATTTCCTTCAGTATGCGTGCCGATCAGTTTGTAACAAAAGACACCCTTCTGATTCTGGTAATCGGCCTATTCGCATTTGTGATGGATACCATCGGCGGTGTCCTGCTTGCAAAATTTATGAATCTGTTCCTGAAAAAGAAAATCAATCCTATGATCGGCGGCGCCGGAATTTCGGCCTTCCCTATGTCCTCAAGAGTTATCCAGAAAATAGCAATGGAGGAAGATCCTACAAATGTGATTCTCATGCAGGCAGCCGGTGCCAATGTATCCGGTCAGATTGCTTCTGTCATAGCTGGCGGTATGGTCATTAACCTGGCTGCAGCCAGTGAAGGTACAAACACAGTGGCGGCCGCTCTTGCAATCATGGGAAAAGGTATGGCCGGAATTTTCACTGCCATCCTGATCATCATACTCCTGGTATGGGGGCTTCGGAAGATCAGCAATTAATCTTCCCTGTCATAATTCTCCAGGAAGGAATGGCGGATTCCATACTGCTTGTATCCCACTACTGTATCAATGTTTACATTTTCAACACTCTTAAAAATATTGCCTTCCACAAATGGATTCACCTGCTTCAGGTCACGGATCAGTTCTTTGATTTCCTTACGTTTGGAAGTATTTTCATTGTTGCAGGTGGTACAGGTATCCGTAAACTTACATGCGCACTGAATAAAGTGCAGGTCATTATAATCCCGCCATGCCTTGATGTCATCTTCACGCACCAGATACAGGGGACGGATCAGCTCCATTCCCTCAAAATTGGTGCTGTGAAGCTTCGGCATCATAGTCTGGACCTGTGCTCCGTAAAGCATTCCCATCAGGATTGTTTCTATAACGTCATCGTAATGATGGCCAAGAGCAATCTTATTGCAGCCCATTTCTTTCGCAAAGGCATATAAATGTCCTCTTCGCATTCTGGCACACAGATAACATGGTGATTTCTCTATATTAAATACGGATTCAAAAATATCAGATTCGAAAATACGAATCGGAACATTCAGTTTTCTGGCATTCTCTTCAATCACCTGACGGTTAGCCGGACTGTAGCCCGGGTCCATAACCAGAAATTTCACCTCAAAATCAAATTTATTATGAAGCTTCAGTTCCTGGAAGCACTTTGCCATAAGCATGGAATCCTTGCCACCGGAAATACAGACTGCAATTCTGTCTCCTGGTTTCACAAGCTCATAGGTATTAATTGCCTTGGTAAATTTAGACCATATTTTTTTCTTAAATTTCTTACGAAGGCTTATTTCTACATTTCTGGCAAACTCCTCATTCTGAGAATTCTTCATCACATCCATCAGCCAGGCGATATAACCCCGTTCCAGACTGACAGCATCCAAGCCTTCTTCTGTCAGCTTCCTTGCCTCTTCTTCGCTGCTGACTCCGCGGCTGCAGCAGATCACAAGCTTCCTAGTCTTATCCACCTGCGGATTCTGCCGGATTTCCTCCGGCTTACAGGCAATTGCTCCCTTAATAGCACCGTGAGAGATTTCAATCTCATCACGGATATCTATAATCTGATAAGAGTCTGTGGGTAACTGTTTTAATTCATCTATTGTTATACTGCTCATTGAAAAACCTTTCCTTAAAAATAAAATAATCTGCGTACCAAAAGATCTTTGGTCAGCTTCGATTCTTAATCAGTGATATGATAAACAAAATAACCGCAAGAACCGCAAAGAACGGAATCACTGCCACCAGAATATGGAATAAAAGGAATACTATGATCAGCAGAAGCACAATGCCAAGAAGCTTGCTGTACCAGGTATCAAAACGCCATACCCGGGTATAATTACCGGAAACGTTTTCTGTATCTCCTGCATTCTCTGAATAAGTACTGTACTCCGCGTAGTCCTCCTGTCCGTCGTCTACATCTGTATCAAGTAAAGTTCTGGCAATCAGCCTTGGGTCGCCAAGCTCGGTAAGAACATCCTGTTCATTGCGGCCGCTTCTCACCTGGGACTGAATGTAGTCCTCATAATAACGCACATGTGCAGCCACCTTGCCCTCATGCATCTGACCGGACAGCTGGCTTCTTAGCGTATCCAGAAATTCAGCTCTATTCATCTGATTTATTCAACCTTTCTATAGACAAATTTTCCATTACAAATTTCATGATGTTGGGGGCAAAAGTTTTTTTGACCCCTTTGATACCCGGATTGTGACCCAGCTGCGCTGCTTTCTCAATCCTCCTTATATTCTAACAATACTTGTCTCCATACGCAACTGTCCAAGTAATAAAATTTTTGTAAAGCATTTTGGAACCTCTTCTAAATTTTTGTTATTTTTCACAAATATCTCATGTTTTTTTTGACAATAATGCCGTTCGTTATTTTCTTGACAAATTTTTCCATTGATGATACAATTAGCATATCAATTGAAAAGCTTCTGGATACTGACGGATCGTGGAGTTTACCACAGGGACTTCAGAAGCGGATCATAGCCGACCGTCTGGGCAGTATTTGAACCATCAGATACTGCCCTTTTTTTACCGGGAGGTACCCATTAAGGGAAATAATGCCATTGCCTTTTTAAGGAATGGCAGTATGACAACTTATGCCATTTAGTCTTAAACAACGAAAGGAGCTTTTATTATGGGGTTTAAAAGTGACATCGAAATCGCACAGGAATGCGAAATGAAACCAATCACCGAAATTGCGGAAAAAGCAGGGATCGAGGACAAATATCTTGAGCAGTATGGAAAATACAAAGCAAAAATTGACTATAATCTGTTAAAAGAAACAGATAAAGAAGATGGTAAACTGATTCTGGTTACCGCTATTAACCCAACACCTGCAGGAGAGGGAAAAACAACTACTACAGTTGGTCTTGCAGACGCTATGCAGCAGATGGGCAAGAATGTTATGGTAGCTCTTCGTGAGCCATCTCTCGGACCGGTATTTGGTGTAAAGGGTGGCGCTGCAGGCGGCGGCTATGCACAGGTTGTTCCGATGGAAGATATCAATCTTCACTTCACCGGAGACTTCCACGCAATCGGTGCAGCTAATAACCTTCTTGCAGCTATGATTGACAACCATATCTTCCAGGGCAATGCTCTTAACATCGACCCACGTAAGATTACATGGAGAAGATGTGTGGATATGAATGACCGTCAGCTTCGTAATGTAGTAGACGGACTTGGCGGAAGAACAAA
>CAKRKL010000029.1 GCA_934358405.1 uncultured Blautia sp.
GATGGCGCATCTGCACCTACTACCATGACTGCATTAAAAGAAACCTCTGCACCTTCTTCTGTAGTATAGGTAATTGTATCATTATCTTCTCCGGTCGTGGCACCAACTCGCGGCATAATCCATACAGAAGTCTGTTCTCCTGCTGCAAGCGGTTCTGTAATATCCTGCACCATAAAATGCTCCGGACTGATTTCATTAAAATTAAGGGTACCTGTACCTGTATTCTTAATCGTGACAGTCTTCGCCATGGAATTAGCTTCTTCCTGTGTGAATCCGGCATCTACGGTTCCAAAATCTACGATTGCAGTTCCATCCTCAGCTGTAGTATCAGCAACTGCTTCTGCAGAATAAGAAACCTCTTCAGGTGTGGATGTCTCACCGTTTTCCGCAGCAGCACCGTTTTCCGGAACTTCCAGGTAATCCTCTGTTCCAATATCAATTGCACTGTCATCAGTAGCTTCAGCTGTCTGGGTACTATCAGCAGCTGAATCAGCCCCAGAGGCCGGTTCTTCAACAGGCTGCATCTCATCAGCAGAAGCAGCCGGTTCTCCACCAATATCAATAACCTCATCTTCGGTCGGCTGGGTTTCATTTTCTGCAGGCTGAGTATCCTCTGCCGCAGTATTCTCTGCCGCAGTATCCTCTGTCGGTACTGCTGCCTGTGTATCTGCCTGTGTATCCTTAGGCTCTTCTGTGGTCTCCTGCGGAGCTTCCTCCGGTGTTGCCACAATTTCAACTGTAGTCGCCTTCAGTTCACCGGTTACGCCTAATTCTGATTTTCCGGTAATCTTCAGCTGAATCTTGTTTCCAAGATCATCTGCTGTAAGCTTATAGGTCTTCTCTTTGCCGACTTCAGTAAGCTGATCGCCTACCTTTCTTGACCAGCTGAAGCTTACATAGTCATCACTAAGTCCCTCTGGTGTTGCTTTGGTATAATCTGCACTAAGCTCAGAGCCTACAGCTGCAGTTCCCTTAATCTTTAATTTGCCTCCCAGTGCTCCTTCTGGTGTTGCTGATGCAAATACCAGGGACGGAAGCAACGAAAGCATCATCAGAAAAGTCATAACCATCGCTATAATTTTCCTAGATCTCATATGCCATCCTCCTTTACATTCCCCTTTTTTGGCTGAGTCTTAACATTATCGTAACATATTTTAAACATTTACACAAGTGCTTTTTACAATACTGTAAACAGCAAGGCTACTGTTCGTAACACAGCAAGAACTATTGCTCACCATCCACTTCGTCCACAGTAAAAGTTATTCACTTGTGTCTTTGTTTATGGTTATTATAGCAACCTTCTTCTGTATTAATGTAATATGAATTATCCCTCTACGATCAGATATTTTCCGTCAGGCAGAGCAAATACTTCACTGGCCTCCTCAAGCTCATCATCACTCATGCCCTCAACATCAGCACCCATACCGGACAGATATTTACGCACTTCGCCAATAGAATCTGCCACAACAGCCATACAATCCTCAAGGAAAGCCTCAGCCTCCTCATAGCTTTCTGCCACAGGCTCATCAAAAAGCTGCTCCTGTTTTTCCAAAAATGCCTGAATGCATTCTTCTGTATACATCCTCATATTCCTCCTTTTATCTGCCGCATTTTTCTTCATAAAGATCCAGAATATCCTCAGGTGACTCAACCAGGGCATCTGCTCCATTTTCCAAAAGCTCTTCTTTTTCTCTGTACCCCCACAAAACGCCAACTGTATACATACCGGCCGCCTTCCCGGTCTGCATATCAGTTCCGGAATCTCCCAGATACATACACTCCTTGGGAGAAACTCCAAAAGCCTCAGCAATCTTCAGCGGGCCGTCTGGTGCCGGTTTCTTTCTTATAGAATCGCTCTGCCCCATCACCATATCAAAAATTTGATTGCCAAACATTCTTTCTACAACCTTTACAGCAGCTTCATGAGGCTTATTTGAGCATACTCCAAGCTTTACACCATTTTGCTTCAAAAGCTTCAGAGTTTCCGGCATTCCGGGATAATGCTGTATTTTATAAAAAGGATCCTTATCAAATTCTTTTCTGTAAAGTGTTCTTGCTTCCTCATAATGTAAAAGCCCAGGATCTCCGGCATCGATCAGAAGTCGCTTCACCAGCATATCTGCGCCGTTTCCGCAGTAATATCTATAGTTTTCTATGGGCATAGGCTTCAATCCATACATCTTTACAACTGCATTTCCTACCGCTGCCATAGAATCCAGCGTATAGGCCAGTGTTCCGTCCAGATCAAAAATACATGCTTTTATCATTTTCCGTTCCTCTCTTTTCAAATGCACTTCAGATTCTTTAACTCATAAACCAGTCTGCCTACAGGAAGACCTACCACATTATTATAATCTCCGCAGATCCCCTTTACATAAATTCCAAAGCTCCCCTGGATTCCGTAGCTTCCGGCTTTGTCCATAGGTTCTCCTGTTTCAATGTAAGCAAGCAGTTCCTCCCTGGAAACCGGATAAAACTCTACATCCGTCTTCTCACTGAACGTGTATGGCTTCCAGTTATCTCCATCTCTTTTGAGAATTGTTACTCCTGTATAGACCTGATGAATATGTCCCTGTAACCCGGACAGCATGCGAAAAGCATCTTCTTTATCAGATGGTTTCCCAAGAATTTTCCCTTCAAACGAGACTACTGTATCTGCGCCGATGATCAGGCAGGATGTTTTCTCCTTCTGAAGCATTTCGGCCACAGCAAAAGCTTTATCCTGCGAAAGCTTTTCTACGGTTTTGGCAGGATCTGAAGTATCCGCCTTTTCTTCCCCGTCACTTACCAAAACAGAAAATTTCAGCCCTGTTTTTGCAAGCAATTCCTTTCTTCGAGGGGAGCCCGAAGCTAAAACAATTTTCTCCATAATCTCTCCTTTTTTACTGTGTAATCAGTATACCCCTCTGTGTATATCGGTGCAACGATTTTTTTCTTTTCTTTTTGTCTCAAAAGTATTACAATAGGGTTAGCCCATCTGTTTATTTTACCAACAGATGGAAAACCGCGAAAGGAGCTTACAATATGGCAAAAATCAACAAATATTGGGGACTGGTTGTCCTTGGAGCAGCAACTGCTGCAGCTGCAGGTGCAGTAGCCGCAGTTTTTTCAAAACGCAGAGTTCTTGAGCAGACAGCTGATCTTGAAGAAGATTTCGAGGACGAGCAGGAGCCATCCCTGCAGCCGGAGAAAAAAGATGTCCATGAGGATTTCATCTCCTGGGAAGATACTTCCGATGAGGATGTTTCTGATCTTCCTGAAGAAGAGACTTCTGAAGAGGATGCTGCTGATGTTCCAGAGGAAGATGCTTCTGATGAGACAGATTCTGATGAAGCTTCTGAGGGCACAGGTGAGGATGCAGAGGATAAATCCGTAGATAGCGCACTTGAAGAGGCAGAAAAAGTTGCCGATGAATTTGAAGAAGAGCTTGCAGAAGCAAACCAGGAGCAGGATAAAGAAGAAGCTTCCATTCATATTGACTGATTTTCAGCAGTCAATTTTAAGAGACCAGTAATAGGAAAAAGACCACTGCCTGCTGCAATGGTCTTTTTCTTAATTTATTCCTGATCTGATTATGCCTCTTTAATTTCAAGAACATCCATCGGGCAAGCCTTTACACAGATACCACAAGCGATACATTTGCTCACTGTCTCTGCTTCTTCTGCTTTTACCATTACGCCGAATGGACAGACTTCTTTACATTTTCCGCAGCCTACACATTTCTTCTTATTGATCATATATACGCCCTTCGGGTTCTGGGTAATAGCTCCCTCCGGACAGACCTTTGCGCATTTTCCGCACTGTACGCATACAACCGGTTTCGGACTTACGCCATCTTTCTGCACTGAAATTTTGATGCAGGAAAGATCCTCATCAAATTTTTTGTAAAATGCTTCTGAACAGGCAATTTCACATGCTTTGCATGCCATACATGCATCTTTCTTGGCTACATTAAGTTTTTTCATTTTGATTTCCTCCGCTTTTGTAATTTATATGACAATGATACCGGGATTTAAAGCCCCGATATCAGAGGGGTCGAATATCCCTCGGCCCCAACATCATCATTTATATTATTGTTAATTACTGACAATTAAGCCTTCGGTAATTTAAAAGAGCTCTTAAGAGATACAATACGGTTAAATACCGGTGCTCCCTCCTTGGAATCATGAATATCCGCACAGTAAAATCCGTTTCTTACAAACTGATAACTGTCAAATCCCTTTGCTTTCAGAAGCTCCGGCTCTACATAAGCAGAAACTTCAACTAAAGAGTTTGGATTCAGGTTCAGCTCCCCTGTTTCCTTATCGTATACGCCCTTCTCTTCATCAACAATATTTTCGTAAAGACGTACAGGAACTTTTCCCGCATTAGTAGTCTCTACCCAGTGGATTGTTCCCTTTACCTTACGTCCGTCAGGTGCATTTCCGCCCTTAGTTTCAGGATCATAAGTACAATGTACTACACGAACAGTTCCGTCATCATCTGCCTCAAAGCCTGTACAGGTCACAAAGTATGCATTCATCAGACGCACTTCTGTTCCCAGAAAGAGACGCTTATATTTCTTCGGCGGATCGATCATGAAATCTTCTCTTTCGATATAAAGCTCTCTTCCAAATGGAACCTTTCTGGTTCCAAGTGCTTCATTTTCCATATTGTTCGGTGCATCCAGATACTCCACCTGTCCTTCTGGATAATTATCAATTACCAGCTTGATCGGATCAAGGACTGCCATATAGCGCGGTGCCTTTAATTTCAGATCCTCACGAATACAGTACTCAAGCATTGCATAATCTACAGAGCTGTCTGCTTTGGAAACGCCGCAAAGTTCCACAAACTTCTGAATAGACTCAGGAGTATAACCACGGCGACGCAAACCGGAAATAGATACCAGTCTCGGATCATCCCAACCATCTACAATTCCAGTTTCCACAAGCTTCTTAATGTAGCGTTTACCAGTTACCACGTTGGTCAGATACAGCTTCGCAAATTCAATCTGTTTAGGTGGATGCGGATACTCAAGCTCTCTTACGACCCAGTCATATAACGGTCTGTGATCTTCAAACTCCAAAGTACAGATAGAATGGGTAATTCCCTCGATTGCATCTTCAATAGGATGTGCAAAATCATACATCGGATAGATGCACCAGGTATCTCCTGTTCTATGATGGCTTACATGGGCTACACGGTAGATAACCGGGTCACGCATATTCATATTTGGGGATGCCATATCAATTTTAGCACGAAGAACCTTTTCTCCATCTGCGTATTTGCCTTCCCTCATCTCTTCAAAAAGCTGAAGATTTTCATCCACACTTCTGTTTCGGTATGGGCTCTCTTTGCCTGGTTCCTTTAAGGTTCCTCGATATTCTCTGATCTGATCAGCACTTAAGTCGCAGACATATGCCTTTCCTTTCTTAATCAGCTTCACAGCAGCGTCATACATCTGTCCGAAATAATCAGAAGCAAAGAACAGTCTGTCTTCCCAGTCTGCTCCCAGCCATTTAATATCTTCCTTAATGGATTCTACAAACTCTGATTTCTCCTTTGTAGGGTTTGTATCATCAAAACGCATATTGAATTTACCGTTATATTCCTTTGCCAGTCCTGAATTCAAAAGAATGGATTTGGCATGTCCTATATGAAGATAACCGTTTGGCTCTGGCGGGAAACGAGTATGAACGGTATCATAAACTCCTTCTGCCAAGTCTTTATCAATAATATTTTCAATAAAATTTTTGGAAACCGTTTCGTTCTCCATGCTTCTTCCTCCTAGTATAGTTACATTAATACAATAAATTAATCTCAGTTGATTTATCTTATCATAATCCCTCTCATTTTAAAAGTTTTTCTTAAATAAAAAAAACATTTTTTGTATTAAAAAAGTTCAGGAATATGTTTATACCATATAAACAAAAAAGTCCTTGAAATATAATCAAGGACTTTAAGCTGATGACGGGAATCGAACCCGTGACCTCCGCCTTACCAAGGCGACGCTCTACCGACTGAGCCACATCAGCACTCTTGTGCTTCAGCATTTCTGCCGCTCACAGTTGATTATATTACCAGAAGATATCCTTATTGTCAACAGTTATTTTCAAATTTTTTCAAAAAATATGAAATACTTAAAATTCTTTTCTATAGTGTCTGCGCCAGTCTTTACCTCATAAAAAACACGCTGCAAAGACTGAAGCAGACAAAGCCCTCTCTTTACGGTATGATCACATTTCTCACAATTCCGTTATCTGTCAGTTCACGGTCACTTTTCTTCTGATTTACAAATACGGCTGTTCCGTTCTGATTCTGGTAAAGTTTAAACCTTACCGACTGTCCCTCTATACTTCCACCTGACACACCGTCAATTTTTTCCAGTTTATAGCGCATAACCTTACATTCCGAAACCGTGTACTCTCCTGCCGGTACTTCAAAAGAAATACTCCTTTTCACGTCTCCCAAATTATCCGTACCTTCTTTTGTAAACTCCACTGCATCATAATAAATATGTTTTTCTCCATCCAGATCTGTTCCCTGCACACGAAATGTGAAAACAGGATTTCCATGTGCCCATACAATCTCCGATCCGTGAATCACCTTATCCACATAAATATTGACCAGCTTCACATCTTCCATCACAAAAGTCTGTATGGATTCTGTATTTTTCACAACACATTTTAATGGTAAGCCTTTTTTATAGCCTTTGGGAGCTTCCAGCTCTGTCAGAACATACTCTCCTGCTGCCAGCCTGTTAATCCTGTGGGGCGTTTTTCCGGACACCCAGGTATCTATTGTTTTTCCCTTTGCATCCGTAAGCCGAAGGGTTGCTCCTGATACCGGCTTTTGAGACGCCTTGTCTGTCTTTAAAAACTCAGTCCTCGTATATCCGTTTTCTACTACAATCATATACCCATGCTGTTTTTCTATCAATCCATTTTCATCTATGGTAAATTCATAGTTTTTTTCGTTTGCCACATAACCATCCGGTGTTGTTTCTTCCCGAAGTATATAGGTACCCGGAACAAGTCCTTTTATTTCAATCATACCATTTACATCTGTTGTGTAAAGCTTTCCGCCATCCTCTTTTTGTGTTTTTCTCCTCACTATAAAGCTTACCCCGGCAATACCCTTTTCCGGATCAGCATCGTTTTCTCTTTTGGATATCTTTTTAATGCGAAGCAAGGTTTCTTCATTTTGAAAAGCTGCTGTTTTTTCTGCGTCCCCTTCTTTTACGTCTACATCATATGTCTGTTGGCTGATTACATAGCCTTTGGGAGGCATCACTTCTTTCACAGTGTACCTTCCCATATAAAGAGGCTTTGAAACGGCAGTTCCGTTTTCTCCTGTAGTAATAATGTCTGCTGTTTCTCCGGCACGCAGCAGCAAGGTTCCTGCTATAGAATAAATATCTTCCCTTGCCGTAATTTCAAATACAGCCCCTTGTAATTCCTTATCCCAAATATCTTTTTTTCTTACTGTTATTCTTCCCTTTGATACATCTTCTTTTATAATCACTTCTGTTTTATCCGTATTTCCTGAAACAGAAATCGGAATCCCCTGGTTCCATTCAAAAACACCAGAAGCCATATTATATACACGTGCTTCTAAAATATCCGGATTTTGGTTTACCACATAATAGGGCTTCAGATTGCAGCTATTTCTTAATCCTACCCTCAGCTGCAACTGGATATTTTTTCCGTAGCAGCTCTTAGGCAGGGCATTTACTGAAGAAAGCTCGATCAACTGGTTTTTCACGCTTAGCTTCCAGTCTCCTTTGCTTCCTCCAAGGCTTCCAAATTCAGCCACTATTTTCTGCTCTTCCAAAACCTTTGCAGATTTCAGTTCGAAACAATCTGCAAGTTCATCCAGAATATGAAATCCTTGTATTTCCCATTCTCCTGTATTTTGTGGAATCAGCTGAGAAATTTCATACACGGTTTCAAAGTCTCTTCCTTTATATTCTTTTGTTTTCACCCTGTTATTGTCACTTAAAATCCATTTCTGTGGATTTTGCGTTTCAGGTCTTTTCATATTTGCCCTGGAAACAACTTCGTTTGACCAGCTTGTCCCTTCTTGTCCGTTTTTGTGCCTGCAGGTAATAGAGGCCTTGTTTTTTACAGTATAGCTGCAAGTATTTTCTTCATATACAGGCGTTATTTCTTTTGGATTCATCTTCACTTTTATCTGAAATTCATAGGTTTTCCCATAAAAATCAGTCAACGCCAGTGCTTCCGGCGACGCCTGAAAGCTCACCGCATCACCATTCTTTGAGATTTTGAACCAGGAAGTTACATTTTTCCCTGAAGGGAGCATTTTTACAGCTGTATAATCTGCAAGCTCTACACCTTTTGGGAATTCATCTGTAATGCTGCAGGAGCCATAATAATATGCCGGATGTTCCTCCGGAATTTCAGTCTGCAAAGTATAATAAAACGCATCGCTAATTTCCTCCAAAGCATTAAAATCGCCCTGTGATTCCAGTGTATTTCCCACTTTTTTGATCAGACCCGGATATTCCACAGGTCCATACCCCTTTGCATCCCATTGAAGTCCTGCCGTACTTGCACAGCTTCCGGTTTTCACTATGGCATACTCATTTTTAATTCTTTTTGCTGTATCCTTAGAGTAATTTCCATAACCAGGACTGATAATTGCAAGATAGAAGCCAGACGACTGATCCAGTTCATATACAACTGTGTTTTCAGGTACTTCCCCCTCTACCTTTCCTGCCGGAGCGGTAAGTACTTCATAGTTTTTTGAAAAAAGCTCTTTTGAAAGTACACAAACCACGGAGTCCTTTGTAGCATATCGGTGTCCTATAGATCCGTTTTGCAGCTTGATTCCAAAACGCTGGTATAAATCAATATCCAGCCATCGGAAGCGATAATTCCCGGATACCGGTGTATTTGTCCCACTTTTTACAATGTCCACTTTTATCTCCTGTGTAGGAAGCTCATCCTTAAATAAAAGCCACAGATCACTGTCACTGACTCCAAAAAGGGGCGTCAGGTCTGTTATTTTTTCCCCTTTATTGTCATAGGTGTAATCCAGATAATCCGTGCAGGTCAGCAAAATATCCAGGCTTGTATTTGCATCTCTATTAAAACCTACGTTTGTGATTCGAAATCCGAATTTCCCTTTTGCACTGCTGTCAAGAGGCACATAATACGGTCCCTGTACCGTTTCCTGATCCTTTCTTCCTTTTAGGACACTGCTTCCGGCCTGGCTCCAGGGCAGAACTTCAGAATTGGAGTTCCAACCCAGTCTGGTATATTTGCTGCTAAAAACTGCCTGCCCATTGGTAACAGGTGTAAAACCTCCATTTCCATATCGTACAGGCTGCCCTTCCTGAACAAATCCTACAGGAGCTGCATACAAAGCAATCCTGCTGTCTGGATTTTCCTCTTCCTCCAAAAACTCCTCTGTTTCTTCAGAAAAAAACTGATATTCCTTTTTTTCTGATTCAAAAGTGTCACTTTCCTCAGCCTCATTCTCAGCCTCATCAGAAGGCATTTCCGTATTTTCAAAAGACTCCCACCCTTCTAAAGCATCGGTTTCCTCCAAAATCTCAAATTCTGTGATTTCTTCCTGCGCCAATGTCTTTTTGCCAAAGCCGGAAGCAGCTACAGATACTGTAAGAACTGCTGCAAAAAACATTTTTATAAAAGCATTTTTTCTCACCCAGCCCCCTCCTTGCTATCAGCTTCATACTGTCTGATGTAATTCTCATATTTTTCTTTCATGGTTATGCCATTATTTTGTGTCTGAATCACATTAGCAGTTACAGGCACATTATAGCTTTTTTTCACATTAAGCTCTCCCTCCAGATAAGGAACTGTTACAAGCCTGGAAAACAAAGGTGCTGTGGTCTCTCCTGGCTTCAACGTATCTTTATAACCGTAAACATACTTTTGATTGTCTTTATTCTGTTCCTGAAGCAAAAGCATCCATTTCTTTGTATCTGCCTGAAACCAAAAAATTTCTCTTCTTTCTCTTTGTGTTTTTCTTCCTGTCTTTTGATCCACTAATGAAATATTTTCCACGGGAATCTTTACTTCAAGAAAAACATTGGCTGCGTTTTTCCCTATATTTTGGACTGCCGGATCCTTGTTTAAGATTTGCCCGGGATACACTTTTACAGTCTGGCTTTGATCCCAGTGTTCTTCTATCAGTCTTGCCTTTACAGAACCTGCTGTAATCACATTTCTTACTTCACCTACAGACCTGCTAAGATATGCAAATGTGACTGTCCCGGAAGCTGCAATTCCAAGCAGTATCCCTGTTCCTCCCAGTATGTACCGTTTTCTTTTCAATCAATTTCACGCTCCTTTTTTCTGCCCTCAAAAATATTTATCCCCTGATAAAATGCCAGTAAGAAAAACAATACTGCTGCTTTCCCATTCCAGGTTCCAAGAAACATTTTTACATATCCCACATACGGAATAGAAAAAGCCACGATTCCATTTACATTTTTCCATTTTACAGGCTGTGCATCCGGCTTTGCATTTGCATCCCCTTTTGTTATGAGCAGCTGTCTTTCCTGATCGTTTTCTATCACACGGTGTGTGATCACAGCATTTCCTCCTGTAAAAGTAATAATTTCTCCCTGTTTTATCCTTTGAGGAGGTTTTTTCTTCACGTAAATTGCAGTGCCCACCGGAAGCGCAGGCGACATACTCCCGGATACCACCGTATAGCATTCCATTTGCAATATTTGGGGAAAACACAGAAAAAACAAAACACAGACAAAAACAGCCAGGAGAATCTGTTTCAGTTTCTGTTTAATCACCCTGTTTTTCCTTTCTGTACAGTTTCCAGCTGCTTACTGACATTGCTGCAAGTGCTCCAAAAAGCACCAGCCACTTAAAAAAAATCCTTGTTTCATCCCCGGTTTTTGGGCTTGCAGCAGCTGATGTATAAAGCTTCTTTTCTGCACTTGTTCCACCCTCAGGCTTATCGGAAGCCTTATGATTTTTTCCTCCTGGATTGTCTTTATTGTCTTTATTGTCTTTATCTGTTCCATATACTGAAAATACCCAGTTTACCTTTCCAAGAAGCTTCTGATACTGATTATCCATCTCTTCACTTAAAGACAGCTTAACGATCAGGTTCTTTCCTTCTCCAACGGCAAAATCTCCAAGAGAAATATTATCCTTCATGCTCCAGCCTGAGCCAGTCATATTTCCGTCTGCAGTCCCCTGATAAAGCACTTTATCGCCCTGCCTGATTTCTATTATGGCGTATCTGGACAGCAGCTTATTCACAAGAGCCAGATTTTCCTGACTCATTTTCTTTTGTCTGGCAGCTTCGGCATGCAGGTACATTTTTATTGGCAGTTCGGAGGAATTGGTAATACGGATAGTCTGGCTTCTTGCGCAGCCTGGAGTCAGATTTTTAAAATTGGCAAACAGATCTTTTGCTTCCCCGCCTATTTTTAATCTGTGAGTCTCATCAAAAACCACACTTGTTACCGTTTCACAGGTACAAGGCTGATAAGTAATCCCCAGATCTTTTTCTCTTATCCCCCAGATCAATTCCATCTCACTGTTTTTTGCCTGAATACTTTCCAGATTTATAACAATCCTCGCTTCCTTGTTTTTGTATCCGTTATGGGCTTTTTCTGATAAATAGTAATGGTCCATCAAAGGCTTTCGAGTATTTTCTCCGGCCGGCAGTACCTCCTTATAATACCAATAGCCATCATCCTTTAATTTCCAGAGGTCTGTATTATAATGAATTTCAATCATCTTTGGATCCAGTTCCTGCTCTTCCCGGAAATTCCCGGATCTATCCAGACTTCCAAACATACATCCTACCTTCACACGCACAAAGGAAGCTTCCGTTCCTTCATTTTTTATAAAAACCTCCTTTATCACCTTCTGGCCAGGAGCCACATGATTTGGTTTTATATATTTTTCCTGTATGGAATTTTTATAGGAGGACATGGATATAAGATTTTCGGCATATTCCGATACATTCCACGCTGCCAGCACAGCACCACATACAAATACCATTCCTGTAAATACAAGAATGAAGACACATGTGAACTTATGCTTTTTCATAGTACCTTTTCCTTTCCGGTCAGCTTATACCTTCCCCTTTATTCTCCTGCAGGGTTCCTCCTTTTATTTCTTCGTCAAGCATACGGTACGCCTCTGCCTGGGAAGCAAAGCCCTTGCTTTGAATTGCCTGTGCAGTTACCTTCAGCTGAAAATTTTTAATTTTTTTCATTTCAGTCTGGTTCCAGTCTGTAGGAATGACTACATTGGTAAATAAAGGGGATTCTTCCTGAATATTTAAAATTCCATCACCGTTTTTGCCTTTATAGTTATATACAAGCCTGGATGCACCTGATCTTTGAGTGTCTTTTTCCCACAAAGGATTTACCATAGGATAGGCAGCCAGTTCCAAAAGGCTGTATCCCGGAACCCTGTCCTGGATCAATCCCTTTGCTGTTCCTTCTTTTTTATCATATCCGCCATTAAAGGTTTCATCATAGTAAATAGTTTTATAAATCAGATTCAAGGTCTGACTGTCTGTTATAGCAGAGCCCTTTCCATCCAAAATATCCACACACATCCGCACGTAACAAGGTTCTTCACCATTTTTATCTGAAGTGATATTTTTTACAGTTGGATTTTTATACACTGTATAACCCGGATACATATTTTTTCCGTCCTCTTTCTCTGGATTCCATTCCGGTTCCTTCAGTCCGATGTCCAGATCCCCTGTAGTAAAAACATTGGTCACCTGATCATTTTCAGTAAAATAAGCCATAGTTGTACCCATTCCCAAAAGTAGTCCGCAAAAGAGCACACCTGTAAACAGTACTTTTTTTCTTTTTAAATTCAGCTTCATTTTATTCATCCTTTCTTTTACTTAAAATTTTTTTGTAACTGATCAAACAGTCCGGCTTTATAGGCGTTTTGCGGTGTATCAAGTCCAAAATAATCTTCGCCAGCCATCTGCTGCAGCACCTGTCCTGATATACGTATCTCAACGCCTCCCATTGCAAGTATCCTGTTCTGTTTTGTGTTATTTACGCTTTTATCAACACATACCTGCGTAAACAAAGGAATTGTGGTTTCTCCCTTTTTGGGGAGATTTCTTTTGAGAACCCTGGAATAATAAAAGCACTGGACAGGATCTGTCTCTTTGTGCTTCTGAAAACGGATCCAGTCTCCCTTATTTGGGTCATCGCTGTTATAATCGATATGATATACATCCACCACTTTTTTCATATCGTCAGCGCTTAACCTCTGTCCTCTTTTTAATGGATCCGGACAGTCAGCTGTATAAACAAACTCACATTTCAGCGCTACAAGCTCATTCATGTTCAGCTCTGAGGTGTTGGTTACCTGGGGATCCTTTGGGATCACTGCTCCGGGTACTGTAAGAAGTCCTTTTCCAGAATTCCAGGAGGGTTCTGTCAGCCTGGCATTAAGACCATCTTCCCCGGAGCATGTAAGCTGGTTAAGTACATATGAGTTGTCACTAATATAAGCCAGCGCAGTTCCTGTTCCTGCTGCCAGACAAAACAGCGCAGCCAGAATTACTACGATTTTTTTCTTCATCCTTGCCTCCTTACAATCCTGCAAAAGCTTCTTCCGGAGAATAAAAGCCTTCTGCCTGAACAGATTCTTCATAAACCAAAATGTCAAAGCTTACCAAATCTTCTTTTTTTATGGTGTTTTTTATAACAATATTATCAAATATCGTGCTTGTACACTGTCCAGGCAATATTTTTTTCTGATAATAGTAATATCCATCTTCCCGTTTTTTCCAGCTGTCTGTGATCACTAAGGGATGACACTGCTCTTCTCCTTGTAAGCTGCTGAAAACGACCTGCGCCCGTGTATAAACCGGAATGGCAGAATCATTTACAATACGCGGCTTTTTTTTGATCACCTGCCCCGGCTTCACATCATCCGGCGTTTCAAACTCTTCTTCAATATGAGTTGTATTCTCCAATACACTCATCTGATTAACCGCCTCTTTTTTGTCAATCAGATAAGCATACGCTGCAGAACCTGTAATTCCCACAAGCAAACAGCATGCAAGTAAAACAATCATCCATCTTTTCTTCATGGATCTGCTTTGGCAGAAGCTTTTTTCTGCCAGCTCCTTTCTTTGGGGATTTTCAGTTGTTATGCAAAATATCCGAAAAAAATCAGTACAATGGAATCACCTCCAGACCAGAGTGTGCTAAAGATACTCAAGAATAATAACAGAACAGATAAAAACAATAACAAAATATGAATATGAAAAATTTGGACGATATGTCCATTAGATAAAATTGACGCGTCTTATTTGGACGCATTGATTAATTGATATGATAACATGTTTCTTCAAAAAGTCAAGACAGGAAATATAAAAGAAAAATAAACTTCCTGATTTCTCTTTTATTATTTCCTGTTTTTATTTAATACCTCACGTATTTTTGTCCGTATTCTCTGCAGAGCATTGTCAATGGATTTGGGGGATTTTCCCAAAATTCTGCCGATTTCCACATACCCCACCCCTTTCAGATACAAATCCAGCACCTTATTTTCCATGGGACTTAGGTAATCAGAAATTTTCTTTTGAAGATCCAGTGTATTTTCCTGATCAATAATGATTGCCTCGGGATTCTCCACACACAATTCCCAAATCGGGCTGCTCTCATCCTCCTGATTCAAGGATACATAGGAATTCAAAGGCTGATGCTTCTGGCGATTGGAGTTCTGAATAGCACTGTAGATCTGACGGTCAATGCACATTCTTGCAAAGGTTGCAAAGGATGCCTCCCTGTTCGGCTGAAAATCACGGACTGCTTTAAACAGTCCGATCATTCCTTCTTGAATCAGATCATCGGTATCACCACCGATAAGAAACATGGCCCTGGCCTTTTGACGCACCAGTCCTTTATATTTTTCCATCAGATAATCTTCAATACTGGTTTCTCCAGCCTGCAGACGGGCAATAAGTTCTTCATCACTTATATTATCGAACTTTCCCATAGAGCCTCCGGATTTTATTTCATTCTCTGGCGGACAACCTCGTAAGCAAGAATTCCTGCTGCTACAGATGCATTCAGAGAATCAATATCTCCCTTCATGGGAATTGCTGCAACAAAGTCACATTTTTCCTTTACAAGGCGGCTGACGCCTTCTCCTTCATTGCCGATTACCACACCCATAGGACCTGTAAGATTCAGATTATACATCAGCTCTCCGCCCATATCAGCACATACAAACCACATGCCCTCTTTTTTCAGCTCTTCAATGGTCTGTCCAAGATTGGAAACCTTAGCCACCGGGGTATAATTGAGAGCACCAGCTGAGGTTTTTGCAACTGTAGCAGTCAGTCCTGCTGCATGTCTCTTGGGAATGATCACGCCGTGAGCACCTGCAAGGTTAGCTGTACGGATAATAGCTCCCAGATTATGTGGATCCTCAATGTCATCCAGCAGAAAAATAAAGGGAGCTTCCCCTTTTTCTCTTGCTTTTTCAAGAATAGCTTCGACAGTGGAATATTCATAAGCTGCCACCTGTGCAATCACACCCTGATGAGCACCTGTCTCACTTAACTGATCCAGCCGCTCTTTTTGTACAAAATTAATGATCGTATCTTTTTTTCTTGCTTCTCTTATAATCGTACGTACCGGTCCGTCCTGACATCTGTCCAGCACAAACAGCTTATCCACGCATTTTCCTGAACGGAAAGCTTCCAGTACCGCATTTCTTCCTTCAATCTGCTCGCTCATTTGCAGCCTCCTGTTTTATCCTGTTTCCTATAAAATCTCTTCCGGAATTCCTTTTCTCACCAGCTCTGCGATCCGGGAATAATCCTCCTTCAGATACAGATACCCCATCAGAGCTTCAAAGCCTGTAGCTCTTCTGTAATCTGCCATTGTTGCATGCTTTGCCATTGTAGGAGAATGTGCATTTCTTCCTCTTTTGTAAACAGCAAGCTCTTCCTCAGTAAGAATCGGTTCCAGGATCTCCATCATTTTTGATTGTGCCCCTGCCTTTACCAGGCTGCTTGCATGCTTGTGAAGCTGGTTAACCGGACAATTGCCTTTTTTGACAAGGATTGTCCGAATCACCAGTTCATAAACACCATCACCGATATAAGCCAGTGTCAGTGGGGAGTAAGTCCGCAGATCCCGGTCCTTCAAACCGAACAGCTCTTTTAATTCATTTAAGCCCGTTTCCATTTTACTCCTTCACGTGTATCCTTCAGAATAATTCCTTTTGCAAGAAGCTCATCACGGATTTCATCCGCTCTTGCAAAATTTTTCGCTTTTCTTGCTTCCTGACGCTCTGCAATCAAATCCTCAATTTCTTTATCAAGAATTTCCTCTTTTTTAACTGCAATAATGCCAAGCACATCGCAAAGCTTCACAAGGATCTCAAGAAGTCCCCCTGCAAATTCCTTGCTGCTTTCTTCTGTTACATTTGTATTTGCAAATTTAACCAGCTCAAATACAGCAGCAAGTGCATCTGCAGTATTAAAGTCATCATCCATTGCCTCTTCAAATTTTTCCACATAACCGGAAGCTTCTGTAAGAAGCGCCTGCTCTGGCTTGGTAAAATCTGCTGTTCCATTGTCCCTGCGATCTTTTAAGCTGGCTGCTGCATCTGTAATTCTTTCCAGCGCATTTTTGGAAGCTTCCATAAGGTCTGCACTGAAATTCAGCGGACTTCTGTAATGTGCATTCAGCATAAAGAAGCGAAGCACCTGAAGATCATACTGCTCGCCGATCTCACGAACAGTGCGGAAATTTCCAAGAGACTTGGACATTTTACGATTGTCAATATTCAGAAATGCATTATGCATCCAATATTTTGCAAAAGGCTTGTCATTGCAGCACTCACTTTGTGCAATTTCATTCTCATGGTGTGGGAAAATCAGGTCCTCACCGCCGGCATGAATGTCAATTTCTTCTCCAAGATATTTTTTAGACATAACTGAACACTCAATATGCCAGCCTGGACGGCCATCACACCATGGAGAGGTCCAATATGGTTCTCCCTCTTTCTTTGGCTTCCAGAGTACAAAATCAAGCGGGTCTTCCTTCTGATCCTCTCCTGACACCTGAAGTGCGCGGAATCCAGACTGAAGATCGTCTAAGTTCTTATGTGAAAGCTTGCCATATTCCTTAAATTTCTTTACCCGGAAATATACAGTTCCGTCAGAAGCTGCATAAGCATATCCCTTATCCATAAGAGTCTGGATCATACTAAGCATGCCATCGATTTCCTGTGTTGCCTGAGGATGTGTAGTAGCAGGCTTTACATTCATTGCTGCCATGTCTTTTTTGCACTCCTCAATATATCTGCTGGAAACCTCTTCTGCGGAAACACCTTCTTCAATTGCTTTCTTAATGATCTTATCATCTACATCTGTAAAATTGGATACATAATTAACTTCATAGCCCTTATATTCCAGATAACGGCGAACTGTATCAAAAATGATCATCGGGCGTGCGTTTCCGATATGGATCAGATTATATACAGTTGGTCCGCAGACATACATTTTTACCTTTCCCTCTTCAAGCGGTACAAATTCCTCTTTCTGACGGGTCAGCGTATTAAAAATTTTCATTTTGTTTCTCCCTCCGGTCCTTATGCTATAGTATCATTTTTATTTCCTGTATAAAAGGCAGACAGCCTGAGATGCAATTCCTTCTTCCCTTCCGGTAAACCCAAGCTTTTCTTCTGTGGTTGCCTTAATGCTCAGACAATCCACGTCCATATCAAGTGCTCTGGCAATATTTTCTCTCATCAGCGGGATATGTGGTGCCATTTTGGGCTTCTGTGCAATGATCACTGCATCAATATTACCCACGCCGTATCCTTTTTCATTCAGAAGAGCTGCCACATGTTCCAGAAGCTTTATGCTGGAAATTCCCTTATATGCGGGATCTGTATCCGGAAAATGCTGTCCGATATCTCCAAGAGCTGCTGCACCAAGAAGTGCATCCATAATGGCATGAATCAAAACATCTGCATCAGAATGTCCAAGAAGGCCCTTCTCCCACGGAATCTTTACTCCGCCAAGAATAAGGTCCCGGTCTTCTGTCAATCTGTGTACATCATATCCCATTCCAACTCTCATAAGATTTTCCACTTTTTTGTCCTGCCTTTCTTTTTAAAATGGTTTCTTCTTTTTTGAAAAAAGTCCCCATGCTATCGTTGGCTATTATACATGATTTTTCTTTAAAAATCAATGAAAAAAGACCTCCCGGTATACCGGAAGGTCCTGGTTAAAAGC
>CAKRKL010000030.1 GCA_934358405.1 uncultured Blautia sp.
CATAACTGCGCTAAGTCCCATTGCTGCGATTTTTCTCATCTTCATAATTCTTACTCTCCTTTTTTAAGAATCTGTTTTCTTAAGCTGGTTATATAGTACTGTTTTTTGTATGAAAAAACCATGATAAAAATCCAAGAAACATGTTCATTTTTCAAGAGAGTAAATTTGGTACATGAAATTTTTGTCACAATCTGTCTAAAACGGACAGAAAATTTATTGGAGCATGGTTCTTTTAAACAAAAAGCCATGGCAGCTGGCCACGGACTTTCCTGCAGTTTTGTTATTTTGTTTTCAGTTCAAAAAAGGAGGACTGCAAAAGCAGTCCTCCTCTGGCTTTCCGCAGATGCGGAACAAAGTCATATTCAGGCCTTTCCAACGGATCCGAAGATTTCCATTTTCTCTTTAACAGTAGCCTTAATAGCCTCGAAGCCAGGTGCAAGAAGCTTACGTGGGTCATATCCTTTACCCTGCTCATCCTTGCCTTCCTCAATGTATTTACGTGTAGCTGCTGCAAAAGAAAGCTGGCACTCTGTATTAACGTTGATCTTGGAAACTCCAAGGTCAATAGCTTTCTTAATCATATCTGTAGGAATACCTGTACCACCGTGAAGTACTAACGGCATATCCCCTGTAAGCTGCTGGATAGCATCCAGAGTCTCAAAGCTTAATCCCTGCCAGTTAGCCGGATATTTACCATGAATGTTACCGATACCTGCTGCCAGGAAATCAATACCAAGATCAGCGATCATCTTACATTCCTTAGGATCTGCGCACTCACCCATACCTACAACGCCGTCTTCTTCACCACCGATGGAACCAACCTCAGCTTCTAAGGACATTCCCTTCTCTCTTGTGATCTTAACTAATTCTTTAGTCTTAGCAACGTTCTCTTCGATCGGGTAATGAGAACCGTCGAACATAATAGATGAGAATCCAGCCTCAACACATTTCAGGCATCCTTCATATGAACCATGATCCAGGTGAAGAGCAACCGGAACAGTAATCTTCAGTTCTTCCATCATACCCTTAACCATACCAACAACAGTCTTATAACCAGTCATATACTTGCCGGCACCTTCAGAAACACCCAGAATAACCGGAGAGTTCTGCTCCTGTGCTGTAAGCAGGATAGCCTTAGTCCATTCAAGGTTATTGATATTGAACTGACCAACTGCATAATGTCCAGCTTTTGCTTTTTTAAGCATCTCTGTTGCACTAACTAACTCATACATGATAAAATTCCTCCTATCTTTGGAAACACCTTAAAAATTTCCATTGCTTGTAGTTTAGCAGATTTTTTTCAATTCGTCTACCTCTTTGCTAAAAAAATGGATTATTGATTGTTTTTTTTCACTCTTTATACTTTAGAGGAATATTTCAAGAAATTTAATAAAAAACTGCTTGCCAAAAGCATTAAGATTGTATATAATATAACAGGTTCACGGATGGATTCCCGAGTGGCCAAAGGGGACAGACTGTAAATCTGCTGGCGATGCCTTCGAAGGTTCGAATCCTTCTCCATCCACTATAGATCTCCTGAGTTTTTACTCAGGAGATTTTTTTGTCTGCTGTCAAAGTTTTTTCTATAAAAAGGCCCTGGAACATATCACCATACCTTCCAGGGTCCATTCACATTTATTCAATTTTGAAATCATTTCCACATAAGCAGGTTCTGTTGTAATTCTCTTTCGTCAATCTTCCTCGTCTACAAAAATTGCAGGATTCTCACATTTATGATACAGAACCATAGCACCAAATGCAGGCATCGGCACTTTGATCACACCAGCCTTGGCCGTGTATTCATATTCCTCAGTTGTATATCCATCCCTGTAGGACAGCATGATTCTTTTCAGCACAGAATCGCTAAGTCTGCTGATTCCGGTTTTCCATACTTCAATCTCGACCTCACGGTCCTCATTTCTGTTATTTAAGATTACAATCATTCTCTCAGCATGAGAAAATCTTCCGAAACACAGCCCCTGATAATCATTCCAGAGGAATACCAAAGATCCGTTGCTTAAAAACTTATATTCTTTATGAATCTTTATCATATCCCGGTGGAATGCCACCATCATCTGATCCTCATGTCCCCATGGATAGGTTCTTCTGTTATCCGGGTCTGTAAATCCACAGACACCAGCCTCATCCCCATAATAAACAGTAGGTGCTCCCGGCCAGGTCATCTGCACCACAACACCTTCACGCATAACCGCAGGATTCACATTCTGAGATGCAGCCTCTGCTCCCGCATAGGAAATTCTTCCTACTCTGCGGTTGGTTCTTGTAAGGAAACGGGAATGGTCATGATTAGAAAGCTCATTCATGGAGGTATAAAGGGCTGACATATGAAGTGCTCTCATATGTGTCTTCATAGCCCCGATAAATGCGTCACTGTTTCCGTAAAGGTCATCACGGCACTCATCACTGTGCTTCTCCATGCCTGTAAGGAACCAGGTCAGCGGCTCCATAAACGCATCATAGTTCATAACAGTATCCCACTCATCCCCCTGCAGCCAGCTCTCCGGATTGCCGTAATGCTCAGCCAGAATGATTGCATTGGGATTAGCCTCCTTCACAGCTCTTCTGAAATCCTTCCAGAACTGATGATTAAACTCATTGCTATGACCAAGATCCGCAGCCACATCCAGTCTCCAGCCATCTACACTGTATGGAGGAGACACCCATTTTTTTCCAATCTCCAGAATTTTGTCATAAAGCTCTCTTGAAGCCTCATAATTCAGCTTCGGCAAAGTGTCATGAGTCCACCAGCCGTCATATGTAGGGTTATATGGCCAGCGATTTTCATCGTAGAAATTAAAGTAATATCTGTAAGGACTATCAGCTGAAATATATGCCCCCTTCGGATATCCCTCCTGGTTCTCATAAATCCGCTCTCTGTCCATCCATTTATTAAATGAACCGCAATGATTAAACACGCCATCCAGAATTACTTTCATGCCTCTTTTGTGAATTTCCTCCACAAGGTGAGCAAACAGCTCGTTGCTGGCTTCCAGATTTTTCTTATCTGTTACGCGCTTGATAAACTTCTGCGCATGAGCATTCTCCCGATCTCCCTCTGCCAGAAGGCCGCCCTCCATATCCTCTGCAATCTTGCCATAATGAGGGTCTACATACTCATAATCCTGAATATCATATTTATGGTTACTTGGAGAAACAAAAATCGGATTAAGATAAATTACATCCACACCCAGCTCCTGAAGATAATCCAATTTATCCAGGATTCCCTGCAGATCACCTCCGTAAAACTCTCTCACACCCATAACAGCCGGCACTTTGCCCCAGTCACGCACTCTGGATGTGGCATCTCCGATATAGAAATATTCTCGGTCCTCCACATCATTGGAAGGATCCCCATTATAAAAACGATCTACAAAAATCTGATACATAACTGCGCCCTTGGCCCACTCTGGTGTATCATAGTCCGGATAGATTTCAAACTCCAGACGCTCCTCAGGATTCATGGAAACACCCTGATAGTTATAATAACAGGTTACCCAGCCATAAGTAATTTCAAAATGGTACCGAATAATTTTTTCTCCCATAGTAATAGAAGTTTCATAATAATCGAAGCCATTGGATTTGGCTACAACCTCCATTCTCTGGCGCTTACCATCATATACAAGGTAAACCATATCAACATTATTACGCTTCGTACGGAAACGGATGTGGACCTTCTCTCCTGCCTTAGGATTTGACGGACAACGGTAATAATCAGAACCATCACTAAACAAGGCCTCTGTGTTCAAAACCGATCTCATATTTAATATATACTGCATTTTTTTCATTACATCTGCATTATTGCGCTCCATAACATTCCTCTTTCACTCAGACTATGTAACAATTCAGTATGCCGGTACATCGTTTACGAAAACGATGCACAAGCGTGTGTTTGAGAAAGCATTTATCACCTACTGAATAATCACTGCACTTATAATTATTTTCGCGTTCATTATATTTTAACTGAAATTCCAGTTTTCCACAACAGCTAAAATTCGGCTTATCCGCCAAACTTCCCCTTCCATTCAAGGCGTTTTCACCAAATAACGTCATATATCCCCTATACGTAAAAAAGACAGCCGATGAAAGCTGTCTTTTTTGGAGAAGGTATTTCTTCTTATGGGGTGTAGCAAAAACTATATAATGTATTGGGGGGTTTTTACGATGTATATAGTACCATGTGTACATGAAAAAGTGTGCACAAACTTCACAAAAATTGATATTACTTTTTGTGCATGTTATATACTCGCGTCGTTTTCACCCTGATTTTCCATTGTAAAAAGTGCTTCAAACTCTTCCCGATGTACTTTTTCCTTCTCGAGAAGAAGCTTCGCACAGCCATGCAGAACATCCATATGCTGGGAAATAATCTTCGCTGCATCATTATGACATTGCTCAATAATGCGATGAATTTCACTGTCAATGGCCTTAGCTACATCTTCACTGTATCCTCTTGTGTGCGCAAGATCTCTGCCGATAAATACTTCATCGTCATCATCTCCATAAGAGATCAGACCGATTTTATCAGACATACCATACTTGGTCACCATGGCACGCGCCTCACTGGTAGCACGCTTAATATCATTGGAAGCACCTGTTGTAATATCTCCGAAAATCAGTTCCTCTGCTACACGGCCACCCAAAAGGGTTGTAATATCCTGAAGCATTTTTCCCTTGGTATTAAACATTTCATCGTTCTCAGGAAGAGGCATCGTGTATCCGGCAGCTCCCATTCCGGTAGGAATAATGGAAATCGTGTAAACAGATTCCATGTCCGGAAGCACATGGAATAAGATTGCATGACCTGCCTCATGATAAGCTGTGATCTTCTTCTCTTTCTCAGAAATCACCTTGCTCTTCTTCTCTGCTCCGATTCCTACTTTAATAAAGGAATTCTTGATATCCTTCTGTCGGATAAAGGAATGGCCCTTCTTGGCAGCTGCAATAGCAGCCTCATTCATCAGGTTCTCCAAGTCGGCACCTGTAAACCCAGCTGTAGTCTGAGCGATCTGCTTCAGGTCCACATCCTCTCCAAGAGGCTTATCCTTGGCATGAACACGAAGAATTTCCTCACGTCCCTTAATATCCGGACGACCTACGCCAACCTTACGGTCAAATCTTCCGGGACGAAGAATCGCAGGATCCAGAATATCTACACGGTTAGTTGCAGCCATTACAATGATTCCCTCGTTCACTCCGAAACCATCCATCTCTACAAGAAGCTGATTCAAAGTCTGCTCTCTCTCATCATGGCCGCCGCCCATTCCGGTTCCACGCTGTCTTGCTACTGCATCAATCTCATCAATAAAAATAATGCAAGGCGCATGGCGCTTGCCTTCCTCAAAAAGGTCTCTTACTCGAGAGGCACCTACACCTACAAACATTTCCACAAAATCAGATCCGGAAATAGAGAAAAACGGAACTCCCGCTTCTCCGGCAACTGCCTTGGCAAGAAGAGTTTTACCTGTGCCAGGAGGTCCAACAAGAATTACTCCCTTGGGAATTCTTGCACCAACTCTGGTATATTTCTGAGGATCCTTCAGGAAATCCACAACCTCCTTCAGTTCCTCCTTCTCTTCCTCAAGACCTGCTACATTCTGAAATGTTACCTTCTTATCATCCGGCATTGACATTCTTGCACGGCTTTTGCCGAAATTCATCATCTTGGCATTGGTGCCGCCACCGCCACCTGACATCTGACGAGTCATCATCATCATGAGAAAAATGAGAAGACCACAGGTGAGGATCATGGGAAATACAGAGGTAAGAAATACGCTCTGCTTCGGCACATCCTCTATAGCCGGATCAAGACCATTCTCACGGAGAAGCTGCTCAGCCTCACTTACATCTGCCACATAAATACGCTTCTGTCCCTCGCCCTTGATATTTGCGATCACAGAACCAGTGGGAACCTCACTGTTCTGATGGATCACAGCATCATTCACCTGGTCGTCTGCCAATGCCTGCTCAAGCTGTCCCAAGGTATAATCGCTTTGAGACTGAACCTGATTATTCAGATACAGATATCCGGCTATCAAAGCTACGATCAGAACAAGGTACAGGCCGACTCTGCCTGACTGCTTATTCACTTGTATGATTCTCCTTTCATTCGAACTCTACCACACCGATATATGGCAGATTTCTGTATTTCTGGGCATAGTCAAGACCATAGCCCACAACAAACTCATCCGGAATATTGAAGCAGCAGTAATCCACATCAACGCCCTCTACCACTCTTCGATCTGGTTTGTCCAGTAAGGTACAAAGCTTCACGCTGTTAGGATTACGTCTCTTCAGAACATCCAGAAGATAGCTTAAGGTTCTTCCGGAGTCGATAATATCCTCAACTACAAGAACTTCCTTATCCTCAAGAGGCTGATCCAGATCCTTCACGATCTTTACCACTCCACTTGATTTGGTGTCGTCTCCATAACTGGAAACAGACATAAAATCAAGAGTTACCGGCACCGTGATTCTCTTGGCCAGCTCGCACATGAAAAAGACACCGCCCTTAAGAACACAGATCATATGAATTTCTTTTCCCTTATACTCTTCACTGATCTTGGCTGCGATCTCACAGATGCGTTTCTCTACTGTTTCCTCATCCAGTAAAACTCTGATTTTCTCACTCATGATTTTCTTTTCCTCCTTGGTATTGTATTTCTAATATTCTCCTGGTTCTGGGAGTAATCTTATAATTCTCGTTAATTCTGCCTCCCACCACCCACAGCACCTCCTGGCCGGCTGTCAGAAGAGGAATCTGATCTCTTTCTTCTGAAGGAATTTTCTCATCTATGAAATACCGGTTCAGCTTCTTGTGGCTTCCCCTTGTATCCACAACAAGATAATCTCCAGGCTTCCGGGTGCGAATGGACAGTTCCTGTTTTATTTTATCATAATCCAGCCATTTCGTATATGCTTTTTCTTCAATCTTCTGACCATGATTTAGAATTATTTTCGAAATAAATGTATTTCCTTTAAAAAAATTTCTTCCAGAAACCTGAAGAGGCTGGATTTCTGATGCTTCTAAGCTTTCTTCTGCTTCTTTTCCAAGAAAAATCCCACCATAGGTACGCAGTGCCAGCAGGCCATACGGAAGACTGATCCTTCTTCCCACCTGAAGGAAAAAAAGCTCTCTGGTATTCTTTATATGGGCGGCTGTAAAGTCTTTTCTTTTGCCTGCCAGCTGTTCAAATACCCACAGAAGGCCATAAGAAGCTATTACCGGTTCCTCCTGCCAGAACTCTCCAGATAAAAAAATACCATTTTCCCGGTACTGTCCATATTTCTGAACCTGAAGAATTCCCTGTCGTGACAGATATTCTTCAGCCTGTGCAGCCAGCTGGGCAGCATCTGCCATGTGACGGATGCTTGCCTCATTGATTTCACGTTCCAGAAGCGGCAATATATTATGCCGGATTTTATTTCTGGTATATTCATCCGTCAAATTGGTGCTATCCGTTATATAAGGTATATGCTCTTCCATCAAATAATTGACAATTTCTTTCTTGTTTAAGCACAAAACCGGACGAACAATCTCATCTCTTACCGGCAAGATTCCTGCAAGACCTTTAAGCCCGGTGCCACGGCAAAGATTGTGAAGCATAGTCTCCGCTGCATCATTCTCATTGTGAGCAAGTGCAATACGGTATTCCCAAAAATCCCCGCTGCTTTTTGCATCACCTTCAGGGCTCTTTGCCATTTTCCAAAAATCCTTTCCTGCACGGGCAAATGCCTCTTGTCTTACCTTTCTCCCAGTCTCTTCAATCCCCATCTTCCACTTCTTCGAAAGCTCCGGAACCTGGTAGTGATAGGATAAAAAAGGCAGCTCCCAGCTGCTGCAGGTATCCCTCACAAGCGCTTCGTCCCGGTCAGCCTCTTCTCCCCGAATGCCATGATGCACATGTACTGCGCACAGGGAAAAAGGAAGCTCCTGTTGATATCTTCGCAGCATATCCAGCATTGCCATGGAATCTCCGCCGCCTGATACACCTGCAAGAACCAAATCCCCGGCTTTAATCATATTATGTTCCCTGATATAAGCTCTTACTTTATCATACATATTGTGTCCGCCTTTTTGCCATCCTTTACAGAGTTCTGCTAAATTTTATTTTTTCCACATTCCGGCAACCAAAACAGTCATATCATCCCGGGCGCAGTAGTCACTATAGCCAAGTACACGTTCCAGAATACCTCTGCTCATTTCCTTAGGTGTTTCCTCATGAATGTCCATAATGATTTCTTTCATGGTTTCTTCCTCACGCTCTGGCGGAAGTGCATCCAGCACACCGTCCGTCATCATGATCAGATAATCTCCATGATAAAGCTTCCTGGAGGATGTTTCGAAATCTGCCTGCTGCATCAGTCCGGCAGCCAGACTCTCTGAGGAAATAGCCTCTACCCAGTGGTCTCTTTTAATAAATGTAGCGCAGGCACCTGCTTTAAGGAAATTGCAGATTCCTGTATAGAGATCCACTGCACAGATATCCACTGTGGAAAACATGCCGTCCTGTCCCTTCATCACCAACGCAGAGTTTACCATTTTTGCTGCTGTCTCCTGCGAAAAGCCGGATTCAAGAAATTGCTCCAGAAGTTCAACCACTTCCTCGCTCTCTCTGCAGGCTTCCACTCCGGAGCCCATGCCATCTGAGAGGCACATAACAAAACGCCCCGCTTCTTCTTGTCTGCAGATGTAGTTATCACCGGAAACCTTCTCCTGCTCCTTCGTCAGTTTAGCCACTCCGTAAAGTATCTGATAGCTTACATCCTCTACAAAATGAACAGTATGGAATTCTCCATTCACAATTCTCCTGCCACCTCTGGCTGCCGCCATAGGTGTTCCAAATTCCTGTGATAACAGCTGCGCAACCTCATTTACAGAAATACACTGTCCGCTTCTTGCCCGCATGGTCAGAAAAATCTGTCTTCTTCCCTCCACCTTGTCCATTACCCAGACCTGCTTCACCACAATATGCCTTTTCCGGAGCAGCTTTTGCAGCTCCAGCATCAAGGATGGCTCTGCCAGGGAAATATCATACAGATCCTCAGCTACCATATCCATAATCCTGGACATTTCCTGCAGCTGCTGAGCCACTGCAAGGCGGCTCTCAATCATCCGGTTATCCCAGATCAGCCTCTGGCGTTCCCTGTGAACGCCCTCCTTCAGAGCATCATAATATTGCACAAAACGGCTGCACACACTCATCCAGTCACTTTTTTTCTCCTGTATGTCCTGAGGATTCCCCTCCTCCATAGAACGAATCACACGTTCTGTTCCTCTATACATTTCCTGTGACTGGCTGCCCCAGCATATTTCCCGCTGATAGCAGTGGCTGCACACATTCTCACAGGTTTCCTGAATAATGGAATCTACCTGCCTGCTGCTCAGGTAATCCTTCCTGTAAGGCAGTCCGTAAAAGCTGTCTGCAAGCTTCCGAAAGGATGCCGCATATCGCTCCACCTTCTCCTTCTGGGGATTTTTCTCCTGCTCAGGCAGCTCTGCCTTAATGAAGCTTCTTCCCCTGAAAACAGTTTTTGCCATGTCCCGCAGCACCAGCAGCACACTGATCACGAGCATGGCAATCATCCATTCCTGCATCTTCTCCCCTCCCCTGTACAGCCTTAAAGCATGTTTAAAAAGGCTTTAGACCTATTATAGGGGACGGGTATGAAAATATATGTCAAACAAAGGCGAATACTTCACAAAAGTTTTCGTCAGAAAATTCTATCTTTCTCTTATGTCCTCACACAATAACCGCAGGTTAATTTCCTTCCTGGAAAATAATCTCGTTATCCTTCACAAGCCCCAGCTTCTCTCTGGCTGCCTGTTCTGCATACTCATCTGTCTGCATGTATTCCTTAAGCGCCTTGATTTCTTCTGTACGTGCCTGTTCTTCTTCTAACTGCTCAGACAGGGCCTCTGCTCTGGTCTCATATACAGTAAGGGACTCCTTAAGGTCACGGCTCTGTACCATAAGAGACACTAAAAGCACAAGAACGATCAGGGAAATTCCAACCATTCCCAGATGATTATTTGCTATTGTCTTTTTATTTCGTTTTTTCCCTGGTTTTCCCAAATTTCCTGCCTTTCTTTCTCTGCAAGGAATTTCCAGTACTATTTTTGTACTGATTTGCAGATTGTCTAACCAGAATTTTACATCGTTTACCCCAAAATAGCAACCTGTTTATAAGCTTTTTCGAAATTTTTTTCATAAATCCTACAGGTATTTTCAGGATTTTATAACAGATTAGCTCGAATACTGGCGCTATAGTCAGATGAGTAAGGAAAGCCCCTGTTAAAAGGCCAAGAAATAAAAAATTTCTCAGAATGCCCTGATTTGTCCGGTAAATCTTCACAAAAACAAGTATTCCACAGAGAAACCAGTACAGAATGTCAAAAATCCCTGCAGCAGCCGGACTGTGCCGAAAAAGCCGCCTCATAACCAGGAGCAGACTATAGCCAAGAAGAAGTCCCGCTCCAAGCATAAAAGCCTGTAAAAAAAGCCATATTTCATACCTGATATACGCACTCATTCTTTAGCGAAACATCCTTTTCAGCAGGGATTCTTCTTTCTTTACAGAATCTTTTGATAAATAGACAAGAGAATCCACATGTCCGGCAAGAGCAGCTTCTCCTTTCTCCAGATTCAGTCCTTTTACATGAAGCTGGCTGCCGCGAATCTGCAGCCTTCCGTCAGCTGTCTGAAGAAGGATCTCTTTCTCATCAAAAGACATCACATCCTTCACACCTGTTACAAAAGCTTCTTTCCTGTTATCCAGCATCAGCCTGTGGGATACTTTTACAGATTTCTCTTCCAAATCCCTCTCTCCCGAATATGTGGGTTCACTGATAATGTATGTTCTTATCTGTGGAAATATTACCTTCCATCAAAGGTACCGGTAAAGGTTCTCCACTTCTTCTTTCTTTACGGTTTCCTTTACATCCAGCACTTCCACCTTTACATTGCGGCTTCCGAACTGAATCTCAATAGTGTCTCCGGTCTTCACCTGAACAGAAGCCTTGGCTGGCTTGTCGTTCACCAGCACTCTCCCGGCATCACACGCTTCATTTGCCACAGTTCTTCTCTTAATCAGACGGGATACTTTCAAAAATTTATCTAATCTCATAATCTCTCCTGTTTCTTTAAAGCTAAAAAAAGAGGGAACCAAAAAAAGTTCCCCCTGGCAAAAGCCTTCGTTATTATGCGTTTACCATATCCTTTAAAGCTTTTCCAGCTTTGAATTTCGGAGCCTTGGAAGCTTCAATCTTCATGGTCTCACCAGTCTGAGGATTTCTTCCCTCTCTGGCTGCTCTCTCGCTGACTTCAAATGTACCAAAGCCAACTAACTGAACTTTCTCACCTTTTTTAAGTTCTTCTGATACAACGTCAATGAATGATTTTAAAACAGCTTCAACGTCCTTTTTGGACAGATTGGTTTCTTTCGCCATAGCTGCTACTAATTCAGTCTTATTCATGGTGTTTCCTCCTCTAAAGATTCTTCTATCTATATATATACCTTTTGCCTTGTATTGTCAAGGTTTTTGCGTCAGAAAGGGTAGTTTCCAAAGCATTTTTCAGGGAATTGTCCCCATATTTCCTTCTGTGCAATTACCTTACCAAGCTTCTCTGTATTCTTCCCTGAAATCCACGCTTTATTATGGGAAAAATAGTAATTTGCCAGTTTCCAGTACTTTTCCGGATAGGTAAAACGTATTCTCAGGTTTTGCCACTGGGCAGGCGAAATGGATTGGATCTGATGATATCTTTCCAGCATCTGATGTGCCAGTGTAACATCCCAGTTTGATTTTTCCAGTATTTTTCTCATAAAGCAGTACAGATCACTGATCTGGATGTCAAAGTTAAAATGTCCGAAATTTGCAGCTGCAGCCCCATCTCTTCTGAAAAAAACATTATGCTGATTGTATTCTCCATGGCAGACACAGCCCTCTCTTATGGCTTCTCTGCGCAGGGTATCATAATCAGACTGCTGCAGCATTTCCACAGCCTTTTCTCCTTTTTCCAGAAACCACTGAACACTTCCGAGAAATTCTTTTTCAAATACAGAGCTTGCTCCCTTTTTACGGATAAACTTTCGAATTTTTCTTATTTCACAGTTATGTCTTCTGTATTCCTCCTCCAGAGAACGCTGTACATACATCTCCTCCACAGGCATTTTCATAGATTTATGTAGCTGAGCCAGCATCTGCACGCTTCTGAAAATGTCTTCCCGGGATTTGGTATCGCACTCTCTTCCCTCAAACCAGTTCTGAACAGTGTATGGAATGTTATCTTTATCTCTGGTAATCAGAGAACCTGTCTGATTCTCAAGAAAGGTATCCACCTGACAGCCCTTTTCTGAAAGTTTTTTAAGCAGCTCCTGCTGGAAAAGTAATTTCTTTTCAGAGCCGTGAAATTCCTTCAGGATAAGAAGTCCCTGTTCTGTTCTGCAGACAAGTGCCCCACGTGTGCGGGATGCAGACTGGGCTGTGATCCCGTATTGTGTCAGGGTGCTAAGACCATAATCATACAATAAAAATCCCCCCGTCACTCATAGCTTAGATATATCGTCAGCTGGCGACATATCCATACATGAAGGTCAGTTACCCTCTATCTTATGAGTGGGGGAGATGCGATATTCTAAAATACATGGGATGCCAGAGCATAGCTTAAAAGCTTTTCTTTTTCATTTAGATCCGGTTTCTCCAGAACCAGTTCCAAAAGCTTATGAAGCACTTCTCCCATTTCTTTTCCAGGCTTCATACCAGCCTCTATCAGATCACTTCCGGTGATTGCAAGGCCCTTCAGGGAAACGCACTGACCTGTTCTTACAATTTCTTCCCATGTCTTTTTCACGCCTTCCTGTCTTGCAGTCTTCTCTTCTCTTTTATAATCACTTTTTGCTTTGTTATCCGCATACTGGACTTCCATCCACATTGGAAAAAGCTCTTCGCCGATTACATTCATAGCTTTTCGTACATCTGCCGGTGCGGGAGTCGGACGCAGATCATGCCAGCGAACCAGACGGCTTACCTTGGCAATGGTATCGTTATCAAATTTCAAACGGCGCAGAATTTTCCTGGCCATTTTCTCTCCCTCTTCACCATGCCCTTTAAAATGAGTTCTGCCGTTTTCATCTGTTGTCTGAACAAGCGGCTTGGCAATATCATGGAGAAGCATGGTCAGACGCAGCACCTTGTCTTCCCTTACATAAAGCAGACTGTGCAAAATGTGTTCTCCAACATTATAACAATGGTGAGGAGTATTCTGCGGTGTCTCCATACAGCGGTCAAATTCAGGAAGAAATTCCCTGGTAATACCTGCTTCATATGCAATCCGCAGGTAATCGGGATGGGGTGAAACAAGAAGCTTCACCAGTTCTACCTGAATACGTTCTGCACTGACATGCTTCAGATTGGGAGCCAGAGCTGACAGCCCTTTTCTTGTATTTTGCTCCAGGGAAAAGCCAAGCTGTGCGGAAAAGCGAACTGCCCGCATGATTCGAAGAGCGTCCTCTGTAAACCGCTCCAGCGGATCGCCTACACAGCGGATCACCTTGTTTTCCAGATCTGTTTGCCCTCCAAACAGATCTACAAGCCCTCTTTTCGGATTATATGCCATTGCATTGATGGTAAAATCCCTGCGCTTTAAATCCTCCTCAAGACTTGCCGTAAAGGTTACCTCTTTGGGATGGCGTCCATCCTCATATTCCCCGTCTACACGATAGGTTGTGACCTCGAAGCCATCCTTATCAATCAATACGGTTACTGTACCGTGAGCGATTCCTGTATCCACAGTTCTGTGAAACAGTGTCTTAACCTGTTCCGGTTTGGCAGAGGTAGTAATATCCCAGTCATTGGGGCACCGCCCAAGCAGTACATCCCGGACACAGCCACCAACTGCATAGGCCTCAAAGCCTGCTGCCTCCAGCGTATTTATGATAATCTCAGCTTTTGATGGAATTTCAATTTTCATAATGCTCACCTGTCTCATAAAAATTAGGAGAAAGTCTCCCTCAAAGCGGGGCATGCAGATTGCGGGAATGATTTTAGGGACATGTTTTAGTATGCACGTCCCCAGTAAACCATTTTCTTGGCAGGCTTGCCGCAGCATACGCATACGTCACTTAAATTTTCCTGCTCGAACGGCATACATCTTGAGGTTGCCTGAACATCTTCTTTAATCTTGTCTTCACATTCACGGCATCCGCACCACATAGCCTTTACAAAGCCTGGCTTCGTGTTAATGGTTTCTTTAAATTCTTCGTAGTTAGTAGCCACATAAGTATGTGCCTCTCTGTGAGCTCTTGCTCTTTCCAGCATTTCCTTCTGCATAGTATCCAGTACTTCCTGTACCTTAACTGCAAGCTCTTCAAAGCTTACTACATATTTTTCTCTGGTATCTCTTCTGCAGATTACGGCCTGACCATTCTCAATATCCTTCGGACCACACTCAATTCTTACCGGAATGCCACGCATTTCCTGCTCTGCAAACTTGAATCCCGGGCTCTTATCTGTAGCATCTGTTTTCACGCGGATTCCTGCTGCCTTAAGAATCCGGGTCAGCTCCTCCGCCTTTTCAAGAACGCCTTCTTTTCTCTGCTGAATCGGAATTACAACAGCCTGAACAGGAGCAATTCTTGGCGGAAGCACAAGTCCGCTGTTATCTCCGTGAACCATGATCAGAGCACCAATCATACGGGTTGTCATTCCCCATGAGGTCTGATGTACATACTGAAGCTGATTATTCTTATCTGTGTACTGAATTCCGAATGCTCTTGCAAATCCATCTCCAAAGTTATGGCTTGTTCCGGACTGAAGTGCTTTTCCATCATGCATCAGAGACTCGATGGTATAAGTTGCCTCTGCACCTGCAAATTTTTCTTTTTCTGTTTTCTGACCTTTGATAACAGGAATAGCAAGTACTTCCTCGCAAAAATCAGCATACAGATTCAACATCTGAATGGTACGTTCCTTTGCTTCCTCTGCTGTTGCATGTGCGGTGTGACCTTCCTGCCATAAAAACTCACGGGAACGTAAGAACGGACGTGTTGTCTTCTCCCAGCGAACTACAGAGCACCACTGGTTATATACCTTCGGAAGATCTCTGTGAGACTGGATCTCTTTCTGATAGAAATCGCAGAACAGGGTCTCAGAAGTAGGACGCACACAAAGACGCTCCTGAAGCGGATCAAGTCCTCCATGGGTAACCCATGCAACCTCCGGGGCAAATCCCTCTACGTGATCTTTCTCTTTATCCAGAAGAGACTCCGGAATAAACATTGGCATATATACATTCTCTACGCCTGTTTCTTTAAATCTGCGATCAAGCTCTTTCTGGATATTTTCCCAGATTGCATATCCTGCAGGTTTGATTGCCATACATCCTTTTACACTGGTATAGCCGCAAAGCTCAGCTTTTTTTACAACGTCTGTATACCACTGCGCAAAATCCACATCCATAGATGTGATGGCTTCTACCATTTTCTTCTCTTTTGCCATGATTATTTCTCCTTTTTAAATACTTTTTTACATAAAAAAAGACCCTTCATCCCTGTATAAGGGACCGAAAGGCTTCGGCGGTACCACCCTGATTAGCAACGGCTTCATGTAACATCTGTATACTCATCTCCGCTGCTCACTTAAGTATCCTGATAACGTAGGATATACGCCGTACTTCAATTGTACGGAGCTTAGAGGCCGGTTCCATGATTCACGCACAAAGTCCTCACACCATTGCCATAACATGTAATAAAATCATACCTGCAGATTGTACTCACTGCTTGCATAACCCTCTTGCAACATGCTCTTTGCCGGACTTCTCTCTGAGATTGCTCCTCATGTACTATTCTCTTCATTGCTTTTTCTTTATAAGATTCCTGTTTATTTTATGCGAAATCATTCCAGGTGTCAAGTACGGAATTTGAAAAAGCCCTCAGATTATGATAAACATCACCAGTGCCATATTGACATTCTGACTTCGCATATCCCGTGTCTCGGTCAGAGGGCGCAGCTACTGCCGCGCCTTCCCTTCCATCTTGCAGAAAGCCTTTTTCAAACACGCTCTAGTTTGACAGACACCTGTTTTATACGTTTAATGCAATTTCCCGTCCGGTTCTTGTATACTGGTAATAGCGTACACCGGCAGCGTCCAGCATTCTCTTGGAAGCCAGAACTGAGGGGGTGCTTGCATATTTATCGCAGTCATAGACCAGGGTCTTAATTCCTGATTGGATAATGGCCTTGGCACACTCATTGCAGGGAAAAAGAGTTACATACATCTTAGCCCCCTCAAGACTGCCGCCGCGGTAATTCAATATTGCATTCAGCTCACTATGGGTAACATACAGATATTTGGTATCTAAAGGCTCTCCCTCTCTTGCCCATGGAAAAGCATCATCAGAGCAGCCCTTGGGAAATCCATTATATCCCATGGACAGAATTTTATTATCCTCACTGACAATGCAGGCTCCTACCTGTGAATTGGGATCCTTGGAGCGCATACCGGAAAGCATGGCAACCCCCATAAAATATTCATCCCAGGTCAGATACCCCTCTCTTTTGTGGGAAGCTGCATAGGCTGCCCTTGGATCCATCTGCTTGTGATTTGTACCTTCCATAGAAGCTCCTTCCTACTCAGTCTCGATCTGTGCAATTCTGCGAATATGTCTCTCGTCTTCGGAAAACGGAGTATTTAAAAATGTATCCACAATTTTAACTGCAAGTCCCGGTCCTACCACACGACCGCCAAGTGCAAGGATATTGGCATCATTGTGAAGTCTTGTTGCTTCTGCAGTAAAGCAGTCTGTACATACAGCAGCACGAATTCCTTTAATTTTGTTAGCAGTAATAGAAATACCGATTCCTGTACCGCATACAAGAATTCCAAGATCACATTCTCCATCCAGAATGCCATGTGCTACCTTTTTGGCATAAATCGGGTAATCTGTAGATTCTGTACTATGGCAGCCATAGTCCTTGTATTCAATCTGTTTATCCTCTAAATATTTGATAATCTCCTGCTTCAGCTCAAATCCGCCATGATCACTTCCTAATGCAACTCTCATTGTTCATTTCCCCCTATGTTTATTATTTTATGTCCGGCTGCCTTTAGCAGTCGATTCATAATGGCCTGTCCCATTTTAGGTGTATAAAAAGCCTCTGAATAAATACGGCTTACCTGGCACTGATCAAATTCTCTCAGAACCTCATACAGGTTATGGGCAATTGTCTCCTCTGCCGCTCTGCTTCCGATGCATTTCACAATTCCATCCGGATACTGTGAAATTGTTTCTTCTGTAGCAATGATTCCTGACTGCAAACCATTCGCAGCGTCTTCTTTTACAAACTGATTAATAGCTTTGATCACGGCTTCGGTAGGACCTTCCACAATGGCCAGATCAGCCTTCGGTGCATAATGCCTGTACTTCATGCCTGGTGCCTTTGGCCGGATTCCGCTGTCAGGCTTTATCAATCCCTTATCCATGCGCACATCCCCAAGAACCTCTTTCAGCATTTCCAGGGAAATATAACCCGGACGAAGAACCACCGGAACCTCTTCTGTAAAATCTACGATTGTAGATTCCAAACCAATTCCCACCGGACCGCCATCAATGATCATATCAATGGCATCTCCCAGATCTTCCTCTACATGCTGTGCAGTAGTAGGACTCGGGCGGCCGGAAGTATTGGCGCTAGGTGCAGCCACATACCCCCCGGCTGCAAGAATCAGCGCTGCTGCGATAGGATCACTTGGAAAGCGCACCGCTACGCTTTCAAGTCCCCCTGTAGTCTCAAGCGGAACCAGGTTGGATCGCTCAAAAATCATAGTAAGAGGACCTGGCCAGAATTTCTCTGCCAGAAGCTTAGCTTTATCCGGAATACTCTTCACAATAGGATCAAGTGCTTTTATATCTGCTATATGCACGATCAGGGGATTGTCAGACGGACGCCCCTTAGCTGCATAAATCTTCCTGGAGGCCATAGGATCCAGTGCATTTCCTCCAAGTCCATATACAGTCTCTGTTGGGAAAGCCACCAGACCTCCCTTTTTTAATATCTCTCCGCCTCTGGCAATGGCATCCTTATCAATGGCCTCTGCCGTCATAGCTACTATTTCTGCTTTCATTTCAATCCAGCTTTCTTTTTGCTACAGCAATCTGCTGCTTATATTTTCAGTATTTATTCCTATTCGGTTTCTGTGCAGTTAC
>CAKRKL010000031.1 GCA_934358405.1 uncultured Blautia sp.
TAGTTAGCAGTTAGTTCACCGGAGCGTTGCACCGACCTGCGTGGAATAACAGGTGTTCAGAGGCGTCCGCCTTGATTCACTAAATCCCGCGTAAGAATAGAATGGAGACAGTATGAAATTATTTGAGATGAAACATATAAAAAAAAGCTTCGGAGCCTTAGATGTGCTCCGCGATATTTCCCTGGAGGTAGATAAGGGTGAAGTCCTTAGCATCATTGGCCCATCTGGTTCAGGCAAATCTACCTTACTTCGCTGTGCCACCGGTCTTGAAACTCCGGATTCCGGCGAAATCATCAAAAACGGAAAAATCGGGCTGGTTTTCCAGAACTTCAATCTTTTCCCCCATTTTTCCGTAATCAAAAATATTGTTGATGCCCCAATCAAGGTTCAGAAACGGGACAAAAAAGAAGTTTATGCCCAGGCAAGAGAGCTTCTGAAAAAAATGGGCCTCTCTGACAAAGAAAACTATTACCCCTATCAGCTTTCCGGAGGACAGCAGCAGCGTGTTTCCATTGCCAGAGCTTTGTGCATGAATCCGGATATTCTGTTCTTCGATGAACCAACATCCGCCCTTGACCCGGAACTTACAGGAGAGATTCTGAAGGTTATTAAGAATTTGGCAGCCGAACATATCACTATGGTAATCGTCACCCACGAGATGAATTTTGCCAGAGATATTTCTGACAGGATCATTTTCATGGATGATGGCCTCATTGCAGTAGAAGGTACTCCGCAGGAGGTATTTTCCTCTGAACATGTACGAATGAAGGAATTCCTGGGGAAATTCCATCAGGGGCTTGCTTAAAATCTTTGGATGTTATATAATTCCCTTGTATGTGGAAAAGATTGAGGCATCAGTCTGCCCTGAAACAGGAGATATCCACATTATGTCTGTAGTCTGGCATTTGCCGTTTACAGACAGGCTGCAAAGTGAATTATAAATATTTACTTAGAAACAGGAGAAAAAAGAATGAGTACAGACAGATATACAAGCCCTTTGTCTGAGCGTTACGCCAGCAGGGAAATGCAGTACATTTTTTCACAGGATATGAAATTCCGCACCTGGAGAAGACTCTGGATCGCTCTGGCAGAGACTGAGAAAGAGCTTGGACTGAACATTACCCAGGAACAGATTGATGAACTGAAGGCTCATGCAGATGATATCAACTATGATGTTGCCAGAGCCCGTGAGAAAGAAGTGCGTCATGATGTTATGTCCCATGTATATGCTTACGGTGTGCAGTGTCCGAAAGCAAAGGGAATTATCCATCTGGGAGCCACATCCTGTTATGTAGGAGATAATACAGATATCATCGTTATGACAGAAGCACTGAAGCTGGTTCAGAAGAAGCTGGTGAATGTAATTGCAGAGCTTTCAAGATTTGCTGACAAATATAAAGATCAGCCCACACTTGCATTTACACACTTCCAGCCGGCACAGCCAACTACAGTGGGTAAACGTGCTACACTGTGGACACAGGAATTTATGATGGATCTTGAAGATCTTGAGTATGTTCTTGATACCATTAAGCTTCTTGGCTCCAAGGGTACTACCGGTACACAGGCAAGCTTTCTTGAGCTGTTTGACGGAGATCAGGAGACCATTGACAAGATTGATCCTATGATCGCTGCGAAGATGGGCTTTAAGGAATGCTATCCGGTATCCGGACAGACCTATTCCCGCAAGGTTGACACTCGTGTTGTGAATGTGCTTGCAGGAATTGCAGCAAGTGCACACAAGATGTCCAACGATATTCGTCTTCTTCAGCATCTGAAAGAGGTTGAAGAGCCATTTGAGAAATCCCAGATCGGATCTTCCGCTATGGCATATAAGAGAAACCCAATGAGAAGTGAGCGTATAGCTTCTCTTTCCAGATATGTAATGGTAGATGCCTTGAATCCGGCCATCACCTCTGCTACCCAGTGGTTTGAGAGAACTCTGGATGATTCTGCCAACAAGCGTCTTTCTGTTCCGGAAGGCTTCCTTGCAATTGACGGAATCCTGGATCTGTGCCTGAATGTTGTAGATGGCCTTGTGGTTTATCCGAAGGTTATTGAGAAACATATGATGGCAGAGCTGCCTTTCATGGCAACTGAGAATATCATGATGGATGCAGTAAAGGCTGGCGGAGACCGTCAGGAGCTTCATGAGCGCATTCGCGAGCTTTCTATGGAAGCCGGAAAAAACGTAAAAGTAGAGGGTAAAGATAACAACCTTCTTGAGCTGATCGCAGCAGATCCTGCATTTAACCTGACCTTAGAAGAGCTTCAGAAGACCATGGATCCGAAGAAATATGTAGGTCGTGCGAAAGAGCAGACTGAGACCTTCGTTTCCAAAGTTGTGAAGCCGGTTCTGGATGCACATAAGGAAATGCTTGGAATGACAGCAGAAATTAATGTCTGATAAACAGAATTTTTATAGTAATAAATCAATTCGATCAAACACAGGAGGAATTTGAGTTATGATCAAAGCAGTAGTTGGAGCAAACTGGGGAGATGAAGGTAAAGGCAAAATTACCGATATGCTCGCTGAGAAGGCTGATATTATCGTTCGTTTCCAGGGCGGTGCAAATGCAGGACATACCATCGTAAATGATTATGGTAAGTTTGCACTTCATACCCTGCCGTCAGGTGTATTTTACGGGCACACTACAAGTGTGATCGGTAATGGTGTTGCTCTTAATATTCCTGTATTTTTTAAGGAATACAATGAAGTAGTAAGCAAGGGCGTTCCGGCACCGAAGATTCTGATCTCTGACAGAGCACAGATGGTTATGCCATACCATATTCTGTTTGACCAGTATGAGGAAGAGCGTCTGGGCGGCAAGTCCTTTGGCTCCACCAAATCAGGTATTGCACCTTTCTATTCTGATAAATATGCCAAAATTGGCTTCCAGGTAAATGAGCTTTTTGATGAGGATCGTCTGAAAGAGAAGCTGAAAAGCGTTTGTGAGACAAAGAATGTTCTTCTTGAGCATTTATATCATAAACCTCTTCTTAATGTGGACGAGCTTTTCGCAGAGCTGATGGAATACAAGAAAATGGTTGCACCATATGTATGTGACGTTTCCCTGTATCTGAACAATGCATTAAAAGAGGGCAAGGAGATTCTTCTTGAGGGACAGCTTGGAACCCTGAAGGATCCTGATCACGGTATTTATCCGATGGTTACTTCTTCTTCCACACTGGCTGCTTACGGTGCAATCGGAGCAGGTGTTCCGCCATACGAAATCCAGAAGATTGTTGTTGTAAGTAAAGCTTACTCAAGTGCTGTAGGTGCTGGCGCATTCGTTTCCGAGATTTTCGGCGAAGAGGCTGATGAGCTTAGAAGACGTGGCGGCGATGGCGGAGAGTACGGTGCTACCACAGGACGTCCGAGACGTATGGGATGGTATGACTGTGTGGCTTCCAAATACGGCTGCCGTCTCCAGGGTGCTACAGATGTGGCATTTACAGTTCTTGATGTACTTGGCTATCTGGAAGAGATTCCGGTTTGCGTTGCTTATGATATTGACGGAGAGATCACAACAGAATTCCCGACTACAGCGAAGCTTGAGAAAGCAAAACCTGTTATTGAGAAGCTCCCGGGCTGGAATTGTGATATCCGCGGAATTAAGAATTATGAGGATCTTCCTGAGAACTGCAAAAAATACATTGAGTTTATTGAAGAGAAGATTGGATATCCGATTACTATGGTTTCTAACGGACCGGGAAGAAACGACATCATCTACAGAAATAAATAATCAGGCAAAGCAGAATATAGGATCTGCTGGTATAAGCCAAATAATGAAACTGCGCCGGGGACCTTCTCCGGCGCGTGTTTTATCCTGAACTATGCGAAAAGGAAAACAGAATGAAGAATTTTAAACGAATAGCAGCTATTTTCGGAGTGGTGCTTTTGTTGGCTGTGTGTTGTCTCCCTATGATTTTTGCCTTTGGCGGTGGAGAAAATGCACAGGGAAATTTTAAGGCGGCAGTAGGAACAGTGATTCTGGTTCCGGTGCTGGCTTATGTATTTCTTATGGTCTATAAGCTTCTGAAAAAAGAAAACAAGGAGGTCCGGGGCGAAGTGAAAAATATTATTTTTGATGTGGGACAGGTTCTGGTTTCTTATGAATGGGAAGAGTATTTAAAAAGCTTTCACTTTCCGGAAGAAGAGGAAAAGCTGATTGCAGAGAAGGTGTTCAAAAGCCAGATCTGGAATGAGCGGGATCGCGGACTTTTCCCGGAGGAAGAGTATCTGAGACAGTTTCTTGCAGCTCTTCCGGCTGAATATGAAGAAGATGTGAAGCAGGTTCTTGGTGAATCTGAAAAGACGATCGGAATCAAAGATTATGCAGAAACCTGGACAAGCTACCTGAAAAGCCAGGGCTATCATCTGTATATTCTTTCAAATTACAGTCAGTTTATGTTAGAACGTACCAGAATGAATAAAATGCCTTTTTTGAAAAATATGGATGGAGTTATTTTTTCCTGCGAAGTAAAGGAAATCAAGCCGGAGCCGCAGATTTATAAGACTCTTCTTACAAGGTTTGGCTTAAAACCAGAAGAAAGTGTATTTCTGGATGACCGACTTGAAAATTGCGAAGCGGCAAGAAAGCTTGGAATCCACGCAATTCAGTTTCACGATCTGAAGCAGGCTGCGAAGGAATTGGAGAAGCTGGGTGTGAAATAACATCTGCTTATGAAGCTGATGTTTATGCAGGATATCTGTGATTTTTGATGTCTGTAATTTGAGCAGCACCCCGGATTCTGAATATATATCAGAATCCGGGGTGCTTCGGGGAGGATATAAGTTAATCTCATTTGTCTTTTGTACTGCCATATCATTGAAGGGGGTTCAATGAATTTGCTGTTCATCACTGAACATTCTTAGTATGAGCGTATTTTGCTTTTTTATACATATGTTACAGAAAAACAGCTGAAAATTTATGAAAACCTTAGAAGAAAAAATAGGATTTGTGTTTTGGACAAAAAGATGATATAATAAATTCTAGCTGTAAAAAGGCGTAATTACGAAATTTTTGTTGAAAAGAGGAATAAGAAATGAGCGATAAGACCATTTTAGAGCAGTGGCGTGCCATTGCCTATGACCAGCAGGCAGACCGTAATAGACTTCAGCAGTTCTGGGCTAAATATTTTAATATTGAGAAGAACATTTATGCACAGCTTCTTGAGAATCCGGATCAGGTAGTTACAGGCACTGTTAAAGAGCTGGCAGAGAAATATAATCAGGAAGTTCTTACTATGGTTGGATTCCTTGACGGAATTAACGACAGCCTTAAGGTTCAGAACCCAATCGAGACTATGGATGAGAATACTACCGTAAGTCTTTGCTTTGATAAAGAGCTTCTTTACAAGAACATGGTAGATGCTAAGGCTGACTGGCTTTATAATCTTCCACAGTGGGATGCAATTTTTACACCAGAGAAGCGTAAAGAGCTTTATCTTGAGCAGAAGAAATCCGGTACTGTTGTGAAAGCACACAAGGTTGGACGTAACGATCCATGTCCGTGCGGAAGCGGAAAGAAATATAAATTCTGCTGCGGAAGAAATAAATAATTATCGAGCATAATTGATTGAGATCCAGATAGAACTCTGGTCTTATGGAACGGATTGCAGGGGCAGTGTGACTGTCAGGCAATCCGTTTTGTATATCCAAGCTGAATAATTTACAGGAAAGTGAGATGTGAATTTGAGTTTAATATGTTTTTGTGCAGGTATTGTCTGCCTGGCTTATTACCTGTTAATTGTGATTTACGCAGGAATTACCGCAGATTTTGCCTGGATATGGGTGGCTCTGACCATTTTTTTTGAGGGTAGTACGGCGCTGCTATGCTATGGAAGAAAGCATCCGGGATTTTTTCCTGCATGGATGAAATATGCAGTATCTGTGGTGGTGCTATGTGGAGCGCTGTGCTTTGTGCTGCTTTGCGGCTGCGTGATTTCCGGCATGAAGACTGCAGTCCGAAAAAACCTGGACTATGTGGTAGTGCTTGGAGCCCATGTGAAGGGAGACGTGCCTTCTAAGGCACTTGAACTTCGTCTGAAGGCAGCCTTAAAATATGCAAGGGAGAATGAAAATACAATTCTGATCCTCTCAGGCGGACAGGGCTTTGGTGAGGATATTACAGAGGCTAAATGCATGGAAAATTACCTTATTGCCCACGGAATCAAAAAGGAGAGACTGGTATTAGAAGACAAATCCACCAACACAAAGGAAAATCTTAAATTTTCCGATGCACTTACTGGCTGCAGCCGGAAAAATACCGGAATTCTGTCCAATAATTTTCATGTTTACCGTGCTGTGAAGCTGGCTGCAAAGCTGGGCTATGAGCATCCACATGGAATTGCGGCAGCCTCTGACCCTATTATGCAGGTTCACTATGTGGTGAGGGAAACAGCGGCGCTTGTGAAAGAAAAGCTGCGGGGAAATATTTAAAAGATAAAGAAAATTTGCTTTTGTAGTTATTGACAAACCCAGGAGCCAAGGATATAATGGGGCATAGTGATAAGAAAACACGTTGACGAGAAGAGTAAACTGTGGAATGTTTCAGAGAGAGGCAGGCGGCTGGAAATGCCTTATCAGGAAGCAGTTGAAAACTACCTCTGAGTGGCCCTAATCCGGTCCGGTGATTCCGTTACCATCAAATAAGAGGCCTGGTTTACAGATACGTATGCTATGGCAAGCAGGGTGGAACCGCGAGTATAATCGTCCCTTACAGTGTGAATGCATTGTAAGGGCTTTTTTATTTCGTCCCTGTACAGTCAAACGTTACCATACGTTTTTCGTATCAGACAGTTTCCTGCCAGATACAGTTTCAGAAAAAGAAAAGGAGACACGAATCATGATTATCACATTAAAAGACGGTTCTAAAAAAGAATACGCAGAAGCAAAATCCGTTATCGACATTGCATCTGACATCAGCGAAGGTCTTGCAAGGGTAGCCTGTGCAGGTGAAGTTGATGGTGAGGTTGTTGACCTGAGACATGTAGTTGACAAAGATTGTGAATTAAGCATTCTTACATTTGAGGATGAAGGCGGCAAGGGAGCTTTCCGTCATACCACATCCCACATTATGGCACAGGCAATCAAGAGACTGTACCCGGATGTAAAGCTTGCAATCGGACCATCTATTGCAGACGGATTTTATTATGATATTGACAGTGAGAATCCTATTACTGCAGAGGATCTTACAAAAATTGAAGCTGAGATGAAGAAGGTAGTAAAAGAGGCACTTCCGATTACTCGCTTTACCAAATCAAGAGAAGAGGCAATTGCATTCTTTAAAGAGAAAAATGAGCCATACAAGGTAGAGCTTATTGAAGATCTTCCGGAAGGTGAAGAGATCAGCTTCTATCAGCAGGGAGAATTTGTTGATCTTTGCGCAGGTCCTCACCTGATGACAACCAAACCGGTGAAAGCATTCAAGCTTACAAGTGTTGCAGGTGCTTACTGGAGAGGAAGCGAGAAAAACAAAATGCTCACCAGAATCTACGGTACTTCTTTTACTAAGAAAGCAGATCTGGAAGAATATATTAATCGTATGGAAGAGGCTAAGAAGCGTGACCACAGAAAGCTTGGCAAAGAGCTTGGTCTGTTTATGATGAGCGATGAGGGTCCTGGATTCCCATTCTTCCTTCCTAAGGGAATGGTTCTGAAGAACACACTTCTTGACTACTGGAGAGAGATTCACCAGAAAGCAGGATATGTTGAGATTTCCACACCAATCATGCTGGCTCGTCACCTTTGGGAGACTTCCGGACATTGGGATCATTATAAAGAAAATATGTACACAACTGTTATTGATGAGCAGGATTTTGCAATTAAGCCAATGAACTGTCCAGGCGGTATTCTTGTATATCAGTCTGAGCCACGTTCTTACCGTGATCTGCCGCTTCGTATGGGTGAGCTTGGTCTGGTACATCGTCATGAGAAATCCGGTCAGCTTCACGGACTTATGCGTGTACGCTGCTTCACACAGGATGATGCCCATATTTTCATGATGCCGGAGCAGATCCGTGAGGAGATCAAAGGCGTTGCAAAGCTGATCGATGAAGTATATCAGCTGTTTGGCTTCAAATATCATGTAGAGCTTTCCACACGTCCTGAGGACTCCATGGGAAGTGATGAGGACTGGGAGATGGCTACTGACGCTCTTCGCGGAGCTCTTGATGATCTTGGCCTTAACTATGTGGTAAATGAAGGAGATGGAGCATTCTACGGACCGAAGATCGACTTCCATCTTGAGGATTCCATCGGAAGAACATGGCAGTGCGGTACGATTCAGCTTGATTTCCAGCTTCCTCTTCGTTTTAACTGCGAGTATATTGGAGCAGATGGAGAGAAACATCGTCCGATTATGATCCACCGTGTAGCATTTGGTTCCATTGAGCGTTTCATTGGTATCCTGATCGAGCATTTTGCAGGTGCTTTCCCAACCTGGCTTGCTCCTGTACAGGTAAAGGTACTTCCGATTTCCGAGAAATATATGGATTATGCGGATAAGGTTGTAAATGAGCTTAAGGAAGCAGGAATCCGTGTTGAGGCTGATACACGTGCTGAGAAGATCGGATACAAGATCCGTGAGGCAAGACTTCAGAAAATTCCTTACATGCTGGTTGTTGGTGCTAAGGAAGAGGAAGAAGGTAAGGTTTCTGTAAGAAGCCGCTTCCTTGGAGATGAAGGTGCAAAGGATCTTCAGGAATTTATTGCTTCCATCAAAGCTGAGATTAAGAACAGAGAGAACCGCAAGGTAGAGGTTCAGGAAGAGAAGAAATAATTTACAAGATTAAAACAGGCGCTGCTGTAAAAGCGGCGCCTGTTTTCTTAAAAAGCTATTGATAAGCTTTAACAAGAAAAATATTTTTCCTTGATTTCCTTAATCGGCATTTCTTTCCCGGTCCAGAGGCGGAATGCTTCTGCACCCTGATAAAGCAGCATATACATACCGTTGAAGGTACGGCAGCCGGCTTCTCTTGCCTCCCGAAGAAAACGGGTTTCCCGGGGATTGTAGATTACATCAGATACGATCAGATCCGGGTGGTAAAGGGAAGTATCCTGAATTATTGTACTGTCAGTGTCTGGTGCCATTCCTACAGAAGTGGCATTTAAAAGCAGGGCACTTTCTGAAATAGCCCCGGCAAGAGCATCGGTATCTTTATTCTCATGAAGAACTGCTTTACATGGAAGCGTGGAATTGATATTTTCCACAAGCTTTTGTGTGCGTTCCCAGAAACGGCTGGTTTCCCGGGCAAAAATATGGATTTTTTCTACGCCGTCAAGAGCAGCCTGTGCGCAGATAGCAGTAGCTGCACCGCCGGCTCCCATAATTGTAATGGTTTTGCCGGTGATATCATAGCCTGCATCTTTGACTGCCTGCATATAGCCAACGCCGTCAGTATTGTAGCCCACAAGATGTCCCTTATCATTGACAACTGTATTAACGGCACCAATGAGTCTGGCAGCAGGAGAAAGCTCATCGAGAAGCTTTACGATCTGGTTCTTGTTTGGCATGGTAAGATTAAAGCCACGGATGCCGCAGGCTTTTAAGCCCTCCACAGCAGCCGGAAGAGCTTCTTCATTTACATCAAAGCATAAATAAGTATAGTCCAGATTAAGCAGCTGAAATGCTTCATTATGCATAAGGGGGGAAATACTATGTGCTACCGGGCTTCCAAGAAGTGCGGTAAGACGGGTGTGGCCGGTAATTGGAATCATAAGGAACCTCCTGAAATTGCTAAAGTGTTATTGGGTATATCTTATTCTAATAGAAAGGAGATGTCAAGAAATGACAAAAACTATTCAGATAAAAAAACTGACCATCGGGGCAGGCATCCCGAAAATCTGTGTTCCTGTCACCGGAACTACAGAAGAAAAAATTTGCCAGGAAGCAAAAGCAGCCAAAAAAGCTGCAGCAGATCTGGTGGAGTGGCGTGCTGATTTTTTTGAAAAACTGATGGATTTGGAAGCGTGTGATCAGGTTCTGGAAAAGCTTTCTCAAATTCTTGAAGAAACACCGCTTCTTTTTACTATCCGGACAAGTGAAGAGGGTGGAAATATTACCATTTCCCCGGAAGACTACAGTGCCTGCAATATAAATGCCGCTAAAAGCAAAAAGGCAGATCTTGTTGATGTGGAAGTGATGAAAAATTCAGATGAAAAGAAAAAACTGATAGAAGAGCTTCAAAAGGAAGGAGCCAAGGTAATCGCTTCTTCCCATGATTTTGAAAAAACAGACAGCCAGGAAATCCTTCTGAACCGTTTTCACGAAATGGAAAAATCCGGGGCAGATATTTTAAAAATGGCAGTAATGCCTCATGGCTTTGAAGATGTGGCAGCTATTATGGAGGCTACCAATGCTATGAGTAAGGAATGCGAAAAGCCTCTGGTATCTATGGCAATGGGAAGTATTGGTTCCATTAGCCGTATTTCAGGAGAAAACTTCGGTTCCGCAATTACCTTCGGAACTGTAGGAGCAGCTTCTGCCCCCGGACAGTTTCCGATCGGAGAGCTGCGAAGCCTGTTGGAGGCTTTGCATCAGAAAAACCTGGAAGACTGATCGGTGATTTTGTGCGATAATTTTCGGATTTACTTTGCAGCTCTCGAATGACTTCGAAAAAAGAAAACTGACAGCTTGGACTGTCGATAAGAGGCGAGAAATTCTTAGGATTTCCCGCCTCTTTTTGACAAAATCCGCACCCCCTGTGACCGTATAATGAGTTCACTTACCAAAGTGAAGGATTGACGGCCACAGGGGGCTTTTTTATGTATTATGACGTATACATAGACATCGTCTTTCTGACGAATCTTTTAATGGATTATATTCTTCTTCGCATTGTAGGCAAACTGTTCCTGCGAAAAAGAAATCGTGGAAGGATCTTGCTGGCAGCTGCCATTGGCGCCCTTTTTTCCTGCCTCATTCTTTATGTACCATCGGATGGGATGCTTCCGGCAAAAGTGCTTCTTCACGGGTGCTGTGCCTGGATCATGCTGGTGCTGGGCCTGCAGCTGAAAAAAGAGGGACTGCTGGTGAAAGCCTTTGTAACCTTTTACCTGATGGCCTTCCTCATGGGAGGCTTTATGGAGGCGGTACTTATGGAGGCTGCTTTGCCATTGCGGTTTCTGGCAGCTGCTATAGGTGCTTATATGGGACTTAGCGCATTAATCTACCTAAGTGATTCCTTTCGCGCCAGATGGAAGAACATCTATCCGATCACCCTTTCTTATCAGGGAAATGTACAACAGTTTTTCGGATTCCTGGATACAGGCAATCTTCTTGTGGATCCGATAAACGGTGAAGGGGTTTTTATTATAAAACCTGAGGTTTTGGATGCTATGCTGCCTGAAGAAAAAACAGACAGGCTGAAGCACCTGCAGGAGAATCCAGGGGAGCTGGAAGGCACGCAGCTTACTGATCTGCATCCGCATTTTCTGCCCTACAAAACAGTAGGAAAGGAAGGCGTAATGCTGGCGGTGGTGATAGATGACCTTTGTATTCACACTCCCGGGGAGGTGATTCATGCAGTGAATCCGGTGCTTGCGCTGGCAGTAGAACCCTCTGCTTTGGGAAAAGAGTACCAGGTACTGTTAAATTCCAGAATATTGCATTAGGAGGGGATGCGTCTATGAATCGATCAGCAGTAAGTGTAAATTATAATCCATTTCAGGTAATGCCAAGATTTCTGTTTGGAAGACAGGGAGATGTTTATTATATTGGTGGAAGTGATATTCTGCCGCCTCCGCTGGAAAGCAATAGAGAAGCCAGAGCGCTTGAGAAGCTGGGAACACCGGAGGAGAAGGAAGCCAAATCTCTTCTTATTGAGCACAATCTCAGGCTGGTGGTGTATATAGCAAAAAAATTTGACAATACAGGCGTGAGTGTGGAGGATCTTATTTCTATTGGAACAATTGGACTGATTAAAGCAATCAATACCTTTAATCCGGTGAAAAATATCAAGCTTGCCACTTATGCTTCCCGCTGTATTGAGAACGAGATACTGATGTATCTCCGCCGGAACAGCAAGACGAAAATGGAGGTTTCCATAGACGAGCCTTTGAATGTGGATTGGGACGGGAATGAACTTTTACTGTCTGATATCCTGGGAACAGATGATGATGTGATATCCCGTCACCTGGAGGATGAGGTGGAAATCCGGCTCCTTGGAAAAGCTATTTCCAAGCTTTCTCCGCGGGAACAGACAATTATTAAATTACGGTTCGGTCTTGGCAGACATGAGGGGCGGGAGAAAACTCAGAAAGAGGTTGCGGATCTGCTTGGAATTTCACAGTCTTATATTTCGCGGCTGGAGAAGCGGATTATGAAGAGGCTGAAAAAGGAGATTGTGAAGTATGAGTGAGAGAATAATTTTAGAAACAATTTTGCATATAAAATAGAAATGCGGGGCATTCTGTTATAAAGGTAAGGAACAGTTTTATATGAAAGAACCTTTTTTAACGGAGGAGAATTGCCCATGAATGCAAATGCAGAATTTTTAAACTACGTATACCAGAATTCCCAGATGGGAGTGGACACCTTACAGCAGCTTCTGGACATCACAGAAGATGAGAAGCTTCAGGCCTATCTGGAAAAACAGTTGGAAGGCTACCGCAAATTCCACAACGAAGCCCGCGACCTGCTAAATCGAAACGGATACGACGAAAAAGGCCTTGGTACCTTCGAAAAAATCCGCACCTACCTGATGGTCAATCTCCAAACCATGGCCGACGCTTCCACCTCCCACATCGCCAAAATGTTGATCCAGGGTAGCAGCATGGGAATCACCGAAGCCGTGAAAAAGCTTCATCAGTATGAAAACAATGTGGAGAAGGATATTAAAAAGCTGATGGAACGGCTCCAGGAGTTTGAGGAGGAGAATGTGGAGAAACTGAAGGAGTTTCTGTAAGCTGCAAATATTAGCAACTGCAAGAGAATATATTTCTTAAAATGATTTGCTGTAATATAATTATGTAAAAAGTGCAAAAAATAATAAGTTCGCAAAAATTTTCTCATTATCACATGAAAATGTAATTAGAAAATTTTGCGAACTTATTGTTCTTTTCTGGGAGAATCTTCAGGTAAGACAATTTTTGTGTTGGTAAATCCAAGAATATAGTCAGCAGAAACGTTATAGTATCTGCATAAAGCAACCAGATAGCGGATTGGCATTTCATTCGCACCACGTTCGTATCGTGCATACATCGTTTGTGAAGTGCCTAAATAATCAGCAATCTGAGTCTGGGTTTTATCGGCATCCTCGCGTAAATCGCGAATACGTTGTCTGTAATTCAAGTAAATCCTCCTGAAAACATTGAAAAAATAAGATTTCATTTTAGTTTTTGTATAAACATAAAAAATATGATTCAGAAATAAAATTTATATAATTTTAGCATAGGAAGATTCTTTTATATTGAAATTAGTAAATAAATGTACTAAAATAAGAAATAGTAAATAAGTTTACTAAAAACTCAAAAAATGGTACTTTTAAAGAATGGAGAATGCTATGGAATATATAATTATTTTACCGATTACATTTGAAGTAATTATTGGTGTTTTGATGCTTCTGTTAGGTGCAGGCTATACGTTTGTGGCAAATATTACCGATATGATAAGGGGGATATCCTGGGTATCATTTTTTTTATGGACTTTTTTTCAGGCAGGGAAAGAAATTGTTTATGCTTTTAGAGAAAGGCGGTTTATATGGATTTTATATGGTATTAAGTATTTGTTTTTCGGAGCGTTTTTTTCATATTTTCCATATGCATTATGTCTTGTCTTTTTTGACAATGCAGAAAAAGTAAATTGTATCAGTGTTATGATATCTCTTGCTATTTTGATCATAATGTGTGTGGTGGATAATTGGTTAATGAAAGAGTGGGCAGGCGTTGGTGCGTTTATTGCTGTATTTATCATACAGTTTGTGGTTATGATTGTTCCACAGGTATATGCGTATAATATTTGGGCAGCGGAAATTTTGAAAACTCCTGTGGAAGAAAGTATTACATATAAATTAGATAGAGACAGTTTCCCGATTGTAGAAGCAGGGTGTGGATATAAGTATAAATATGGTGTTGCAGTATCGTACTTTCCCTTGCCCCTATCTATGACGGGCTATAAACTGAAAAAATTCCATAAAGGCGAGGTGGTATATTCGATTGGAAACCAGTCGGATTTTGGAAAAGTAGGATGGCTGAAAAGCGGAAAATTCCGTTATGAAGATTGTCCGCTGGTTTGTAATGCTGATCGGTCGGTTGTTGGGTATATACCTATCAGTCATTTTGAAGGGTATGCAGATAAAGAATTGCTTGAATCTGTAAAAGAAGATGCGCTTGGACAATCTTTTGAGATTTATAACTTACATAAAAATAAGAATGGCTCTTCAAGAGAAATACAGACACATATAACTTTTCTTGATGATACTACTCTTTATCTTAAGGAAAGTAAGTTCGTAGCAGTATATAAGGAAAACAGTAATGGAACAGTTTTTCCTCATTGGGAAGAAGAGAGTATGATTCAGGAAGCATATTATTCTTATGAATTTACCAAAACTAAAAAGGATGAGGTGATTTTAAATTTTAACAATGGTAAATACAATGTGGAAATTAATTATAATAACAATACGATTTCAAGCATCCGTGCAATAGAATAGGCGATAAAAGAGCTTTTAAATAGGTGCTTTGGGAGGAAAGGCGGAAAAATGAACGAACTTAATAACAGGAAACAAAAAAATGGAGAGACAAAAAGATTAAAATGTCCATCATGTAACAGTACTAATTTACAATATGTGACTGAAACAGAAACAAAAGTAGAAACTTCAGGAGGTTATTCTGGCTCTAAAGGATTCCTTGGGTATCTTTTCTTAGGACCATTTGGACTGCTTTGCGGAAATTGCGGAAAATCCCAGAAAACAACGGTTATAGATGAACATAAGCATTTCTGGGTGTGCTCTGATTGTGGCTGTAAATTTCCTGCACTTGAAGATCTTGAACTGGAAATACAAAAGAAGAAAAATGCTTTAAAAGGAGTCGGACCAATATTTGTTTGCTGCTTAATTCTTCTTATTATTGGAACTTTGATAGATTTTTCTTTTCTCAAAATTATGGGAATAGGATGTGCAATTTTTACTGTAATATTAGTTCCTCTGCTTAAGAAAGAAATAAAAACAAGGGAATCAGAATATGCAGAACTTGAACAAAAAGTTAAAATGTAAGCTCCTGCTTTTACATAAATACTTTATGCGTATAGGAAAATACTCCGGATGTCATCAGATGCCAGAAAGAAGTTTTTTTATAAATGGGATGCAATTTCCATTATGTGCACGCTGCACAGGAATTTTGGCAGGATATTTAGTTGGAGTTCTTTTATTTGTACTGAAAATATTTGTACCTATAGAATTATGTTTATGTTTTGGCTTGGTTATGCTGGGGGATTGGTATATGCAGTATATTGATGTTCTGCCGTCAACTAATATACGCAGGTTTATAACTGGTACATTATGCGGCATAGGATATCTGCAAATTTTAATTAAAATATTTTATATGGTAGCGAAAATGGTATAATTTTATATTTTTAATGAAAGGTATATTTATAAAACCTTCTGTTGCTGAGACGAGTAACAGAAGGTTCTTTTATGGAATGCTGATAAGTGGTTATAGGGGGGAGTGTTTGGGATTTTGGCTTAGGTACTCATTTAAATAGGCCTGTGCCTTCTCCTCGGAAAGATGGAATCCGGAAATCAGCTTTTGAATAATGAGGGCAGAGGAAGCATTAAATTCCATACAGGTTTCAATCGTAGTGCGGATACCTATTTCAATTGCTTCCTCATATGCTTCCTCTCGAAGCATGCGCATCGTTTTCTCTTCATCATATTCGTAAATACTCATAGCTTTTGCCTCCGCTCGGTTTTTTAATAGAAAATCCCGCAGAATATTTTCCTGGATACATTCGGTGATGGCTTTTTCAACAGCGTCAGATAATGGCATCTGGGCAGAGTAGGTTCGGATGCGTGATACATATTCGGAATAATCGCGAAGGGTGTGGCAAGCATTCATCAACTCCTGATTATGTCCCTTGTTTATATTTAACATGACAGCTTTCAGCTCCAGTGCAGGATGATCAGCAGTAGGATGGAATAAATCAGAAAGCATGTATTCCGTTCTGTCAGGCTGCTGTTCTTTTCCATTATAAAAAATAATAAAAGAAGGCAATGGAATCTGTATTGCTTTCCTACCATACAGATTCATATCTTTTGTATAAGCAGAATAAATATCCGCTATGTACATAAGAAAACGCAGGGGCAGGTTAGGATTAACTGTAGCTTGCTGCTCATAAAGTGCCAGACGCATGTCAATGATAAAGGAAAGATCATTCGCCATTGTCATATAGATTGCATTCTCCAGTGTGGTAATGGTGAGCAGTGCGGGATCGTCATAATGGGTTCCGTTAATTGCATTGTAAAGGTTCAGTAATTCTTTCTTGTCATTAAAAATCATCTTGTACAATCTGTCTTTGTATAAGCGATTAGCAGACAATGTGGTAGTATCCATAGAAGACCTCCTTTTAATAAAAATGGCGGAAGATCTCCTGGATAATCCGATTGCATTCCTATCAGAAACCTTCCTGCTGTTATATGGGAAAAGCATGAGATTTCTGAAGCGGCAGAACGCCGGAGATATCGGAAATGATATCAAATAGACTTACTGAAATGAAATGCTTTCTTATAGTATAGTATAAACAAGGAAAAGATGCAAGGAAAATCGTCTGACGTAATTCGACAAATAACCTGCACAAAAAAATATGTAATTATTTGTAAAAAGTGCTTGACTTCTCCTTGCGGCAGTGGTATAGTAAACAAGCTGTCGCAAGAAATTGCTTCTGAAATA